>UQUL01000004.1 GCA_900544235.1 uncultured Collinsella sp.
CAACCAGCACACCCGAGATCGATGCAGCGACAACAGCGAACATCTCGAGCCAAAACGGAATAGCGACCATGGCATCCGAGACATGTGAGGTAATGGTTATGGCGGCGACGACGGGCAAGATGGGGTCCTTTGGATTGTGGGTTTAGACAATGCCCGTACATAGTACATGGTTGGCGGGCGTGGCGACCCTATTGCTCGGTAAACGGTCGGGGCCGGGTGGGGGCGTAGGTACATAACATGTACATCAGCCTCCAAAGATGTCGAAAAATGTCGGTTTTGGAGGGTGACGTACATGTTTGGGGGTCTGGGTTGATGTTGAACGCGATGGGGGCGTGGCTGAATAGGAGGGATGTCCAAATTTTGAGCGGAGCTCAAAATTTATCCGGTCGGCTTACGCCGACCGCGCTGCGCTAAAACGCGCCACGGGCGCGTTTTCTTTACGCTCCGCGCCCTGGCGGGTTCGAATCCCTCCTCCTCCGCCGTATTTGCTTGTAAGGGACTCAAAAGAAAAAAGCTCCCATTCTCGGGAGCTTTCTCAATCTAAATGGCGGAGGAGGAGGGATTCGAACCCTCGTGACCTTATACAGGCCAAACGGTTTTCGAGACCGCCGCATTCAACCACTCTGCCACCCCTCCGCGTGGGGTAAAAACAAAGCAGGCTCGAAGGCCTGCTTTGGAATTAACTGGCGGAGAGTCAGGGATTTGAACCCTGGAGACGCTTTTGACGCCTACACGATTTCCAATCGTGCTCCTTCGGCCACTCGGACAACTCTCCGTTAAATGCGAAAGTCAGTATACACGAGGAATCGCAAAGTGCAAACAGAAAAGTTGGCATTTTTTAAAACGCTCGGCCGCGCTTGGCGTTGCAGTGGGGTTTGAGGTGCCAAAAAAACGGCTTCCGACCAGCGTGGTTGATCAACTCAATTGTTCAAAAGGGGTATTCATAAGCGACTTGGCAATGAATTTAAAAATCTTTGGGTGGTGCTGTGGACCACTGGTATGCATTTTGCGACCACAGCCTTGTGCCCGTTGACCTGTGGCTTGGCTCAGCTTGTCACCACGGCACCGTATCTTGTCCACAGATTCGTCAAGCTTTTGGTCAGCATTTGGTTGGAATGCGCATGAAACGTCGTGCGAGTATGGGCATATGTGGAGGTCATGAGGTTGTAGCTGCATATTCTTGCGGCCTGGGAGGTTGAAAGATATTATTACCAAGTCTTTTCCTGCTTCAGGCGCACCTTCACGACCTGAAGCCACATTTGCCCAGAGGAGGTGACAATATGAAGGCTTATGAACTGCTGTTCTTTGTTGACCCGTCGCTCGACCCCGAGACTCGTCTCGCTGTTATGAAGCGTATCGATACCACGATCGCTGAGGGCGCTGGCAAGGTCGACTCCGTTGACGAGTGGGGCAAGCGCAAGCTCGCCTACGAGATCAACGACCTCACCGATGGTGACTACACCCTCATCAACTTCCACGCAGATCCTACCCAGATCGCCGAGCTTGATCGCGTCCTGCGCATCACCGACGCTGTGGTCCGCCACATGATCGTCCGTCGCGACGACCAGGAGTAAGACTGTCGTTTTGGACTGGGCTTGTGCCCCAAGAGGAAGTAGTGAGTTATGAGCATCAATCGAGTGAACATCACCGGTAACCTCACCCGCGATCCCGAGCTGCGCGCCACTGCTGGCGGAACCCAGGTTCTGTCCTTTGGCGTTGCCGTGAACGATCGTCGCCGCAACGCGCAGACTGGCGAGTGGGAGGACTATCCCAACTTTGTCGACTGCACCATGTTCGGCACCCGCGCCGAGGCCGTGAGCCGTTTCCTGGCAAAGGGAAACAAGGTCGCGATCGAGGGCAAGCTGCGCTACAGCTCTTGGGAGCGCGACGGCCAGCGCCGGAGCAAACTTGAGGTCATCGTCGATGAGATCGAGTTTATGAGCTCCCGTGGTGGCCAGGGTGGCTACGATCAGGGCGGTTACGCCCCCGCAGCTCCCGCGCCCGCAGCACGTCCTGCCGCACCGGTGGCCACGCCGCCCGCGGTCGACGTCTACGATGAGGACATCCCGTTCTAAGGGTTGTTCACCTATTTTTGAGTGAGAGGCGGCTTCGGTTCGCCGAAGTTGCCAAATGAAAGGTATTTTGACATGGCTAATGATTTTTCTGCACGTCAGCCGCGTCGTAAGTACTGCCAGTTCTGCAAGGAGAACACTGAGTTCATCGACTATAAGGACACTCAGCTTCTCCGTAAGTACATGACCGACCGTGGCAAGATCAAGCCCCGTCGCGTCACTGGCGCTTGCACGCAGCATCAGCATGACATCGCCAACGCCATCAAGCGCGCCCGCGAGATGGCTCTCCTGCCGTACACCGTCCCCGTGGTTTCCTCTCGTGGCAACCGCGACCGCGGCTAAGAAGGGAGACGCATCATGAAGGTTATTCTTCTCGATGAGATCAAGGGCAAGGGCGGCGAGGGTGACGTCGTAGAGGTCGCTCAGGGTTACGCTGAGAACTTCCTGTTCCCCAAGAAGCTCGCTGTTGCCGCCACCAAGGGCAACCTCAAGCAGCTTGACGAGCGTCGCAACAACATCGCCAAGCGCGAGGCCGTCCGTCTGGCTACCGCCAACGAGACCAAGGCTGCCTTCGAGGGCAAGACGGTCACCGTTGACGTCAAGGTCGGCGACGAGGGCATCCTCTTTGGCTCCGTTACCGCCGCTATGATCGCTGACGCCATCAAGGCTCAGCTCGGTATGGACATCGACCGCAAGCGCGTCGAGCTCGGTAAGCCCATCAAGGTTGCCGGTGCCCACACCGTTGCCATCTCGCTGTACCGCGAGATCAAGGCCGAGGTTGTCGTTCTCGTCGGCGTTACCGCCGAGGAGCTCGCTGCCGAGGCTGAGGTCGAGGAGGCCGCTGAGGTCGCCGAGGCCGAGACCGCCGAGGTCGAGACTGAGGCTGCTGCCGAGTAGCATTTGCTGCAACGCAACAATCTTGTTCTAAGAAGGGCGCTCTGGGAAACCAGGGCGCCCTTTTGTTTTTTGCGCTGAGTGAGTGTCATGGTGAACGTTGCGTCGAAGTCCTATATACAGGACCGTTCATCCGTTTGGTTCGGTGATGATTGGCGGCGCGCGGCGCGTTTTGGGGCCGTGGCTGATACTATGGATGCTCGCAAGCGATATGAATGAGGATGCTCATGGCATATGACGATAGGGAGACCGGGCTGACGGTTGAGGACCGCGGCTCAAAGTTGGGTCTTCCCCAAAACCAAGATGCAGAGGCCAATGTACTGGCCGCCATGCTGCTATCGCCCGAGGTGGTCGAAGAGGCCCAGGTCGAGCTGCAGCCCGATGACTTCTACCGGCCCATTCATAAGACCATCTATACCGCGATGGTCGATATGTACAACAGCCGCATTCCCATCGACTCCATCTCGCTGATCGATTACCTGCGAAGCATCAACAAGCTCGATGCCGTGGGCGGCGAGGCGTACATTTTGGAGCTGATGGGTCAGACCCTGTCGCTCGTCAACTGGCAGCACCATGCCGCCATCGTTCGCCGCGATTCGATGCTGCGCGAGCTGATCGGCGCCACCAACGAGATCAACGCGCTGGCATATAACGCCCCCACCGACACCAAAGAGGTTGTCGAGCTGGCCGAGAGCAAGCTGCTCAAGGTCACGGCACGCGAGGTCAAGTCGAGCTACAAGACGCTGACCGAGTTTATGGTCGAGGCCTATAACGAGGCCGAGGAAGTGTGCCAGGCCGGTGGCCAGGCTGCGGGCGTGCCCACGGGCTTCCCGTCGCTCGACCGCATGCTCATGGGTTTTCGCGAAGGCCAGCTCATCATCATCGGTGCCCGTCCTGCCGTGGGTAAGACGTCGTTCGCTCTGAATCTGGCGCTCAACGCTGCCGCTGCTGGTTATACCGTCGGCTTCTTCTCGCTGGAGATGTCGGGCAAGGAAATTGCCCAGCGTCTGATTTGCGCCTATGCCATGATCTCGATCAGTGATTTCCGCATGGGCCGCATTAGCCCCGAGCAGTGGGCCAATATCAACGAGGCCACGCAGACCTTATCCAAGCTGGATATTCTGATTGACGATACGCCCGGCACCACAGTGACCGAGATTCGCGCCAAGAGCCGCCGTATGCTCCATAACAAGGAGAAGGCCATCATCATCCTGGACTACCTGCAGCTGGTGAGTCCTCCGCCGGGACGCCGCTCCGAGAGCCGTACCGTCGAGGTTTCGGAGATGTCGCGTGGTCTGAAGATCATGGCCAAGGAGCTCAAGATCCCGCTCATCGCGCTGTCGCAGCTCTCGCGTCAGGTCGAATCCCGTACCGGCAAGCGCCCGCAACTTTCCGACCTTCGTGAATCGGGCTCCATCGAGCAGGACGCCGATATCGTTATGTTCTTGGACCGCTCCGCCGACGAGGCCGAGGCCTCGCGCGACGATCGACCCGACGAGGGCGTTACGCGTATCGTCGTGGCCAAGAACCGTTCGGGCCCGATCGGCGACGTCGACCTGATGTTCCTGCCGGCATCCACCAAGTTCTATGAGCTTGATGGGGCACATGCCGAGGAGTAGGACAGGCGCCCGTTGCACGGGTATACTGGGAATGTTTTGTGCTTCTGCGTGCCGGCGTGGCGCGTAGACAGTCCATGAATGTAAGGAGTAAACATGCCGTCAACCGTTTTGGTCGGTGCCCAGTGGGGCGATGAGGGCAAGGGTAAGATTTGCGACCTAGTCGCCGGCGACTTCGATGCCGTCGTGCGCTACTCGGGCGGCAACAACGCCGGTCACACCATCGTCGTCAACGGCAAGAAGTACGGCCTGCACCAGGTGCCCTCCGGCATCATGTATTCCGACCACGTGTCGGTGATCGGTAACGGCTGCGTCGTCAACCCCAAGGTTGTCCTTGAGGAGATCGATATGTTCGAGGCCGACGGCATCACCACCAAGAACCTCAAGATTAGCGGCAACGCGCATGTCATCATGCCGTACCACATCGATCTGGATGGCGCCTTTGAGCAGAAGCTCGGCAAGAAGAACATCGGTACCACCAAGCGCGGCATCGGTCCGTGCTATCAGGACAAGATGGCCCGCATTGGCCTGCGCATGCAGGACATGCTGGACGAGGCGCTGTTCCGCGACAAGCTGGAGACCGCTCTCGCCCGCGTGAACCCCGAGCTCGAGCTCATCTACAACCTGCCCACCTACACCGTGGACCAGATTTGCGACGAGTACCTGCCGATGGCCGAGCGCCTGCGTCCCTACATCACCGAGACGAGTCTGCTGCTCAACAACATGATCGACGAGGGCAAGGACCTGCTGTTTGAGGGCGCCCAGGCGACGCTGCTCGACATCGACCACGGCACCTATCCGTACGTGACGTCTTCCAACTGCACCGCCGGCGGCGCCATTACCGGTTCCGGCGTCGGCATGAAGAACGTCGACCGCGTGCTGGGCGTCATGAAGGCCTATATCACCCGCGTCGGTTCGGGCCCCATGCCCACCGAGCTTTCCTATGAGTCCGAGGCCGGTCACACGCTGACCGAGGAGGGCTATGAGTACGGCGTGACCACCGGTCGCCGTCGTCGCTGCGGCTGGTTTGACGGCCCTATCGCCAACTACGCCTCGCGCGTCAACGGCCTCACCGATATCGCCATGACCAAGCTCGACGTGCTTTCGGCTTTCGACACCATCAAGGTGTGCGTGGCCTACGACGTCGATGGCGAGCGCTATACCAGCGTGCCCGAGCATCAGGTTCGCTTTGAGCACGCCAAGCCCATCTACGAGGAGCTTCCTGGTTGGAAGTGCGATATCACCGGCTGCCGCAGCTTTGAGGAGCTGCCGCAGGAGGCTCAGGACTACGTGGCGTTTATCGAGGATCTGGCACACACCCGCGTGACGTTCATTGGCGTTGGCGCTGGTCGCGAGCAGATCATCAACCGATTCTGGAAGTAATCGGGACTATTTGGTTATTGCGATATACCCCTTTGCAGCCCGGACGGGCGGCCGAGGGGTATATTTGCTTGCAAAGGGCTCGCGCGGAGCGGGCCGTTCATCCATAGAGGAGGCACCCTTGAAGGCGGACACTCAAACCATCGACATCCTGTTGTTGGGCAGCGGCGGCCGCGAGCATGCTTTGGCAGCTAAGCTCGCAGCATCACCGCGCGCCGGCAAGCTCTACATCGCGCCGGGTAACGGCGGCACTGCGAGCTGCGGCGAGAACGTTGTTCTTGACGACTGCGATCCTGCGGCCGTGGCGGCGTTTGCGCAGAGCCACGGATGCGGACTCGTGGTAATTGGCCCCGAGGCTCCGCTCGTGGCGGGCGTGGCCGACGCCGTGCGCGCGGCGGGTATTCCCTGCTTTGGCCCGGGTGCCGAGGGCGCCCAGATGGAGGGCTCCAAGCTGTTCTCCAAGCAGCTCATGGAGCGTGCGGGCATTCCGACGGCAGCCTACGGCTCGTTTACCGACGAGGCTTCGGCTCTTGCCTATGTGCGTGAGCAGGGCGCTCCGCTGGTCGTCAAGGCTGACGGCCTGGCCGCAGGCAAGGGCGTTATCGTGGCGACTGAGCTCGAGCAGGCCGAAGAGGCCGTGCGCGAGTGTTTTGGCGGCACCTTTGGCGATGCCGGCAATACCGTGGTCATCGAGGAGATGCTCGTTGGTCCTGAGTGCTCGCTGCTGGCCTTTACCGACGGCAAGACCGTGCGCCCCATGGCCACTTCGCAGGACCACAAGCGTGCGCTCGAGGGCGACAAGGGTCCCAACACCGGTGGCATGGGCGTTTACAGCCCGGTGCCCATCGTGACTGACGAGGAGCACGCCACCATGGTGAAGGTCATGGAGCAGACCGTGGCCGAGCTCGCTGCTGAGGGTATCGACTACCGCGGCTGCCTGTACGGCGGCTTTATGCTCACGCCTGCCGGCCCCAAGGTGCTGGAGTTCAACGCCCGCTTTGGCGACCCTGAGACGCAGGTCGTGCTGCCGCGCCTCAAGAACGACCTGGTCGAGGTTATGCTCGCCTGCGCCAACTGCGAGCTTGATCAGATTGAGCTCGACTGGCGTGACGAGTGGGCCGTGGCTGTTGTCCTGACGAGCGCGGGCTATCCCGGCAGCTACGAGAAGGGCAAAGTCATCACCGGCATCGCCGACGCCGAGGCCATGGAGAACGTGACCGTGTACCATGCCGGCACCGCCGTGGTGGACGGCCGGCTCGTGACCAACGGCGGCCGTGTGCTTGCCGTGACCGCGCTGGGCGATACGTTTGAGAACGCCCGCAACCTTGCCTACGAGGCCTGCGAGAAGATTGATTTTGAGGGCAAGACCCTGCGTCACGACATCGGCCTGCGCGCGCTGCGCGGCCGCGACGCCTGGGATGCCTAAAATCCGAGAGGAATGAGACGGATGGACGAGAAGAACGAAGAGCTCGTGGACGCGCAGATCGTCGAAGAGGACAGCCGCATGTATGGGCACGCCGAGGGCGAGCCTGGTGGCGAGGTCGCTGACGAGCCGGCGCTGGTGCTGGGCGACGACGACCCGCACGATGCCGAGCTGCACGAGAAGATTCTTTCGGAGGAGTGCGCCTGGAAGGGCAAGATCCTTGACGTCCACCGTCTTGAAGTTGAGCTGCCCAACGGTCACCGCAGCGCCCGCGATATCGTTCGCCATCCGGGCGCGGCGGCCGTTGTGGCGCTTACCGAGAGCGGCAAGATCGTACTGGTGCGTCAGTACCGCACCGCCATCGACCGCGTGACGGTCGAGATTCCCGCCGGCAAGCTCGATCCAGGCGAGGACCCGCTCGATTGCGCCAAGCGCGAACTGCATGAGGAGACGGGCTTTAGGGCCGGTCGCATTCGCTTTTTGACGTCGATTGTCACGTCCTGCGGTTTTTGCGATGAGATCATCCACATCTACTTGGCTACCAAGCTCGAGTTTGATGCGCCCAACCCCGATGATGACGAGTTTGTCAACGTGGACCTGGTGCCGCTGCACGAGCTGATTGACGCCGTGCTCGACGGCAAGATCGAAGACGCCAAGACCGTCGTAGGCGCCTTGGCCTGCGACAGCATCGCGCACCGCCTTGGGGGCACGGAGCTTTAACGAGTGGGGATAGCCCTGGGACAAGTACTACTGATTGCTTTGTCCTAGGGCCTTACGTTGCTGATATTTCTTTGAGGATCACATGCTGAAGAGGTTTCTTTCGTATTACGAGCCCCAGATGGGGCTTTTTGTTGCTGATACTGTTTGTGCTCTGGTGCTTGCCGCCATTGACCTGGCGTTCCCCATTATCCTGCGCAATTTGACCGGTGGGCTGTTTACTCAGGGTCAGGCTGCCATTATGCAGGCGCTCGGCATGATCGCGGTGGGCTTGGTGCTGATGTATGCCGTCCGCTGCGCCTGCCGCTATTTTGTGAGCTATTGGGGTCATGTGATGGGCGCGCGTATGGAGTCCAAAATGCGTGAGGACCTGTTCGACCAGTATGAGCGCTTTAGCTTTGCGTACTTCGATCGCAACAGCTCGGGCGACATGATGAGCCGCGTGGTCAACGACCTGTTCGATATCTGCGAGGCGGCGCACCACGTGCCCGAGTGGATCATCATCTGCGGCATCGAGATTATCGGCTCGTTTGTGATCCTCTTTACCATTGCCCCGGTGCTGGCACTTGCCATGGCTGTGGTGACGGCGGCGTTTGCGGTCATCATGTTTTGGCAGAACATGCGCATGCGCGAGGTTTTTAGCGACAACCGCAAAAAGATCAGCGGCATCAATGCGCAGCTGCAGGATTCGCTGGCGGGCATGCGCGTGGTCAAGAGCTTTGCCAATGAGGAGACCGAACGTTTCAAGTTCCGCGCCTCCAACAATCGCTATCTTTCGTCCAAGGAGAACATGTATCACGCCATGGGCGTCTATACCGCGACGTATGGCCTGCTCTCGGGTGTGCTCTATGTGATCGTGGTGCTGCTGGGTGGTTGGCTCGTTGCCCAGGGTCAGCTGCAGGCGGTCGATATGGCAACCTTCGCTCTCTACATTTCGCTGTTCTGCACGCCGCTCGAGACACTCGTCAATTCGGCCGAAACGTATCAGAAGGCTATTGCCGGCTTTAAGCGTATGGACGAGGTGCTCTCGACCGCGCCGGATATCCAGGACAAGCCGGGCGCCACGGATCTGCAGGTGACCGCCGGCGCCGTGGAGTATCACGACGTGTGCTTTAACTACGAGGATGTCGAGCTGGGCGAGGGCGATGCCGACGAGCGTCCCGTTATCGACCATATGGATCTGTCCATCAAGCCCGGGCAGACCATCGCTTTGGTTGGCCCTTCGGGCGGCGGCAAGTCCACGACCTGTTCGCTGCTGCCGCGCTTTTATGACGTGGCTGCCGGCTCCATTAGCATCGACGGCCAGGATGTGCGCGATGTGACGCAGCAGAGCCTGCGTCGTGCCATCGGCCTGGTGCAGCAGGATGTCTACCTGTTTGACGGAACAATCGGCGAGAACATCGCCTACGGCAAGCCGGGTGCTACGGCAGAAGAGATCGCCGAGGCGGCCCGCCGCGCCAATATCGATACCTTTATCGAATCGCTTCCGCAGGGCTACGACACCGTGGTAGGCGAGCGCGGCAGCCGTCTTTCGGGCGGACAGAAGCAGCGCGTTGCCATCGCGCGCGTGTTTCTCAAGAATCCCAAGATCCTTATTTTGGATGAGGCGACGAGTGCTTTGGATAACGAGAGCGAGGAGGCGGTGCAGGAGTCGCTCGAAGAGCTGGCACGCGGCCGTACCACGATCATCATCGCCCATCGTCTTTCGACCATTAAGCATGCCGATGAGATTGCGACCGTTGAGCATGGTCGCGTTGTGGAGCGTGGCACGCACGAGGAGCTTCTCGCCCGTGGCGGCACCTATGCCCGTTACTATCGAATGCAGTTCGAAGGTGCGCGTGCGCACGAGCTCGACTGATTGATATGACAGGAAGTTTATGGCTGACAAGAACCCTTTGACTCCGGAAGAAGTGACGGAGTTATTCTCCGAAATCGATGCATCCGGTGTCTTGGATCCCACGCTTGCCAAAAAGCGAACCGAGCGCATGCGTGAGAAGGAGGCTGCGGCCAAGCGCGGTGACAAAGCGGCGCTAGCGCAGCTGCGCAGCGAGGACCGCGCGAGCCAGGCAAAACATATCGACCCACTGTCCGAGGACGATCCTTCGGGCTCGCAGGTGAGCCATACCATTACGAAGACCGCGATGGCCGTGGTCATCGGTATTTTGGTGCTGATCGTGGGCATGCAGATTGGCTACGGCGTGATGCGTCGTCTGAACACCGCCAACCTGTCCGAGAGCGTTTCGGTCGATACCGTTTCTACAGCACTCAAGGGTGGACTCGAGTGGGGCAACGGCTTTACGCAGTTCCCGCTCGACTTTACCGTCGATGAAGCCGATGAGCGTACGGGCACGGTCGAGGTGACGGTGTTGGACACATCGTCTGCCAACGAGCTCGAGCTGCTGTCCAACGGGCAGATTCAGGCCGCGGCGCTCGCGACCAACGCGCTGCTCAACGATAAGATTGACCGCGTGGTGTATAACGTTCACGCCTATATCGACGAGGATAGCAACATTCAGCACGATTCCTTCTTTGGCATGTTCCCCGCGCGCGGCCACCAGAGCGCCATTTTGACGTTCGTGTGGACCAAGAGCTCATCCAACGCCACGAGTATCGACTGGAAGATGCGCATCGTGAGTATGGATGACACCATCGCCGAGCGCATTCAGAAGCAGGTGAACTCGGTGTCGTCGTTGATTGAGGACCCGGTGGTGAGCCAGACCAAGATTGACGAGGAAAAGGCCGAACGTGACCTGGAGCATCGTCTACATGGCCGCGAGATTTTCCGCGGCGGCAAGCCCGATCGCACACCGTCCGAACTGCTGGAGCAGGACAAGAGATAATAAGATGCCGTCATCCCGCGTGAGCCACAAGCCCGCGCGGGATGATTTTTCTGGGACGGGGATTAAAAAATCATTATGCATAGAAAGTCATAATTATCATTTCGTAAACATTTCGATGAAATTAACGCCATGAGGCATGCTTGCGGTTACAATACCGCGAGGCCTAACTACACACCTTTAAGCCGGTCCTGTGAGACCGGGAAGGAGAATTATGGCGAACAACCATACTGCGGGCGCTGCCGCCCGCACCTTCGCGCCCAGCGAGCTTTGCCAGCGCATGCTGGCCAAAACCAGCAAGGGCACCTGCGGTCCCTGCATCCTGTATCTTGAGGATGGGACCATTTTTTATGGACGTGCATGCGGCGCCGAGGGCACCGCGACCGGCGAAGTCTGCTTCAACACCTCGCTCGAGGGCTACTTTGAGGTCATGACCGACCCGAGTTATGCCGGCCAAATCGTAACCATGACCTATCCGCAGATCGGCAACTACGGTATCGACGAGACCGACGTCCAGTCGGCCTTCCCCGGCGACGCCGTGCGCTCTGCGAGCGCTCCGGCCATGCGCGGCATGATCGTTCGCGACATGTGCGCCACGCCTTCTAACTGGCGCTCGGCCGTCAGCGTGCCGGAGTACCTGCGCGCACACGGCATCGTTGCTATCGAGGGTGTCGACACCCGCGCTCTGGTGCGCCATCTGCGCGACAATGGTTCCAAGATGGGCATTATCTCGACCGAGATCTTCGACGTCGACGAGCTTGCCGAGCGTCTGGCCGCAGCGCCTACGCTGGTAGGCGAGAACCTGGTCAAGACCGTAAGTTGCCCCGCGCCTCATGAGTTTGTGGCCGCCGACCTGCCTGCCACGCATGACTTTGCGCTTTCGGCTGCCGCTCCTGCCCGTCACAAAGTGGTCGCCTACGACTGCGGTGTGAAGCGCGGCATTCTGGAAGGGCTGGTCCGCGCCGGCTGCGACCTTACCGTCGTGCCGTGGAATACGCCCGCGAGCGAGGTGCTCGACATGAATCCCGACGGCGTCTTTTTGTCCAATGGCCCCGGCGACCCCGACGCCGTGGTGGAGACCTACGAGCAGGTGCAGCAGCTGATCGGCAAGGTGCCGGTCTTTGGTATTTGTCTTGGTCACCAGATGATCAGCCTGGCCTGCGGCGCCCAGATGGAAAAGCTTAAGTTCGGTCACCGCGGTGGCAACCAGCCGGTTATGAACCTGGTAAGCCGTCGCGTGGAGATCACCGCGCAAAACCATGGCTTTGGCCTGCTGTTCCCCAGCCTGGGCAAGCTTGTCCCCGAGCTTTCCGGCGGCGAGACCGAGCATGCGGTCGATGGAGATCTGCGCGTCTGGGTGCGCCGCGGAATCGCGCCGGTCGTGATGAACGAGCGCTTTGGCCGCATTCGCCTGACGCACGTGAACCTCAACGACGGCACCGCCGAGGGCATCCAGCTGCTCGACGCCCCGTGCTTCTCGGTCCAGTACCACCCCGAGGCCTCGCCTGGCCCCACCGATGCTCACTATCTCTTTACCGCCTTTACGCGACTCATGGACGGCGAGGAGAACTACCTGGACATCGACACCGCGAAGGACCGCCTGGCTGGTTGGAATTTCGCCGAGACTGAGACCGAGGAGAACTAACATGCCTAAACGTACTGACATCAAGCGCATCCTCGTCATTGGCTCGGGCCCCATCGTTATCGGCCAGGCCTGCGAGTTTGACTACTCCGGCGCCCAGGCCTGCAAGGTGCTCAAGGAGGATGGCTTTGAGGTCATCCTGGTCAACTCCAACCCGGCGACCATCATGACCGACCCGGGTCTTGCCGACCGCACCTATGTCGAGCCCATCACCGCCGAATTTATCGAGCGCGTAATCAAGAAAGAGCGCCCGGACGCGCTGCTGCCCACGCTGGGCGGCCAGACCGGTCTGAACGCCGCCGTCGAGCTGGCGAAAGACGGCACGCTGGACAAGTACGGCGTCGAGATGATCGGCTGCGACCTGGCCGCCATCGAGCGCGGCGAGGACCGCAAGCTCTTTAACGAGGCCATGGCCGAGATCGGCCTGGAGGTCGCGCGCTCGGGCTATGCCTACAGCGTGGCCGACGCCGAGGCCATCGCCGAGCGCGTGGGCTATCCCTGCGTACTGCGCCCGAGCTTTACCCTCGGCGGCGCCGGCGGCGGTATCGCTCACACCCACGAGGAGCTCGTCTCCATCGTGAGCCAGGGCCTGGAGCTCTCGCCTGCCCACGAGGTGCTGGTCGAGGAGTCCATCGAGGGCTGGAAAGAGTACGAGATGGAGGTCATGCGTGATCACGCCGGCAACGGCATCATCGTGTGCTCCATCGAGAACCTCGACCCCATGGGCGTGCATACCGGCGACTCCATCACCGTGGCGCCGGCGCAGACGCTCTCCGACCTTGAGTATCAGCGCATGCGCGTGGCCTCGCTCGCCATTCTGGAGAAGATCGGCGTCGAGACCGGTGGCTCCAACGTGCAGTTTGCCGTGAACCCCCGGACCGGCCGCCTGATCGTCATCGAGATGAACCCGCGCGTGAGCCGCTCATCCGCCCTCGCTTCCAAGGCCACGGGTTTCCCCATCGCCAAGGCTGCCGCGCGCCTGGCCGTGGGCTATACGCTCGACGAGATCGTCAACGACATCACCAAGGCTACGCCCGCCTGCTTTGAGCCCACGATTGACTACTGTGTGGTCAAGGTGCCGCGCTTTGCCTTCGAGAAGTTCAAGGGTACCGACCCCACACTCACCACGCGCATGAAGGCCGTGGGCGAGATTATGGCGATCGGCCGCACCTTTGAGGAGGCCTTTGGCAAGGCTATGCGCTCGCTGGAGGATGGCCACCAGGGCATTTGCGCCGGTGGCAAAGAGGGTGCCGATAAGCTGAGCGACGACGAGCTCGCTCAAGCCGTGGCCACGCCGACCGAGCACCGCATCTTCTTTGTGGTCGAGGCCCTGCGCCGCGGCTGGGACATCGCTCGCATCCATGCCACCTGCGGCATCGACCCGTGGTACCTCAACCGCATCAACGACATGGTGCAGGTCCAGGAGAGCATCCGCGGCCTGCGTGTGGAGGATATCGACGCCGACGCGATGCGCCTGCTCAAGCAGTACGGCACGAGCGACGCCGAGATCGCCGCGCTGACCGGCTCGGACGAGCGCTTTGTGCGCGCCTATCGCAAGGGCCTTGGCGTGGTTCCCAGCATGAAGACGGTCGATACCTGCGCTGCGGAGTTCTCGAGCGCCACGGAGTACCACTACAAGACGTACGAGAACATCTACCGCACGAGTCCGGATGCCAAGAAGTGCGTGGCTCCCGACGAGACCACGCCGGCGGACAAGCCCAAGGCGATGATCCTGGGCGCCGGCCCCAACCGTATCGGCCAGGGTATCGAGTTCGACTACTGCTGTGTGCATGCGAGCTATGCGCTGGCGGCCCGCGGCTTTGAGACCATCATGGTCAACTGCAATCCCGAGACCGTTTCGACCGACTACGACACGTCCGACCGCCTTTACTTTGAGCCGCTCACCTACGAGGACGTCATGGACGTTATCGACGTTGAGCGTCCCGATGGCGTCGTGGTGACGCTCGGCGGCCAGACCCCGCTTAAGCTGGCGCGCATGCTCGAGGAGAGTGGCGTCAACATCATGGGTACCAAGCCCGACGCCATCGACTTTGCCGAGGACCGCGAGCGTTTTGCCGCCCTGCTCGACAAGCTGGGCATCATGTACCCGCCGGCGGGCCAGGCAACCTCGTTTGAGGAGGCCGAGGCCGTGGCCGCGCATATTGGCTACCCGCTGCTGGTGCGTCCGAGCTACGTGCTGGGCGGCCGCGGCATGATGATCGCCTACGATGCCGAGCATCTGCGCGATTACATGGCCGAGGCCGCGCGCATTAGCCCCGACTATCCGGTGTATCTGGACCGCTTCCTGGAGGGTGCGATCGAGTCCGATGTCGACGCCCTGTGCGATGGCGAAGAGGTCTACATTGGCGGTATTCTGGAGCATATCGAGGAGGCCGGTATCCACTCTGGCGACTCCGCGACCTGCATCCCGCCGTTCAGTTTTAGCGAGAGCCTGCAGGCAAAGCTTCGCGAGACCACGCGCCGCATCGCGATGGCGCTGGGCGTACGCGGCCTGGTCAACGTGCAGTACGCCATCAAGGGCGAGACCGTCTACGTGATTGAGGCAAACCCGCGCGCGAGCCGCACCGTGCCGTTCATCTCCAAGGCAACCGGCGTGCCGCTGGCCAAGTGCGCGGCGCGTATCATGGCGGGCGATTCTATCGCCAGCCTGGGTCTGCCGAGCGACGAGCGTCAGCTGGACTGGTTCTGCATGAAGGAAGCCGTTATGCCCTGGGGTCGTTTCCCGGGCGCCGACGTTATCCTGGGTCCCGAGATGAAGTCGACGGGCGAGGTTATGGGTATCGCCAAGAGCTATCCCGAGGCATACGCCAAGACGCAGCTGGCGATTGACTACAAGCTGCCCGACCCGAGCGCCGGCAAGGTGTTCATTAGCGTGTGCGACCGAGACAAGCGCCACATCCTTTCGGTCGCCCGTATCCTGCGCTACCTGGGCTTTGACATCTGCTCCACCGAGGGCACGGCGCGCGTGCTGCGCGGCGGCAACGTGACATGCGAGGTCGTGGAGAAGATCAGCGGCCCGCATGACGGCGAGCGTCCCAACATCGGCGACCTCATCGCCGATGGCAAGATTGCGGTAATCATCAACACGCCGTACGGCCCGGGTTCGCGTGGCGACGGCTATCTGTTGCGTACCGAGGCGGTGCGCCGCGGCGTGACCTGCGTGACGGCGATGTCTGCGGCCAACACGTACGTGAGTGCCATCGAGGCAGTGCGTGAGGACCAGCAGGGTCACGGCAGCGCCAACGACATGGGCATGGACGTCATCGCCCTGCAGGACCTGCCGCAGTACACGGTGTAGTTGACCTGGTCGGCCGGGGTGGGAGGGGCCGAGATTTCCCCCTTTCGCTCCGGCTGCAAGCAGAGTCGCTCAGGAGGAAACTCGGCCCCTCCCGCCCCGGCCTGCGGTGACTTGGCTGCACCGTGTGCTGCCGAAGGGGCTTTGCGCGATGACTAGGGCTGAATAAAAAGTGAGTGTGGGATCCGCCGTTCATTCGAACGGCGGATCCCACGTTAATATTTCAGCCAACGTACGTCATGGCAATTCCCGGTAGGTCCCCGGGTGCCCCGCGGCGGGCTGGGTTTATTGTCTGAGCGACTTTGCGAAGCAAGGGGAGCGAAGATAAAAACCCAGCCCGCCGCGGGGCACCCGGGGACCGCAGGGACGGGAGCAGCTATACTACTCTCAGTAGTTAAGGGTCGCGGATCCGCCGCGTCGCCGCTCTCAACAGGAGGTCTTTGTTTATGGCAGATCAAAAGCCGGTCGTCGGGATCATCATGGGCTCCAAGTCCGATCTGGGCGTTATGGAAGGTTGCACCGCCGAGCTCGAGGCGCTTGGTGTGCCCTATGAGCTCGTCATTGCGAGCGCACATCGCACGCCGGCGAAGGTCCACGAGTGGGCTTCGACCGCTGCCGATCGCGGTATCAAAGTGATTATCGCCGCCGCCGGCAAGGCCGCTCACCTGGGTGGTGTCGTGGCTGCCTTTACGCCACTGCCGGTTATCGGTGTGCCTATGAAGACGAGTGACCTGGGCGGTATGGATTCGCTGCTGTCGATGGTGCAGATGCCTTCGGGCGTGCCCGTGGCCTGCGTTGCCATCAACGGCGCCAAGAACGCCGCCATCTACGCCACGCAGATTCTGGGCGCTTGCGACCCCGAATACCGCAAGGTTATCGAGAAAATGAAGCAGGAGATGGCCGACGCCTAGGCGTTCCGCCGTTACACCGCAGTATAAGGAGAGCCATGTCCGACTATCAGGGAAAACGATTCAAGGCTTCTCAGATTCCCGATCCGTCGAAGCCGGATGCTGCCCATGCGGCGCAGCAGGGTCGGGCATCCTCTCCTCAGCAGCCACGCGCGCCGCGCCCCGTGACACCGGCGACGCATCGTCGGCAGGACGCGCCGGCCGCATATCGACCTTCATCTTATAGCACCGCTAAGAAGCCGCCCCGGTCTTCATCGCATGCCGCGCCGTCGGATTACACCGAGCCGCCGCGCAAAAAGCGCCGCTCCGTTATCCCCATCTTGCTCATCATTATTGGCATCGGCCTAATCGTTGCCGCTGCCGCCATCTTTATCAACGCCCAGATTGGCTATAAGCAGGCAAGCGATTCGTACCAGAAGATCGAAAAACAATATGTGAGCGACAAGGACGCCAGCGGCGTGCCGATTATAGACTTTGATGCACTTGCCCAGACGAATCCCGAGGTTGTGGGTTGGATTTACGCGCCCGGCACCAACATCAACTATCCCGTCGTGCAGACCAACAACAACTCCAAATACCTCAACACGCTGTTTGACGGTACGGCTAACGCGTCCGGTGCCATCTTCTTGGATAGCGACGACACCGCGCCGGGCATGGTGGATCAGCAGACCACGATCTACGGCCACCATATGAACGATGGGTCGATGTTCAACGTGATTTCGGACACCACCGACCAAGCGACGTTCGATAGCATCGAGTACGTGTATTACATCACGCGCGATGCAACGTATAAGCTGCGTCCGCTGGCGACCAAGGTCGTTGAGGATACGTACTCCAAGGCGCGCGCGACCAACTTTGAGGGTGACGACGGGCTCAAGAACTACCTGTCCGAGATGCTTGACGGTGCCTCTGCCGTGGCGAGCGATGCCACCGATCGTGCCGCTTCGGCAACCAAGGTCGTGACGCTCGTGACCTGTCGTTCGCTGTCGCTGAGCAACACACGCGCCGTCATGGTGCTCACGCCGGTCGAGGAATAGATAATGGGCTACTCAATGACGGTGAAAGGGGAAATGATGCTCGAGAATGGCAAAACGATGCCTTCGGTTGATGCTTGGCTGCGCGAGGCCAAGGCCGATGCTTCGGCGGGAGACTGTGGGATGTATCTGACGCATAACGGTGTGGTGCGCGCGACGCCCAAGTCCGAGGTCCGCGGGATCAAAACCGATGGCGTAGCTCCCGGGCGCAGGGTTGGCGGCATGGTGTTCGGCTTCGATGCTCAGAAGGTGCAGGCTGCTATCGAGGCCACGAGCGCGATGCCGGGTATTGGCTATGTGCGCGTGTGGCTGGCAAGCGGCGAGCTCGCCGTGGGTGACGACATCATGCTCGTGCTCATCGGCGGGGACATTCGCCCGCACGTGGTCGATGCCCTGCAGGCACTCGTTGGCACCATCAAGAACGAATGCGTGAGTGAGGTCGAGCGCGAGGCGTAGAGGCTTGCGTCGATAGAAGGCTCGTTTATAAAAATGCCCGCCGGTACGTGTGATACCGGCGGGCATTTTGCGTTTTGGGCGCGGTGGACGCTACACGCGCGTCGCATCCTTGGGGCTCATGGTCATGCTCTGGAAGCGATTCTCCATAAAGTCATTATCGAAGTACTTGCCGTAGAACTGCGCAACGGGAATATCCGGTTCCGTGTCGTTGACGCGCTGATACCAATAATCGAGCGACTGCAGCGTCATAACGCCATCGACCAGCATAATGATGGTGAAGATGACAGTAGCCGAGTAGCGACTCTTCCACGGAATCATGTTGATGAGCTTGAGCAGCCTCGGCAGCAGCAGCTTGATCCAGATGAGTCCGCCCAGGCCCCACAGGCAGGCAAAGCCCGTGCAGGTGCGTCCGCCCGTAAGGACGGCGAGCGGGTCGGGCATGCCGAACAGCTTCATGTGCGAGTAGCTCCACGAGACCACGCCAAACGAGGTCTGCATAAACCAGCCCACGAACACCTCAAAGCTCGCGCCGAGCAGCGCGCTCACCAAAAAGATAATGATGGGGTTCTTTTTGTAGAAGCGGTTGAGCACCATGGTCATGAGCACGGCGCCAAATCCGTAGATGGGGCTGAAGGGGCCAAACAGCATGCCGGCGCGGTTCTGGTAGACGCCGGGGTCGTCGACCGTCATGTGCCAGATGTCCTCGGCGATCAGGCCGAGTATGCAGCAGACAAAGAATACCCAGAACAGGTTGAAGTAATTGAGCTTGATGTAGCCTTCGCCGGTTTCATCGCGCCCGAGCATGCCCTCGGCGGCGGCGTCGCGATCGAGCATCTCTTGCAGGCGGCGCTGCAGCTCGCGCTCCTGGCGCAGCGTGGGGTCGACGGTGGTCGAAAGCGCGACGAGGATGCCGAGCTGGATGGCAGGGCGCAGCAAGAAAGGCCCGATACCCTGGAGCATCACGTCAACCAAAAGCTCGACGACGGTCAATGCGATAAGGATATAGGACAGACGGGCGGCATTGCGGCGCTGGTTCTTGATGAGATCCAGGCCAAAGATGATCAAGATGACGGCACTGGCAGCCGAGAGCATGATGCCGGCGACAATCAGTCCGACCGCGACGAGCGTGTTGTCGCCGAGCTTGGCGGCGGCGTTGCCGTTGATGAGTGCGGTGATGACCTGCCACATAAAGGCGCCGACCGACGGGAGTGTACCCACGCCGGACAGGATGCACAGGACGGCGTACACCTTAATGATGAGGGGGATCTTCTTGACCTCCGTGGCGCTGGGGACGCTGGGGTCGAGTTCGTTTCGATCCATACATAACCTTTCTCGTTTTGCTGTAGGTACAAGGATACGCCGCCGACCTGCCAAAAGACAGGACGAACGTCCCAATTGCAACAATGCAAACCCCAACGGCGGGCGAGACGCGTCGCAACGGAAGTATGCGGGATCGTCGGCCCCGAGGCGGTTGCCCAATAAAATGTTTGGCTGCAAAACGGATTATAAGCTCGGTGGGCTTTTAAAAAGCGCTGTTCATGCGCGGGAGTGCTTGTCTTGCCGTGCGTATAATAGGGCGGGTAACGCCAAATAACGAGGCTCTGAGGGGATGCCATGTCTCAAGAAACCATCCGCGCGGCCGAGCGTGCCGCGGGACAGGTGAAGACCATGTCGACGTATGATCCGGACTCCGACCAGCTGCATGAGGAATGCGGCATTTTTGGTGTGTGGGCACCCGATCGCGATGTGGCCCGACTGACGTACTTTGGCCTGCGTGCGCTACAGCATCGCGGCCAGGAATCGGCGGGAATCGCCGTGGGTGATGGCGGCACGGTTATGGTTCGCAAGGACCTGGGACTGCTCGATCGCGTGTTCTCCAACGCCGACCTGTCGACGCTCTCCGGCCAGCTGGCCGTGGGCCACGTGCGCTATGGCACTGCCGGTGCCAAGAGCTGGGAAGCCTCGCAGCCGCATCTTTCCACCATCAACAGCGTCATTATCGCGCTTGCTCACAACGGCACTCTGGTCAACACCGACGAGCTACGCCGCCAGCTGATCGAGCTGGGCGTGCCGTTCCTCTCCAATTCGGATTCCGAGGTCGCGACCAAGCTTATCGGCTACTTTACTCAGCGTACAGGCCATCTGCGCGAGGGCATTCGCAAGACCATGGAGCTCGTGCGTGGCGGCTACGCCATGACGCTCATCAACGAGCAGGCGCTCTACGCATTCCGCGATCCGCACGGCATTCGCCCGCTCGTGTTGGGCAAGCTGGTGGACGAGGGCCTGGACCAGGCCGATGCCGCATCCGTTTCGCAGCTGCCGTCGCAGGACGGCGCCGCGACGGTCGACTCCGCCGTCCGTGTCACGCGCGCCGGCGGCTGGGTCGTTGCTTCCGAGACCTGCGCACTCGACATCGTGGGTGCCGAGTACGTCCGTGACGTTCGTCCCGGCGAGATTTTGCGCATCAGCGCCGAGGGTCTGGTATCCGAGCAGGGCGTGCCTGCAGCCGAAGAGCCCGCAAACTGCATCTTTGAGCAGGTCTACTTTGCCCGCCCCGACTCCATCATGAACGGCAAGAGCGTCTATGCCTGCCGTTACGACATGGGTCGTCAGCTGGCACACGAGGAGCCCGTCGAGGCCGATCTGGTCATCGGCGTGCCCGACTCCGGCCTGCCGCCCGCGGAGGGGTATTCGCACGAGAGCGGTATTCCCTTTGGCGAGGGCCTTATCAAGAACCGCTACGTGGGCCGTACGTTTATCGAGCCCACGCAGGAGCTGCGCGCCATGGGCGTGCGTATGAAACTCAACCCGCTGCGTGACAACATCGAGGGCAAGCGCCTGGTCGTCATCGACGACTCCATCGTGCGCGGCACCACCATGGTGCAGCTCGTCAAGATGCTACGCAACGCTGGCGCCAAGGAGATTCATATCCGCATCAACTCGCCCGAGGTCATCTGGCCGTGCTTCTACGGCATCGATACCGACGTGCAGTCGCAGCTTATCAGCGCCAACAAGACGGTCGACGAGATTTGCGAGTATATCGGCGCCGATTCGCTGGCCTTCCTTTCGGTCGAGGGCCTGCTTAAGGTCATGCCCAAGGGCGGTTACTGCGATGCGTGCTTTACCGGCCGCTACCCCGTGGCGATTCCCGAGAGCTTTGGCCGCGACAAGTTCATGGAGGGCTTTAAGCCCCGCAACCTGGACAAGCCGCTGCACTTTGATGACGACGCCGTGGTCGAGAAATACGACGATCGCAGCTGGGAAGAGGAACACGGCGAGGCCTAAAACCTGCCATGTAGGGACAGGTTTATTTTGGTAGGTTTTACCTGCTGTTTTGTTGATATGACGGCGCGCGTTGTTATGGCGCGCGCCGAAATGAACGCAACTATGAGCACCGTTTGGCGCCCGCGCGGCGCCACGGTAGTGGGAGAGGAAGGCTCAGATGAGCGACAGCAAGCATGTGACGTATGAGGATGCCGGCGTCGATACCGCCGAGGGCGGCCGCGCCGTTGACGCTATTAAGCAGATGGTTAAGGACACCAACCGCCCCGAGGTCATCGGCGGTATCGGTGGCTTCGGTGGCCTGTTCTCGGCCGCCGCGCTTAAGGATATGGAAGACCCGATTCTGATTAGCGGTACCGACGGCGTGGGCACCAAGCTCGTGCTCGCCCAGATCATGGACCGTCACGAGACGGTGGGCCAGGACCTGGTCGCTATGTGCGTCAACGACATTCTGGCTTCGGGCGCCGAGCCGCTGTTCTTCCTGGACTACGTTGCCATCGGTCACATCGAGGCCGAGCACATGGCAAAGATCATCAAGGGTGTGGCCGACGGCTGCAAGCTCGCGGGCTGCGCGCTCGTGGGCGGCGAGATGGCCGAGCACCCCGGCGTCATGGCTCCGGCCGACTACGACCTTGCCGGCTTTACCGTGGGCGTCGTCGACCGTCCCAAGATGCTCGACCCCGCAAACGTCCGCCCCGGCGACGTGATCCTGGGCCTGCCTTCCACCGGCGTGCACTCCAACGGCTACTCGCTCGTGCGCAAGGTCATCGGCGTCGACGGCATTAAGCCGGGCACGCCCGAGGCCGCCGCTAAGGCGGAGGAGCTGAGCCGTCCGCTCGAGGAGCTCGGCGGTGCTTCGCTGGCAGACGCCCTGCTGGCTCCCACGCGCATCTACGTCAAGCCGATTCTGGAGCTGCTGCGCGGCGGCGCTCCGGTGCACGCCATTGCCCACATCACTGGCGGCGGTATTACCGAGAACCTCAACCGCGCGCTCGCCGACGACGTCGACGCCGTGGTCACCCGCAACGGTGCCGAGATGGGCTGGGACGTTCCGCCCGTCATCACCTACGTGTCGCGCCAGGCCGAGCTCGCGCCCAACGAGGCATGCAAGACCTTCAACATGGGCGTCGGCCTGTGCCTGATCGTCGCTCCCGAGGACGAGGCCGCGGTGACCGAGGCCCTGGTCGCGCTGGGCGAGAAGCCGTTCCGCGTGGGCGAGTGCGTCGAGGGCTCCGGTAAGGTCGTGTACTCCGATGAGCGCTAACGAGCAGATGGCTGCTGCCGAGAGCCTGGGCTTTGTGCCCTACACCCGTCCGACCGGCACCGATACGGCCGAGCCGCTCAAGATCGGTGTGCTCATCAGCGGTTCGGGTACCAACCTGCAAGCGCTGATCGATCTGATCGCCGCCGGCAAGCTCAACGTTTCGATTGAACTTGTGGTGTCGAGCCGTCCTTCGGCTAAGGGTTTGCAGCGCGCTGAGCGCGCGGGCATCCAGACGCTCACGCTGTCCAAGGATGTCTATGCCGACCCTATTGCCGCCGACGAGATCATCGCGCACGAGCTTCTCGAGCGCGGCTGCGAGTATGTGGTCATGGCCGGCTACATGCGCATGGTGCACACGCCTCTGCTGGCGGCGTTTCCCAACCGCGTGGTCAACTTGCATCCGGCGCTGCTGCCGAGCTTTACCGGTGCGCATGCGATTGACGACGCCTTTGCGCGCGGCGTCAAGGTAACTGGCGTGACCGTGCATTTTGCCAACGAGATCTACGACAACGGTCCCATCATCGCCCAGCGTGCGCTGGCTGTTGAGGAGGGCTGGGATGTCGATACGCTCGAGGAGCACATCCACGCGATTGAGCACGTGCTGTATCCCGAGGTCGTGCAAATGCTCGCCGACGGCCGCGTCCACGTGCTGGAGAGCGGCAAGGTCGCAATTGACGCGCCTCGCGGCTAGCGGCGCACAGTACAATTTAGCCGAGTAGTCAGGGTGGTCATTGGCGCCAAGGCGCACGTGGCCACCCTTTGTTTTGGGTAGTCACCTGCGACGTTCTTTAACGACTAGTCATTTAAGAACGTCCCCGATGGCTAGGTGAGAGAGGTGAGCGCATGGCGGATAACGAAGCGCTGTTTACGCCTGAGCTGGTGTTTTTTGATTGGGAGTGTGCGACGCCGGATGAGGTGTTCGCGCGGCTTGAGGGCGAGCTTGCACCACGTGGCTACATTGCATCCGGTTGGCTCGACGCCGTTCGCACGCGCGAGGATGCCTATCCCACGGGTCTTGCCATGCCGGCGGCAAACATTGCCATTCCGCATACCGATCCGGGGTTTGTGGCCAAGCCCTATATCGCGGTGGTGAAGCCCGCCGCGCCCGTGACATTTAACGCTATGGCTGGCATGGGCGCTCCGGTGCCGGCGCAGATCGTCATCAATCTGGGCATCGCAGAGCCAGGCGGCCAGGTCGAGGCCCTGCAGGCGCTCATGAACATCTTTATGGACGCCGATGCCGCAGCCGACGTGCTCGGCCAGACCTCGCCCCAGGGCATGGTCGACGCCATCCGCCGTCACTTCTAAGGTGGGGCTAAGCCGGCACTTGGGGAACGTCCCTAACTGCCGGCTGCCAGAGCTGTCCCCTTTGCACCAAAATGGTGCAGATTAACCTGTCCCCAATGCACCAAGCGTGCCGCGGGGGCTGCGTTGTGACACAATGGCGTTTGTTCGATTCGTTATGCGAAAGGCCAACTATGGCAAATAAGAAAAAGAACTCCGAGGCCGCGCCGACGCCCGAGCAGCAGGCCCGCGCTGCCTCCAGCTCTCGCAAGAAGCAGCGCAAGACGTACGTGTCTAAGACCGTCAAGATCGTCCTGGTGGTCATCGGCGTGCTGGCGATGCTGCTTTCCGTCTCGGCGATGGCGTGCTCCGGCCTTATGTCGCAGGCCGAGGACACCTCGGGCTACAAGCTGACCGGCGGTGTTGCTGCTACTATCAACGGCACCAACCTCACCGAGGACACCGTGACCAAGCAGATCATGAGCATGCGCACGTCCAACGGCTACACCAAGGATGAGGATTGGGCGCAGTATCTGGTTGACAACGACCTCACGCCCAAGAAGTACCGCAAACAACTCATCGACTCCTACACGCAGCAGATTCTGCTTCAACAGGCACAGAAGGAGAATGGCGTGACGGTGTCGGACGAGGAGGTCGAGAAGGCTTGGAAGGACGCGTGCAAGAGCGCGGGCGGTGCCAAGGCCTTTAAGAAGACCCTCAAGACCTACGGCTATACCGAGGACACCTACAAGGACTCGCTCAAGGAGAGTCTGGCGCAGCAGAAGCTCAAGGATGCCGTGGCGCCCACGAGCAAGCCCAAGGACAGCGAGATTGTCGATTACATCAACGAAAACCTGTCCAGCTACAACGACGCCCGCCGCTCGTCGAACATCCTGATCAAGGTTGATTCCGACGCTTCAGACGAGGACAAGGCTGCCGCCAAGGCCAAGGCGCAGGAGTGCCTGGACAAGATCAACTCCGGCGAGCTGAGCTTTGAGGACGCCGTTGAGCAGTACTCCGAGGACACCGGTTCCAAGGAGAAGAAGGGCGATGTGGGCTGGGATAAGCTCACCACTTTCGTCGACAGCTACCAGACGGCGCTCGAGGGGCTCAACAAGGGCGACGTGAGCGAAGTCGTCGAGTCGACCTATGGTTACCACATCATCAAGTGTACTGACTGCTTCCATGTCGATAATCAGGTCGATGACATCAACCAGGTGCCCAAGGCCATCAAGAAGTACGTCTCCAACGTGGTGAAGACGCAGGCGGCCAGTACTGCATACAGCGAGTGGCTGGAGCAGTACAAGAAGGACGCCGACATTACCGTCAACCCCATGCCCAAGGACGTACCCTATAACGTGAGTCTGAAGGGCGTCACCAAGAGCTCGACCGACGATTCGTCGACGACTGAGTAATCATGGGGCGGTGCTCGCGCGAGCACCGCCCACGCTATTAGAGAGGATTTGCAGATGACCAACGAAGAGCTGCAGAAAGAAATGATCGCGGCCATGAAGGCCAAGGACAAGGTTCGCCTGTCCATCATTCGCCAGGTTAAGGCCGAGGTGAAGAATATCGAGGTTAACGAGCGCCGCGATGTGACCGAGGAAGACGTCAACAGCATGATCAAGCGTCTGATCAAGCAGACGAGCGAGACACTGGAGATGTCCATCAAGGCCGGCACCGACCAAGAGCGTACCGACAACCTGACCGAGCAGGTCAAGATTCTGGAATGCCTGCTGCCCGCGCAGGTTTCGGGCGAGGAGCTCGAGGCCCTGATCGAGCAGGTTATCGCCGAGCTGGGTGCCACGTCCAAGAAGCAGATGGGCCAGGTCATGGGTGCACTCGGCAAGGCCACCGGCGGCAACTTCGATAAGCCGGCAGCAGCAAAGATCGTCGGAGCAAAGCTTGCGTAAGGGCCGAGCGGTACATAGTTGATGTTGAGGGGGCGTGGCCGTCATGGTCGCGCCCCTTTTTGCTGGGCTGGGCACTCATTGGGGACAGGCTTAAATGAGTGCCCAATGAGCGGGCACTCATTTAAGCCTGTCCCCAATGAGTGGGGTAAAGGTTGCGGGTTCTTTACGGGAATGTAGTGTGGGCTGCGGAAACGTGGTTCTTTCCGTACAATAGTTCAACTCGTGTAAACGCAGGGAAGGGACATTCATGGCAGACATGATCGAGATCAAGCATCTCAACAAGTACTTTGGCGACCTGCATGTGCTCAAAGATATCAATCTCACCGTCAAGCGCGGCGAGAAGCTCGTAATGATTGGGCCTTCCGGCTCGGGTAAGTCGACGCTCATCCGTTGCGTCGATTATCTGGAGGAGCCCACGTCGGGCGAGGTCGTCATCGACGGTACGCCGCTCACCAAAAAGAATCACCTGGAGATGGCTCGCAAGTATAGTTCCATGGTGTTTCAGCAGTTCAACCTGTATCCCAACATGACGGTGCTCGGCAACCTGACGCTCGCGCCCATCAAGCTGCAAAAGAAGAGCAAGGAGGAGGCGACCGAGATCGCCATCGCCGCGCTCAAGCGCGTCGGCATGGCGCATAAGGCCGGCGAGTATCCGCAGAATCTCTCGGGCGGTCAGCAGCAGCGCATCGCCATCGCCCGCGCTCTGTGCACCAAGCAGCCCATTATCCTGTTTGACGAGCCGACTTCGGCGCTCGACCCCGAGATGGTCCAGGAGGTTCTGGACGTTATGATTGAGCTCGCGCAGGAGGACATCACCATGATCTGCGTGACGCACGAGATGGGCTTTGCGCGCCAGGTGGCCGACCGCGTCATCTTTATGGAGGACGGCCGCATCCTGGAGGAGGGCACGCCCGAGCACTTCTTCGATAACCCCGAGAACCCGCGCTGCCGCGAGTTCCTGTCCAAGATTCTGCACTAGGCGCGGTGATGGACATGACGGATATGACGAGGGCGGCCGTGTCGCGCCGTCACTTTTTGCAGCTGGCTGGCGCCGGCATGCTTGCGCTGACGGGGACCGCGCTTGCCGGTTGCGGCAACTCCACCAGCGGCGAGGGCTCCGACAAGGGATCCAAGCTTGCGGCCATCAAGTCACGTGGCCATCTGAATGCCGGCGTTAAGAAGGACGTTCCCGGCTACGGCTATTACGACACCGCCAAGGGTCGCTTTGAGGGCATGGAAGTCGATTTGTGCTACCAGATCGCCGCTGCCGTCTTTGGCGTGAGCTACAAGGATGCCCGTGCCCAGGAGCTTGTCGAGTTTACCGACGTAACGCCCAAGACGCGTGGCCCGCTGATCGATAACGGCCAGCTCGACGTGGTCGCGGCGACCTACACCATCACCGACGAGCGCAAGAAGAGCTGGGATTTCTCGACGCCGTACCGTACCGACTACGTGGGACTTATGGTCAAGAAGCGTTCGGGCTTTACCTCGATTGAAGATCTGGATGGCAAGGTCATTGGTGTGAGCCAGGGTGCCACCACACAGGGCCTCATCGAGCAGATGATCAAGGACAACGGCTTTAGCTGCAAGCCCGAGTTTAGGGCCTTTAGCGGCTATCCCATCATCAAGAGTTCGCTCGACGCCGGCAATATCGACGTCTTTGCCATGGACCGCTCCACGCTGGCCGGTTACATGAACGAGACCGTTGAGCTGCTGCAGCCCGAGGTCAAGTTTGGCGAGCAGGGCTACGGCGTGGCGACCAAGAAGGGCTGCGACCTTTCGGCCGTGGTCGATCAGGTGATTTGCGATCGCCTGGCCGACGGCTGGCTCGACCAAGAGGTCAAGACCTGGGGTCTTGTATAGGCGCATCGTCCAAGGAAGGAATCAAATGCTCGAAGGATTATTTGACGCCGACCGTTGGTCGACGACATTTCAAAACATGGGGCCCTTCTGGGAGGGCTTTGGCGTGACGCTACAGGTAGTCGTTGCCGGTCTGCTGCTGTCGCTGGTGCTGGGCACGCTACTGGGCGTGTTCTCTACCACTCGCTCGCGCGTGCTGCGCGCCATAAGCCGCGTGTACGTGGAGTTTTACCAGAACACCCCGTTGCCCGTGCAGGTGCTCTTTATGTACATGGCCGGTCCGCAGTTTTTGCAGGCCATAACCGGTGCCGACCAGCCGGTGCGCATTGCGCCGTTCGTGCTGGGCTTCTTGGGTGTGGGCCTGTATCACGCGGCCTACATTTCGGAGGTCATCCGCACTGGTATCGAGGCAGTTCCGCGCGGCCAGATGGAGGCGGCCCAGAGCCAGGGCTTCACCCGTGCGCAGGCATACTGGTACATCGTGCTGCCCCAGACATTCAAGATCATTCTGCCGCCGCTGTGTAACCAGGCTCTCAACCTGGTCAAGAACACGTCGGTGCTGGCGCTCGTGGCCGGCGGCGACCTTATGTACCGTTCCGAC
The DNA here is from genome assembly GCA_900544235.1 of uncultured Collinsella sp. Classification (GTDB taxonomy): domain Bacteria; phylum Actinomycetota; class Coriobacteriia; order Coriobacteriales; family Coriobacteriaceae; genus Collinsella. The sequence goes on from UQUL01000004.1 coordinate 28,500, forward strand.
AACTTTGTGAGTCTGTACGGTTACCTGCAGGGATACATCGTCTGCTGCCTTATGTACTTCATCATCTGCTTTCCGCTCGCCATGCTGGTGCAGTGGCTCGAGCGCCGCTCCAAGGAGCGTCCGCGCGGCGTGAGCCTGGCCGAGCTGGGGCTCGACAACGTAGAGGAGGCCTAGCGCATGGAAATCTTCAACGCGACCAACCTGCTCTACATTTGGGGCGGCTTTGTTAAGACAATCGAGATCTCGGCGCTGTCGATTTTTTTCTCGCTCATCTTTGGCACGGTGCTGGCGCTCGTTAAGAGCTATGCGCCCCGTCCATTCCGTATTTTGGTGAGCGCCTATATCGAGCTGTTCCGTTGCACGCCAAACCTGCTGTGGATTCTGTTTATCTACTTTACGGTGCAGGGTTTGGACATTGTGATTTCGACCATCGCCTTTACGCTGTTTACCAGCGCTGTTATGGCCGAGATTGTGCGCGGCGGCCTCAACTCGATTCCGCGCGGCCAGTTTGAGGCAGCGCAGAGCCAGGGCTTTGGCTTCTTTGCCACCATGCGCTACATCATTCTGCCTCAGACGTTTAAGACGATCATTCCAGCGCTGTTTAGCCAGTGCACGACTGTCATCAAGGACAGCTCGTATCTTTCGGGCATTAACGTGGCCGAGCTCATGTACACGGCAAACGTGGTGATGGCCCACGCGATCGACCTGTCGCAGGTGCTTATGCTCTACGGCCTGGTGTTTGCGATGTACTTTGTGCTCAACTTTGGTATCTCGCTGCTGGTGAGGGCATATCAGAGGCGAATGGTGGCAGCGTAGAATGTGGCAAAGGGACAGCCCCTTTGTCACATAGAGAAAGGAATCGCGATGAGCGATCTGGAGAACAAGAAGAATCCTGTGGTCATTACCATCGCGCGCGACTTTGGCGCCGAGGGCCACGAGATTGGTCGCATGCTTGCCGACGAGTTGGGGATTCCGCTGTACGATAACGAGCTGCTGGTGCGTGCGTCGCTGCGCGCGGGCGAGTCGCTCGACAAGATGGCCGCCTACGACGAGCGTCTGGCCGTGGAGAACATGGCGTTTCTGCCCGACCGCTACGATGCGCGTTCGTACTCGGATAAGTTGTTCCAAAAGATGAGCCAGGTGATTTTGGATCTGGGCGAGACCGAGAGCTGCATTATCGAAGGCCGCCTGTCCGATTACCTGTTGCGTAACAATCCCAACCACATTGCCGTGTTGGTGACCGCTCCCTTTGAGGACCGCGTCGAGATCGTGCGCAAGAAGCGCGGACTTAACAAAAAGAAGGGCGCCAAGCTGGTCAAGCAGCAGCAGAAGGCGCGTGAGGCGTTCTACAAGCGTTACAGCGCCGGAAAGTGGAAGATGACGAGCGGAAAAGACATCGTCGTCAACCGTGCCAAGCTGGGCCGCGAAGGCTGCAAGGATGTCATCGCCGCAGCCTACCGCTACAAAGTAGCGCAACTCGAAGGCTAGTCGATCAAAACCACCACAAAGGGGACAGGCACCTTTGTGGTGGTTTTTGTTTTAGGCGGAGGGGAAGGCCTTGGTGAGACCGGCGCGCGTCTGCGTGTCGGTCTTTTGGTAGATAGAGCTCAGGTGGCGCTGTACCATGCGCATCGAGATGCCGAGTTCCTCGGCGATTTGCTTGAGCGGGCGTTCGTCCTGTGTCACGGCTATGAGCACGTCAACTTCGCGTGGGGTGAGAGCGTGATCGGTGATGAAGGCCTGACGCTGCTCCTCGATACTCGGTGCTGCCAGCGCCTCCTCGGCAAGCTGTTGATGTTCGCGCTCCTGCTCGGTTTGGGGCAGGCGGAACAAGCCGGCTGCCACGAATGCTGCGCAGGCGGCGACGGGCAAAACGAGCGCGCCGATCATGATGAGGGCAACGTTGCCCGAGGTCACGAGGGCAAGCGAGATGCCCGATGTAGTGAACGCACACACATTGTTGGCGGCGCGTCCCATGCCGGCCCAAAGGGCGGGCGCATGCATGCGCGGTGCCAGCTGTGTAAAGGTGGCGGTAAAGAACGTGACAAAAAAGCCCGAGCTCAGGTAAAAGACGACAAGGCCCAGGTTGGGATCAGCGCCGGCCTCCACGGCCAGGATGGAAATGGTCGAGAGCACGGCGATGCCGAGCATGACAAGTCCCATGTAGCGACGCTCGGCAAGATCAAAAATAAGACCGGCGGCAAGGCCGCTCGCCGCCAAAAAGAGGCGCGGCCATGTTTGTACGGCAATGGTGCCGTGGGCGTTGGAGAGTGTGACAACGTTGTCGAGGGTCGAGAACAAGCAGGCAAGAACCATGACGAGCGCGATGCTCCAGCATGCCTGTTTGGCGAGGGCATGAGAGAGCTCAACAAAGGGATTGATGGCAGGCCTTTCGGGGGGCGCGCTTGGCAATCGCATGCTCGTTGCCTTTTGCGCTGGCAGGTGCGCCACATGAGAATTTGTGCACCGGGATCCGGATATCTTCCCGTAACATGGTGTTACAGAAGCACCCCTTACGACAAGGAGGCTCACATGCGAAAGCAAATCCATGACAACCCAATCGACCACGGCCGCGCGTGCGCGCTCTCTCACGGAACGTGGCGTCGCGTGGGCGCCAAGCTCGCCTGCGCGGGGGCTTGCGCGCTCATGGTCGGTCAGCTGCTGCTACCCAGCGTGGCGCTCGCCGCCAAATGGGTCAACGTCGGCGGCACGCAGTACAACAAGGGCGCCGGCGACGAGGCCGGAACGTGGTCCTGGGACGGCGCCGACGACATGAAGCTCAACGGCTACGACGGTGCCGGCATCAGCGCTCAGGGCAACCTCACCATCGATGTGACGGGCACCAACACCATCACGGCCGATGCCGGTCAGAGCGCTATTGCTGTCAAGAACGGAAACCTTGCCATTACCGGCGATGGCACCCTTAATGCGACGGCTCAGACCGATGTGATTGCGGCAGAAGGCGACGGCAATGCGGGTGGCGATGTGACCATCAGCGGCGCCAACGTCAACGTGACGGCTTCGGGCGCAGTGAACAAAGCGACGGGCATTCGCGCGACGGCCGGCAGCGTGACGATCGATAAGGGCGCCGATGTCAAAATCGAGGCGAAATCGGCGGAGGGGTCTTGGCGTCCAGCGGAGGGCATCTACGGTATCTTTGCCGATAACGTTCCCAACAGACATACTGCTCAGGAAGGCGAGCAGGAAGAACCGGATTATGTCTCCGTGCACGGGGGCGACGTCACGATCGATGCCGCCAATCTGTCAATCAAGACAGCCGATGCCTGGCAGGTTTCTGCGTGCATCAATACGGTCGGTATCAAAAAGAATACCCTCATGAAAATCGTCAACGGAGCCGATGTCGCGCTTTCCGCCGGCAGTGCGGCTTCGCTCTCGGCGGGCATCAGCGCACGTTCGCAAAGCGGTGCGGTGTGGATGCTTGTCGAGGAGTCGAATCTTACGTCTCGAAGCCTGTCTGCTGCAAACGGCATCGATGCCGCCCGCAATCAAAGTTTTGGAATCATGGCAGATGCAAACACCGGGTCGGAAACGCCTCGTATCAAGATTCGCAAATCGAAGATTGAGGCTTCGGGTGCGACTGCGGGAATCTATGCGATCAACTGCAACGTCGCGACTGCGACGCTGTTCCGTGCTGCAATGATTGATTTGAGCTGGGGCGAGTCGCGCGGGAACGCGATGATTACGACTCCGACGGATGGTGCCGTGCGCGATGTGAAAAAGGTTGTTGATACGGGGAAATGGCCGAGCTCCCAGAACGGGCAGGTCGTCGGTGTTGCCGGTTCGTCTGCTATTACGGATATCGTCGGTTCTGCCGAGGTCGCCCATGATGTAGTGATTGATTTTGGAGACGGACAGGAGCCGGAGCCGACGCCGGGGCCTGAGCCGACGCCGGAGCCCGATCCCGACCCCATACCCAATCCCGAGCAGAAGCCTGGCCTCAAGCCCGTAGACAAGGACGTAAAGACCACCACGGCGGTCACCAAGACCGTTACGACCAAGACTGCCGCCGGCGCCAAAAACGCTTCCGGTGTTCTGGCTGCCACAGGCGACAACGCCGCGACGGCGGCGGCCGCCCTCGGCATCGCCGGTGCGTCCGTCATCGGCGCCGGCTTCGTCGCGTCCAAGCGCCGCGACCGCTAGCGCAAGCTTCCGCAACATAAAACAGCGGAGGTACCCCTTACGACAAGGAGGCTCACATGCGAAAGCAAATCCATGACAACCCAATCGACCACGGCCGCGCGTGCGCGCTCTCTCACGGAACGTGGCGTCGCGTGGGCGCCAAGCTCGCCTGCGCGGGGGCTTGCGCGCTCATGGTCGGTCAGCTGCTGCTACCCAGCGTGGCGCTCGCCGCCAAATGGGTCAACGTCGGCGGCACGCAGTACAACAAGGGCGCCGGCGACGAGGCCGGAACGTGGTCCTGGGACGGCGCCGACGACATGAAGCTCAACGGCTACGACGGTGCCGGTATCAGCGCTCAGGGCAACCTCAATATCGGCGTGACGGGCACCAACACCGTAACGGCCGATTCCTTGCAGAGCGCTATCGAGGTCAAGGACGGCAACCTTGCCATCACGGGGGAGGGAACCCTCAACGCGACGGCCGAACCACAGAAGAGCAGGAGCGCTGTTAAGGTCGAGTGCGGTAGCCTCGCCATCTCGGGCGACGTGACTCTCAACGCGACGGCCGGGACCGATACGATAGCGGTTTCGGGGGACGGTAAGGCCGGCGGTGACGTGGACATCCGCGGTGCCAACGTTAACGTGACGGCAACGAACAAAGTGCCTCATACCATCGGCATTCATACGCGGGCAGGCAACATAACCATTAACGAGGGCGCCGACGTCCACGTTGAGGCGGAGGCGAATGGGGGGGCTCAATGCCGTTGCAGTCTATGCCGAAAACATCTCCTCCGAGCATGGAGGCCGCATCGCGGTGGATAACGCAAAATTAGATGCGGCGGCGCGTAATGCAAACATGTTGTCGGTCGCCCTGTATTCGTCCGGGGGTAAGGATACATATTTGAGTATTACCAACGGGGCGGATGTTACGCTCGTGGCGAGTGATAGTGCCGAGGTTTTGGATGGTGTTTGGATGCGCGCGCAGGACGGCGTGTCGCGGGTGCTCGTCGAGAATTCGAGCCTTACAGTTCGATGCGGTGACGGAACTGGCCACAGTCGTAAACATGGCTACGGAATATATTCCCAGTCCGGCTCCCAGTCCGCCATCCCTCGAATTGACATCATTAATTCAAATGTTGAGGTGTCGGGTAATGCAGCGGCAATCTACGCTGTCAATCAAGGTGATGCAGCCCCTTGTCTCTCAATTGATGGCGGATCGGTAGTTACGACTCCCGCCGGCGGCACTGTGCGAGAAACTACGGGAAACGGACTCGTCATCGGTGCTGCCGGGTCGTCCACTATCCAGGATGTTAGGACCTCCGACGAGGTTGCCCGCAGCGTGGTAATCAGCTCCGGAGATGCGGTCGAGCCTGAGCCCACGCCGCAGCCTGAGCCTACCCCGGCTCCCACGCCGCAGCCAGGCGGCGGAAGTGAGACTGGCACGCCGTCCGTGACGCTGACTCAGGCGAGTTCCACGACTGCTGCCTCCAAGCCGGCCGCGAAGGCCACCGCTGCCCAGAAGTCCGTGGGCACTCTGGCCGCCACGGGCGACAACGCCGCGACGGCGGCAGCGGCCCTTGGCATCGCCGGCGCAACCGTTGCCGCTGCCGGCATCGCCGCAACCAAGCGCCGCAAGCGCTAGGCTTTTGGTGGCAGCGCCCATTCTCGGCTTTTACAAAATCTCGATCTGTAACACCAAACCTGATAGTTGGGCTCTAGGTGTTACAGATTGAGACGAACTGTTCAGCCGCTAACCTAACGTCTCGATCTGTAACACGTGGCGAGGAATTTGGTCTCTAACTGTTACAGATTGAGACAAACGTCGGAATTGGTTCGCCGGCCAAGTCCCCGACCACCACAAAGGTGCATGTCCCCTTTGTGGTGATGGGTTGGCCGGCATAGAAAAAGTCCCCGCCGGGCGTGTGCTCGACGGGGACTTTGCCGTTTGATGGCTAACGCTGTAGGTGATTACTCGCCCAGCAGGCTCTTGGTGATGGAAGCGGCGGCCTTCTTGCCGGCGCCCATCGCCAGAATGACCGTAGCGGCACCGGTGACGATGTCGCCGCCGGCCCAGATGCGGGGATCGGTGGTCTGGCCGGTCTCCTCGTCGGCGACGATGTAGCCCCACTTGTTGAGCTCCATCTTGCCGCCGATCTTCTTTGCGAAGGGGTTGGCGTTGGTACCGATAGCCGAGATTGCGACGTCGCAGGGAATCTCCTCGATGGCGCCCTCGATGGGCACCGGGCGACGACGGCCGGACTCATCGGGCTCGCCGAGCTCCATCTTCTGGACCTTGACGGCGCACACGGAGCCGTCCTCGCCAGCGACAAACTCGAGCGGGGAAACGAGCGGCAGAACCTCGACGCCCTCGGCCTTGGCGTGGTGCAGCTCGGCACGACGGCAGGGCATCTCGTCCTCGGTACGACGGTAGGCGATGATGGCGTGCTCAGCGCCCAGGCGCTTGGCGGTACGGACGGCGTCCATAGCCACGTTGCCGCCACCAAAGACAACGACGTTCTTGCCGTGCTTGGTGGGGGTGTCGTACTCGGGGAACTTGTTGGCCTTCATCAGGTTCACGCGGGTGAGGTACTCGTTCGCGAAGAAGACGTTGGGCAGGTTCTCGCCGGGGACGTTGAGGAACTTGGGCAGGCCAGCGCCGGTCGCCACGTAGATGGCGTCGAAGCCCTGCTCGAACAGCTCCTCGGCCGTGGCCATGTTGCCCACGACGGAGTTGTACTCAAACTTGACGCCCATGTCCTCCAGGCCGTCAATCTCGCGCTTGACGACCGCCTTGGGCAGACGGAACTCGGGGATGCCGTAGACCAGCACGCCGCCGCCGGTAAAGAAGGCCTCAAAGACGGTGACGTCAAAGCCGTTGCGGGCGAGCTCGCCGGCGCAGGTGATGCCGGACGGGCCGGAACCGACGACGGCGACCTTCTTGCCGTTCTTGGGAGCCATCTTGGGCGTGGAGGCGAGCTCGGGGCGGTCGCCCAGGAAGCGCTCGAGCTGGCCGATGGCCACGGGCTCGGACTTCTTACCACGGATGCACTTGCCCTCGCACTGGTTCTCCTGTGGGCAGACGCGGCCGCAGATAGCGGGAAGCATGGAGTCCTCGCGGATGGTATCGAGGGCGCCGCCGAAGTCCTTCGCGCGGATCTGCTCGATAAAGCGGGGGATGTTGATGTTGACGGGGCAGCCCTCAACACAGAACGGCTTCTTGCAGTTGAGGCAGCGCTCGGCCTCGGCCAGCGCCATCTCCTCGGTGAAGCCCTTGTCGACGGGGCGGAAGTCGCAGGCGCGCTCGGCAGCCGGCTCCTCGTTATCGGGGGTGCGGGGCGACTTCATATCGGCAACGAAACGACCGTTAACTAGTGGCATGCGCAGCTCTTTTCCTCATAGGCCTTGAGGGACTCGCCCTCTTCGGAACGGTAAGCGGCCTGGCGGGCACGAAGGTCATCCCAGTCGACCAGGGTGGCATCGAAGTCGGGGCCGTCGACGCAAGCGAACTTGGTCACGCCGCCCACCTCGACGCGGCAGCAGCCGCACATGCCGGTGCCGTCAACCATGATGGGGTTGAGGGACGCGGTGATGGGGGTGTCGTACTTCTGGGCGGTGAGGGTCGAGAACTTCATCATCGGAACGGGGCCGACGCAGAAGACCTGGCTCACGGCCTTGTCCTGCAGCAGGCGCTCCAGCGGAGCGGTGACAACGCCCTGCTCGCCGTAGGAGCCGTCGTCAGTGGTGATGTGGATGTGGCCCTCGTCGAGGAGCTCGCGGAACTGGTCCTCCATGAGCAGGAGGTCCTTGGTGCGAGCGCCCATGATGGCGTGGACCTCATGACCGGTCTCGACCAGGTGCTTGGCGACCGGGAAGGCAATTGCCAGGCCGACGCCGCCGCCAATGACGGCGCAGGGGCCCTCGGCCATCTCGGTGGGAACGCCCAGCGGGCCTACGACGTCGCGCAGCGACTCGCCGGCCTCGTATGTGGACAGCATCTCGGTGGTCTTGCCGATCACCATGAAGATGAACTCGACCCAGCCCTCGTCACCGTTCCAGCCGGCCAGGGTAAACGGGACACGCTCGCCCGTCTCGTTGGCGCGGACCATGAGGAACTGTCCAGCGTGCGCATGCTTGGCGATTGCGGGCGCCTCGATGCGGAACTTGAACACCTTCTCCGAGAACTGCGTCTTCTCCAGGATCTTATACATAGAACCCCTCTCTTGTTAGGGCCGCCGAACCGTGCCTCCACGGAAATGGACGGTAGCCCGAATAAAACCGTACGCGCACAGGCGTTGTGCAGACATACGGTGCAAATTATACCCTCATGGACATGTCACTTACGTGTGTCTTCGGCTGTTGGGAGCAGGGTTTATCCACTTTGGCCTACCAAAGGGGGAGAGGTTTATTTTGGTCGGTTTTATCAGGTAAAACGGCAAAGGGGGCCGGCCTCGCGCTTCGGTGAGGCCGGCCCCCTTTGGGGTGCTATGCATGTATGTCGGCGCGCGGTTGATTGCGATGCCGCAACTGGGGCGTTTCCGCAGGTAAAACCTGCCAAAATAAACCTGTTCCTAAATGATAGGTTTTAGTGCTTGCCGTTGGCGGAGGCGGCGCCGTTGACATGGTCGCGGGCATAGACCACGCCGTGCACGATCGCCAGTCCGGCGGCGTCGGCCGCGCGGGCGCAGGTGTCCTGGAAATCCTCGGCCTCGCGGGCGCGCAGCTGCTTAAGAACGTAGTCGGCGACGGCCATCTTGCCGGGAGGGTTGCCGATACCGGTGCGGATACGGCTAAAGTCGCGGCTGCCCATCTTGTCGATGATGGAGCGCAGACCGTTGTGGCCGGCATGGCCGCCGCCCGCCTTGACGCGCACGTCACCGGCGGGAATGTCGAGCTCGTCGTGGATGACGAGCAGCTCCTCGGCCTTGATCTTGTACTCGCGGCAGAGCTTGGAGATGGGCCCGCCCGAGGTGTTCATGTACGACTGCGGCTTGACCAGCACAATCTGGCGCTTACCGCCCTCTTCCTCGGGATCGTTGATGTTGATGAGCGCGACCTCGGCGCCGGCCTGGTTTTTCCAGTACGTGACGCCGGCCTGACGGGCCAGCTCGTCGATCGCTTTGAAGCCAGCGTTGTGGCGGGTCTCGGCATATTCCTCGCCAGGGTTGCCAAGCCCGGCAACCATGCGAATCTTAAGCGGCTGTGCAGCTGCCATATTTGTCCTTCCGTTACATAAAAAGTTTAATCAACGACAAAGGCTACCACGCCCGCCGAAGGCGAGGCTTTGCTTCAGCGAAATCCCACCAGACAAAAGCGCGGCCGCGGCAGAGCGAGCCGTCGGAACAGAAGAAACCCCCGCGCGACCTTTGCGAAGCAAGGGGGAGCGCGGGGGTTTCTTCTGTTCCGACGGCGATGCGCCGGGTTGCAAGGACGATGCGACTACAGCGCGAAGTCGCCGCCGACGAGCGTGGAGACGGGCTCCTCGTGGTAAACGGCGGAGATGGCCTGAGCGAACTCCTCGGCGACCGAGATGGTCTTGATCTTGCCGCCGACCTCGACGGGAATGGCGTCGGTGACGAGGCACTCGACGATCGGGGCGTCGTTCAGACGCTCGATGGCCGGACCGGAGAAGATGCCGTGGGTGGCGCAGACGTAGATATCGCCAGCGCCCATAGCCTTGAGCTCCTTGACGTTGGCGCACAGGGTGCCAGCGGTGTCGATCATGTCGTCGTTGATGATGCAGGTCTTGCCCTTGATGTCACCGATGATGCCCATGACCTCGGCGGCGTTGTGGCGCGGACGGCCCTTGTGGGCGATGGCCAGGTCGCAGCCGAGCATGTCGGACAGCTTCTTGGCGGCCTTGGCGCGACCCACGTCGGGGGAGACGACAACCAGGTTGTCGGTGTCGAAGTGCATGTCGTTGTAGTACTGGCCAAACAGCGGCAGCGCGGACAGGTGGTTAACCGGGATATCGAAGAAGCCCTGGATCTGGCCCTGGTGCAGGTCGAGGGTGATGATGCGGTTGACGCCGGCGCGCTCGAGCAGGTTGGCGACGAGGCGGGCGGTGATGGGCTCACGCGGGCCGGCCTTGCGGTCCTGGCGGGCATAGCCGTAGTGGGTGATGACGGCGGTGATGGAGCGGGCGGATGCGCGCTTGGCAGCGTCGGTGGCGATGAGCAGCTCCATGAGCATGTCGTTGACGTTGCCGCCGGCCACGGACTGAATCAGGAAGACGTCGGCGCCGCGGACGGTTTCGTCGTAGCGGGCGTAAATCTCACCGTTGGCGAACTGCTTTAGCGTAAGGCCCGAAAGCTCGACCCCAAGGTACTCAGCAATCTTCTGAGCGAGGGGACGGTTGGAGGAACCGGAATACACGCGGATGGACTTGCGCATATTCTCCGACTTCTCGGGATCATTAATCGGCATTACCCTTCTCCTTTATACATCGAATGCCATATAGATGCCTTTTTGCATTGTAACCGCGCGACGGGGCTTATCGGGTCTTGATAACGTCTTTACCGTCAACGGACACGAACCGACCACTCATCCGGTTGCGCAGGTCACGATAGAAAAAGGAGCCGCCCCCATGGGAACAGCTCCTTAGATGCTTGGTAAAACGTTATACCTCGTCGTCCTCGTGCAGACGGCGGCGATAATCGGCGGCCCAGCCCTCAATGTTTACCTGACGGGCACGACCCAGGCCAAGTGCGTCGGCCGGGACCGGCTCAGTGATGACGGAGCCGGCGGCCACGAGCGCGCCGTCGCCGATCTGGGCGGGCGCGACCATCATGGTGTCGGAACCGATGAAGGCGTCCTTGCCGATGACGGTCTTGTGCTTGTGCACGCCGTCGTAGTTGCAGGTGATGGAGCCTGCGCCCACGTTGACGCCGGAGCCCATGGTAGTGTCGCCGATGTAGGACAGGTGCGGCACCTTGGAGCCCTCGCCGATCGTGGACTTCTTGATCTCCACGTGCGTGCCGGCCTTGGAGCCGTCGAGCATGTGGGTGCCCGGGCGCAGGTAGGCGCGCGGGCCGCAGTCGACGCCGTTCTCGATGACGGCCTCGATGGCGATGGTCTCATCGATGGTGCAGCCGCTGCCGACGGTGGTGTCGGTGAGGCGGCTGTTGGGGCCGAGCTGGCACTCCTCGCCCACGGTGACGTGGCCGATCAGGTGCGTCTGCGGCCACACGACGGTGTCGCGGCCGATGGTGGCATCGGGGCCGATCCAGGCCTGCGTGGGATCGATGAACGTGACGCCCTCGGCCATCCAGTGCCCGTTGATGCGGTCGCGCGCAATGGCGGTGAGCTGCGCGAGCTGGATGCGGCTGTTGACGCCCAGGCCGTCGCGGTAGTCATCGCAGTGGAAGATGGAGACCGCCTGGCCGTGACCCTTGAGGATTTCGAGCATGTCGGGCAGATAGTACTCGGACTGCGCGTTGTCGTTGCCGATCTCGTTAATGTGGGCGGCGAGCTGCGCGCCGTCAAAGGCGTAGCAGCCGGCGTTGCACTCCAGCAGCGTGGCGGCCTGCTCGGGCGTGCAGTCCTTCTGCTCGATGATGCGCTCGATCTGGCCGTCGGCACCCAGCTTGATACGTCCGTAGCCGAAGGGGTCGGGCGGGGTCATGGTCATGACGGTGCAGGCGAGCTCGCCGGTAGCGACGGTCTGTGCGAACTTGGCGACGGTGTCGGCGGTGATGAGCGGCAGGTCGCCGTTGAGCACGACGACGGGGCCTTGCGTGATGCCGCAGGCCTCGAGCGCGACCTTCACGGCGTGACCGGTGCCCAGGCGCTCGGTCTGCTCGACGCACTCGACCTTGGTGGCGCTGCTGGCGTAGGCGCCGTCGATGAGGGCGCGCATCTCGTCGGCGTGGCTGCCGATGACGACCACGACGCGGCTGCAGCCGGCCTTGATGGTGGCGTCGACGATCCACTGAACCATGGGCTTGCCCAGGATCTTGTGCGAAACCTTGCAGTGGTTCGACTTCATGCGGGTGCCCTCGCCGGCAGCGAGGATAATTGCGGTTGCGTCCATGTGATCTCCTGTTACGTTATAGAGACGTGTGTTTGGAAACGATACACGGCGCAATATGATACCGCAGGCATATGTTGAGCGCGTAGCGATTGATGCGTGAGGGCCGATGTCGGTGCCGCCGGCGTGACGTTTGTACTGCTTGCGTGCGGCGTTGGCGGTGCTGTGGAGCTGTCGTTTGAGCGAGGGGACGGGGGTGCCCGTGGACAACATACAAGAGGAGTTTGGCGGCGAGCCCGTCGCGGCGTTCTCGATGTCGCATCCGGCTGTGCCGGCACTCTATATAGTGCTGACGCTGGGGCTCACCATGTTCTCGATGCAGCCGGTGCTGATTGCGCTGTCACTTGCGGGCGGGCTGGCGTATGGATTTGCGACGCGTGGGGCTGCCCGCACGCTGGGCGCACTCCGCTGGCAGTTGCCGGTGATTTTGATTATCGCGCTGGTCAATCCGCTGTTTAGCGCCTCGGGCTCGACGGAGCTGTTCCGTATTGGCATGCGCGCGGTGTATCTGGAAAGCATGGTATACGGCCTGTGCATGGGCGGGCTGTTTGTGGCGAGCGTGCTGTGGTTTGAGGCCGCGGCGTCGATGCTCGAATACGACAAGGTGCTCGCGCTGCTGGGCAATGCCGCACCGGTGATTGCGCTCATGATCTCGATGTGCATGAGGCTTATCCCGCAGTTTTTACGCCGCGGTCGTACGGTGCTGGCGGTGCAGGATGCGATTGATGTGCCGGGGCGTGCGCCGGCCGACCCCGTGCGCTCGCGCTTGCGGGCATCGAGTGTGTTGATGGGCTGGGGCATGGAAGATTCGCTGGAGCGCGCGGACGCGATGCGCTCGCGCGGGTGGGGTGCCGCGACGCGTCGTACGACGTATGCGCGGTATCGGCTGGGGCGCAGTGACGTTGCCGCGCTGGCCGGGCTCGTACTGTTTGGCGCTGCCGCGGTGGCGGTGGCGTGGACCGCGACGACGCAGTATTCGTTTTATCCGCAGCTCTCGGTGCCGGCGCCGTGGCCAGGCTATGTCGTGTACGCCGCCTGGATGGTGTTGCCTTGCGCGTTGCACGCGATTGATGAGAAGAGGTTTGGCTGATGGCTCGGTTTGATAGGAGCTCGGCGGCGGGTGTGGCATATGGCTCGGCCGCGCCGGCGATTGAGGTGCGAGGCCTTAGTTTTGCCTATCCCGGGGTCAAGGCACCGGTGCTCGAGGGGCTTGATTGGCGTGTTTCCCAAGGTGCGTTTGCACTGCTTGTTGGCGGTACCGGTTCGGGCAAGTCGACGCTGCTGTCGCTGCTCAAGCCCGAGATCGCTCCAGCGGGCGAGCGCACTGGCGATGCGCGCGTGCTGGGCGAGAACGTTGCCGACATGGACGTGCGGGCATCGGCAGAGCGCGTGGGTTATGTGTTTCAGGATCCCGAGAACCAGATTGTGTGCGAGACCGTGTGGCACGAGATGGCGTTTGGCCTAGAGAATCTGGGTGTGTCGCGCGACGAGATGCGCCGCCGTGTTGCCGAGACCAGCTATTTCTTTGGTCTGGAGGACTGGCTTCATCGCGATACCGATACGCTTTCGGGTGGCCGCAAGCAGTTGCTGTCGCTTGCCGCCGTCTTGGCGCTGCGTCCGCGTGTGCTGCTACTCGACGAGCCCACGTCTCAGCTCGATCCCGTTGCCGAGAAGATTTTTCTGCACGCGTTGTTTCGCGTGAACCGTGAGCTGGGCTGCACGGTTGTTGTGGCTACGCATCAACCGCGGCCGATGCTCGAATATGCGACGCGTGCGTACCGGATTGAGGGCGGTCGCGTGCGCGAGGTGGCGGATATGGCTTCTTTGGGACGCCGAGAATCGCTGTTTTCCGATGACATGTTGGGGTGGGGTGCCATCCGATGTGCAAATAAAGGAGTATTCAGCAGGCGTGAGGACAATTTGGGCTCTCCAGAGCCGCCCGGGGACGTATCGAGCGCGAAAAAAAGTTCAGAATTGGACAAATCGTCAGAATTTGTGGCGCAAACGTCGCTCGAAAACGGCTCGGAAGCTTTCCCGCGCACGGATGGAAGCAGAATACTCCAAAAAATGCACGGCGGGTCGGCTACCACCCTGTCGGAAGGCTGGTTTCGCTGCGATCGCGCGGGCGGTTGGGTGCTGCGCGGGCTCGACGTGGCGTTTTCGGCCGGTGCGGTGCATGCGATCGTGGGCGGCAACGGATGCGGTAAGTCGACGATACTCTCGGTGCTGGCGAAGACCGCCAAGCTGCAGCGCGGCCGCATGGTGCGCGGAGCGGCCTCGGCGGCGCTGCTGCCTCAGAATCCCAAAGCATTGTTGGTTGCCGAGACGGTTCGCGATGAGCTGATGGAATGGTCCTCGACCTGCGGATATGACGAGAACTTGGCGCGGGAGCGTGCGGTGCAACTTGGACTGGACGGCCTGGAGACGCGCCACCCCTACGACCTCTCGGGCGGACAGCGCCAGCTGCTCGCACTGGCAAAGCTGCTGCTGATCGGCCCCGAGCTGCTGCTGCTTGACGAGCCCACGAAGGGCTTGGACCTGGAGAGCCGCCGCATCATCGCCCGCGCCCTGCGTGACCATGCGAAGGCTGGCGGCACCGTCATCATGGCTACGCACGATTTGGACTTTGCCGAGCAGGTAGCCGACGACGTCGCCATGATGTTTGACGGCGAGATTGCCTGCATGGAGCCCCCGGCCGACTTCTTTGCCGACAACGTGTTCTATAGGGCGTGATGGGATGACGGATTATCGCGTTTCGCGCCTACTTGCAAAACTGGAGATCCCGCTGTTGTTGGCGGTGCCGGCGGTGATGGCTGCCGCGTTGCTGGCGGGTGTTGAGCAGGCAGCGTTGGCCATGCTGGTTGTGGTGGCGTTGGTGCTTGCGCTGTTCTTTGCGGGTTACGAGGCATCTCGTCCGGGTTTGCGCCAGATTATGCCCACGCTGGTGCTGGCGGCGCTGGCGGCGGCGGGGCGCATCCTGTTTGGGCCCATTCCCGACTTTAAACCGGTGAGCGCCATCGCCATTATCGCGGGGGCGACGCTTGGTCGCCGCAATGGTTTTATGGTTGGCGCGCTGGCAGCGCTGACCAGCAATTTCTTTTTTGGGCAGGGCATGTGGACGCCGTGGCAGATGTATGCCTGGGGGCTCGTGGGATACGTTGGCGGTGTGCTGGCGTATGCGGGTGCGTTCGACCGCGCCGACGGCACCGTGCGCATGCCAGCGCTGCTGGCGTACGGCTTTGCGTCGGGCCTGCTCTATGGCGTCGTGATCAACGCGTATGACATCATTGGATTTGTACAGCCGCTTACTTGGGCGGGTGCCGTGGCGCGTCTTGCCACGGCAGTGCCGTTCGATATTACGCACGGCCTTGCGACCTGCGTTTTTTTGGCCGCCTTGTACAAGCCTTGGTGTCGCCGCATTAACCGTGTCGTCGTGAAATACAGGCTGTAAGGCATTTCGCGTTCTCTCACGAACTTGCGGTGGAATAGTTCTCGTTTTTGGCTATTTGCTGCCCAAACAGGAACTATTCCACCGCAACTTATAGGGGGAGAGGGGTCACATGATCTGTTTTTCTCTGTCCCCCAGGAATTACTTGGGGCTAGAGCTCTAGCGTGAGGGTGACGGGGCAGTGGTCGCTGCCGAAGATATCGCCGCGGATACCGGTGTCGCGCACGGTATTGGCGATTGAATCACTTACCAAGAAGTAATCGATGCGCCAGCCGGCGTTGTTCTTGCGGGCATTAAAGCGATAGCTCCACCAGCTGTAGACGCCCTCGACGTCTGGATTAGCCGTGCGCCAGGTATCGGTAAAGCCGGCGTTGAGCAGCTCGGTAAACTTGCCGCGTTCTTCGTCCGAAAAGCCGGCGTTGCCGCGGTTGGACTTGGGGTTCTTAAGGTCGATCTCCTCGTGCGCCACGTTAAAGTCGCCGCAGGTCACGACGGGTTTGCCGCTCTCGCGCTCAAGCGCGCTCAAAAAGCCGCGATAGGCATCATCCCAGGCCATGCGCACGTCGATGCGGGCGAGTTCGTTTTGCGCGTTGGGAGTGTAGACATCCACAAACCAGAACTTGTCGAACTCCAACGCGCAGACGCGGCCCTCGGTTGCGGCTTGGGCGACGAGCTCGGCCGCCTCGCCCTCGCCGGCGTAGGGTAACAGCGCGTCGGCGTGCAGCACGCGCAGCGGTTCCTGGCGGCTAAAGACCGCAGTGCCCGAATAGCCTTTACGCTCGGCGTAGCTCCAGGTTTGGTGATAGCCGGGCAGGTCAATATCAACCTGGCCTTCTTGCAGCTTGGTCTCTTGCAGCGCCAGGATATCGACGTCGAGTTCTTGTGCGATTTGAATAAAGCTCGGGTCCTTTTTGAGCACGGCGCGCAGGCCGTTAACGTTCCACGAGGCAAAGGTGTAAGTCTGAGGCATGGTGTCCTTTCGACGGGGTTGGCAGGCTTAAGATTAACGCAACAGGGGCGGGGTGGGTTCCGCGCGTGCTGACTTAAAGGCCGCATGCTGGGACGTCGCCCAACGCTGCCCGACTAACAAGGACGGAGGACTCATATGACGCAGGCAATATCGGATCCCAAGCAGGCCTCCGCCGCGCTGGCGGAGCTTTTTGATACCCACAAGCGCGTGGTCTTCTTTGGCGGCGCGGGCGTTTCCACGGCGAGTGGCATCCCCGATTTCCGCAGCATGGACGGCCTGTATCACCAGCAGTTTGCCTATCCGCCCGAGACCATACTGTCGCATAGCTTTTACGAGGCGCATCCTGCGGAGTTCTTCGACTTTTACCGCACCAAGATGATCGCGCTTAACGCTAAGCCCAACCGCTGCCACATCAAGCTGGCCGAGCTGGAGCGCGCCGGCAAGCTTGATGCCGTGGTGACGCAAAATATCGACGGCCTGCATCAGGTGGCCGGCTCGCAACGCGTGTTCGAGCTGCACGGATCGGTCCATCGCAACATTTGCCAGTCGTGCGGCGCGGTCTATAGCGCCGAGTGGATTTGCTCGCGCGAGCACGAGGACGCCGCGGGTGCGCCTGTGTGTCCTGCGTGCGGCGGGCGCATCAAGCCCGATGTAGTGCTCTACGAGGAGCCGCTCGACGAGCACGTGCTGACCGGTGCCGTTGCCGCCATCGCCGCGGCCGATGCCCTCATTGTGGGCGGGACCTCGCTCGTGGTGTATCCGGCGGCAGGCCTTACGCGTTACTTTACCGGCGATACGCTGGCCATATGCAACCTTGCTCCCACCGATCAGGATGCAAATGCCGACCTGCTGATTTCTTGCGACATCGCGGCCGCGTTTGCGTTCTAGCCCGCGCGCGCGGATACAATAGAAAGACTGAGTGCAAAGAGACCCCGCCGCCAGCTCCCCAAGCTCGGCGGCGTGGGCATTTTAGGAGGATGTTCATGGCGAACGACAGCAAGACATGGCGGTGCGGAAAGTATGAGCTCAGCTTTGACCGTCCGCGCATCATGGGCGTCCTCAACGTGACGCCCGATTCGTTTAGCGATGGCGGGGAGCACTTCGACCCGGATGCCGCCATCGAGTACGGCCTGGCGATGCTCGACGCCGGCGCCGACATCATCGACGTGGGCGGCGAGTCCACGCGCCCCGGCTTTACCCCGGTCAACCCCGACGAGGAGGCTCGCCGCGTGCTGCCCGTGGTGCGCGCGCTGGCCAAGGAGGGCGCCATCGTCTCGATCGACACGCGTCATGTGGCGGTTGCCAAGGCGGCCGTGCGCTGCGGCGCCTCGATCGTCAACGACGTGACCGGCTTCACCGATCCCAAGATGGTCGAGTTTGTTAAGACGAGCACCTGCGGCGTCATCGTGATGCATGCCGGCGAGGTCGCCGCGCCCACCCGCACGCACGCAACGGTGCAGCTCGATACCTCGGCAGCGGCGTTTGTTGCCGAGAAGGCGCGCGAGGCGGCTGCCGAGGCCGCGCGTGAGGCCGAGAAGCCGGCTCGCCGCCGTCGCGGCAAGTTGCTGGGCGAGCCTAAGCCGGAGGCCAAGCTTCCGGGCGGCGTGGTGCAGCCCTCGTTGCCGTTTGGCGAACCGGAGCCCACGTCCGAGCCTTCAAGCGAGCAGGAGACGCCGGCCGCTGAGCAGGCTGCTGCCGCCGAGACCGTCGCGCCCGCGCCCGAGGCCACCGAGGCCGCATCGGAGTCCAATGACCGCCTGGCCGCCATGATGCGCCGCAGCGCCCGCCGCGAGGAAGCCTACGTGCCCACCTCGCAGCTCCGCCGCTTCACCCTGCCCGATTCGGCGCCCATCATGCGCCGCGTCATGGGCTTTCTGTCCGACCAGGCCCGCACGCTCATCCATGCCGGCGTGTCGCGCGACCGCATCTGCATCGATCCCGGCCCGGGCTTTGGTAAGTCGGCTAACGAGGACATCGTCATCCAGCGCGAGACTGCCAAGATGGCGTCACTGGGCTATCCGCTCATGTGTGCCGTGTCGCGCAAGCGCTTTGTGGGCGCCGTCTCGGGCGTGACCGAGGCCGCCGAGCGCGATGCCGCTACGTTTGGCGTGTGCCTGGGCGCCATCCAGGCCGGTGCCAACATCGTGCGCGTGCACGACGCCGCGGGTTTTGCGCAGTTCCTGAACGGTTACTGGGCGGTTGCCAAGCCGCAGCCGCGCCGCGCGTTTGTGGCTGTGGGCTCCAACCTGGGGCATCGCTGCGACAACATCCGCGCTGCACGCGAGATGATCGCCGAGATTCCGCTCACCTGCGTGTCCAACTCCTCCAAGATCTACGAGAGCGAGCCGGCCTACGAGACGCGCCAGGACGCGTTTGCCAACGCTGTCATCGAGATTAAGACCGAGCTGGCGCCGTTGGTGCTGCTCGACGAGCTCATGAAGATCGAGGCCGAGCTGGGGCGCGACCGTTCCAAAAAGGCCAAGGCCAACGGCCCGCGCACCATCGACCTGGACCTGCTGTGGATGGACGGCGAGACCCACGGCGGCAAAAAGCTGCGCCTGCCGCATCCGCTCATTGGCGAGCGCGACTTTGTGCTGGTGCCGCTCGAGGACCTGATGCACGACCCGGCGCGGTTCTTCCGCTACAACGGCGTCGAGGTCAAGGAGCCCGAGGACCGCGTGGGTCATATCGTGGGCGAATTGGGGCGTATGTAGATGATCGAGATGAATGCTGTTGCCGCTGGCACCGAGCTCGACGCGGCGCGCGACGCGGGCCGCGAGGGCATGTCCGCGGGCTGGTGCGCGTGGAGCGCGGGCGATGCATCGCTGATGTTTTCGCTGGTCGTGCGCCCCGATGTGAACATGCATGCCTTCCACGGCCTGCCGTTTGTGGCCGCGATGGGCATGATGGACGCGCTCGTGGGAACGACTGCGGCACCGGGGCTGGGCCTTGCCGGCAAGGTGGGTATTCAGTGGCCGAGCGACATTGTGTGCGGCGCGCCCGCGTTTGAGACGTCGCTCGCGCGTGTTGCCGTGAACGGTGGTGCCGGTGCCGCGGGCATGTTCGGTGCCGTGACGGTGGATATTGAGCATTCGGCGTTGAGCGAGCTTGGTGTGGACGTGGCTGACGAAGCGCTGGTCGAGGCGCTGGCCGCCGCCGTGCTGGCCCGCGTGGACGCCTGGGCGGTTGTTGCCAACACGCCGCAAGGCGCCGCAGGGCCGCTGGCTCCCGTGCTGGGCGAGTACTTCGACATGGTGCCGCTGCTGGGCCGCCAAGTTGCGGCGGTGTCGCCCAACGGTTTGCCGCTTGCGGTCGGTGTGTTTGCGGGCCTGGACATCTGGGGTCGTGCGACCATCAAAACCGATGCCGGCGAGCAAGAGTTTCCGCCCGAGGCTGTACGAATTCGCGGTCTGTAACGCGTAGCGCCCGCACTCAAAGATAACGATGACAACGAAGCCCTCTTCGGCCTGTGCCGGGGAGGGCTTTGCGTGACTGCGGGGTAGCACCTCGGACCTATTCCTCAAAACTGAAAATTTTTCGATTTTGAGGAATAGGCTTGGCGAGCATTTGCGGGGGCTGTGGCATCGGGCGTGCTCGACTTAAGCCCCTGCTCTATCCCAGCTCCTGCATGCGGCGGTAGATTTCGCAGATGCCCTTGATGGTGAGTTGGCCGTCTACCACGTCGAAGGCATCGGTCGAGCCGGCGACGATGCCGGCGAGACCGCCTGTGGCGATAACGGTGGCATCGTCGCGGCCCAGCTCGCGCTTCATGCGCGCGACCAGGCCTTCGGCCATGGCGGCGGCGCCCATCACGGCGCCGACCTTGATGCATTCCTCGGTGTCACGGCCGATGGCGTGCTCGGGCGCCTCGAGCGGAACGCTGGCGAGCTTGGCAGCGCGGGCAGCTAGCGCGTCCATGGAGATGCGGATGCCCGGCGCGATCGCTCCGCCAATGTAATAGCCGTCCTCATCGATGACGTCGATATTGGTCGCGGTACCAAAGTCCACCACGATCGCCGGCGCGCCGTAGAAAGTCTCGGCCGCAACGGCGTTGGCGACGCGGTCGGCGCCCACGGCCTGGGGTCGCGCCGCACGCAGCTTGGTCACGGCGGCCGTCTGCGGCCCGATGACGATGGCGTCTGCGGCAATGCGGTCGGCCACGGCGTGCCATTCGCGCGAGAGCTGCGGCACCACGCCGGCAAAGGCGATCGCGTCGACCGCGCCGAGCGAGAGGTCGTACATCTTAAAGAAGCCCATCAGGCGCACGTGGATCTCGTCGGCGGTATAGGAGCGGTCGGTGGGCATGCGCCACGACTGCACCAGCTCGTCTCCGTCAAACAGCCCCATGGCCGTCTGCGTGTTTCCCATATCGATAGCGAGCAGCATGTCTACTCCCGGTGTTGGCATAAAAGGACGCGCACCATTGTATACGTGCCGTCGACGGCGCTCGGCTGCGATTCGTTTACGGTGATAGGGGCTGAGGGGTTTAAATATGAAGGAATTATGCTCTACGAGATTTTCCTTGCTGTTTACCGAACTCCCGCGTAATATTCTTTCTTGCGCACATGAGGCGCCCAGACATTGCGGGGTGGAGCAGTCTGGTAGCTCGCCGGGCTCATAACCCGGAGGTCGTAGGTTCAAATCCTGCCCCCGCGACCAAGAACTTGCGGCTCGTCGGCCTAGCCGGCGAGCTTTTTTGTTATTTCGGGGCCGTGTTTTCGGTCCAATTCTCGGCCTCTCAATCAAAATCTCGATCTGTAACATCTAGACCCGATTTGGGCGGCTAAGTGTTACAGATCGAGATGTTTCGGCAGGACGGTCTTCGTTTGTCTAAATCTGTAACACGAGGGACGGATTTTGCCGAGTTGTTGTTATAGATTGAGATTTTCTAGCAGGCTTTCTAGCAGGCTTTCTAGCAGGCGGGTTTGGTTTGTCTCGATCTGTAACAGATAGGGGCCAAAAGTGGGCCTAGCTGTTACAGATCTAGACTGTTGAGGATGGGCCAAGAGGAATGTCTCGATCTGTAACAGTAAGACCCGGTTTTGCCGCGTAACTGTTACAGATTGAGATAAACCGGCGGGCAAACCGACGGGCCGCCCCGCCCCATCCACCTGCCGCTACCTGCTGTCCGCCGATTTCCGTTGCGCTGTTGTATTCCCATGCCATATCCTCTAGACAACTACGCGGCATCATCGCCGCCGCGCCTACAAGAGAGGAATATCCATGACCGCACCTGCATCCAAGCTGCTCCAGCCCATTACGGTTGGCCCCCTTGAGCTCAAGAACCGCATTATGTTTCCGCCGCTGACCACCGGCTACGAGGAGCGTGACGGTTCCATCGGCGAGCGCAGCCTGGCTTTTTACGAGCGCTTGGCCCGTGGCGGCGTGAGCTACATCGTCATCGGCGACGTTGCTCCCGTCATGACCGCAAGCCCCACGCCCAAGCTGGCAACCGACGCCCAGATCCCCACGTTTAAGGCGCTGGCCGATGCCGTCCACAAGCACGGCGCCAAGGTCGCGCTGCAGCTGTTCCACCCCGAGTACGATGTGCCCGGTGTCGGCCGCATGGTCATGGGCTCCATGGCTGCCGCCAAGGCCGCGCAGGAGGCCAAGGCCGCCGGCGACGAGGAGACCTTTGCCGCCAAGATGGCCGAGTCCAACGAGATCCGCAACCAGGCCTACGCCAAGCTGCATCACGACATGCAGCACTTTGTGAACGAGGCGAGCGTAGAGCAACTCACCCAGATCAAGGAGGCCATCGCTGCCTCGGCCGCCCGTGCGCAGCAGGCCGGCATCGACGCCATCGAGGTCCACGGCGATCGTCTGGTGGGTTCGCTGTGCTCGGCCATCCTCAACCAGCGCACCGACGAGTACGGCGGCTCGTTCGAGAACCGCGTTCGCTACGCGCTGGAGGTCGTCGCTGCCATTAAGGAAGCCGCGCCGCAGCTGATGGTGGAGTACAAGCTCCCCGTGATCATGGAGAACCCCGACGGCACGCCGCGCGGCAAGGGCGGCCTGCAGCCCGACGAGGCCTGCGAGTTCGCCAAGCTGCTCGAGGGCGCGGGCATCGACATGATCCAGGTCGCGCAGGCCAACCACACCGGCAACATGGGAGACACCATTCCGCCCATGGGCGCCATGCCCTACAACTGGACGCTGCCCGTGGCCGAGCGCGTCAAGGCCCTGGTTTCCGTGCCGGTGGCAACCGTCGGCCGTGTTGTCTCGGTCGAGGCCGGCGAGAAGATTCTGGAAGACGGCGCGGCCGACATCATCGCCTACGGCCGCTCGCTCATGTGCGACCCCGACATTGCGCTGAAGGCCGCCACCGGCGAGCCCATCCGCGAGTGCCTCAACTGCAACAAGGGCTGTGTCGACGCGATTCAAAACCGCAAGTACATCTCGTGCGTGCTTAATGCCGAGAACGGTGACGAGGCGACCATCGCCATCAAGCCGGGCGAGGGCGACAAGAAGATCGCCGTGGTGGGCGGTGGCATCGCCGGCCTGGAGGCCGCACGCGTGGCGGCCAAGCGCGGCTACGACGTGACCATCTACGAGGCGAGCGATCACTTGGGCGGCCAGATTGTGCTGGCGGCTGCGCCTCCGCGCAAGGACGAGATCATGCGCTCGGTCGAGTACTACGAGAAGATTCTGCCTGGCCTGGGCGTGAAGGTTGAGCTCAGCCATGCCGCTACCGCTGAGGACCTCAACGCCGCCGACGCTGCGATTGTGGCCGTGGGCGCACACGACGTGGTCATCCCCGTTCCGGGCACCGACTCGGACAAGGTCGTCTCGAGCTGGGACGTGCTGGCCGGCAAGGTAGAGCTCAGCGGGCGCGTCGCCGTTATTGGCGGTGGCCTGGTGGGCACCGAGACTGCCGAGTACCTGCTGCAGCACGGCTGCGAGGTGGCGATTGTGGAGATGCTCGACAAGATTGCCGCGGGCGAGTCCGAGACCATTCTGCCGCTGATTATGAGCGACTTTGCCGAGCACAACGTGGAGCAGCACGTGAAGACCCGCCTGACCGCCATTACCGACGAGGGCGTGGAGGCCGTGCGCACCACCGAGGACGGCGCCGAGGAGCCGGTGAAGATCGCCTGCGATTACGTGGTGATGGCCGTGGGCTCCAAGGCCAACGCGTTTGACCTGGACGGCGTGACGGTGCCCGTGACCTGCGTGGGCGACTGCTCGGGCGAGCGCACCGCCGACATTGCGAGCGCCATTCGCACGGCGTATCACGCGGCCAACGAGCTGTAGTTGAACATCGCGGCCAGGCGGGACGGTAGCACGGATCCGTTTCGCCCGGCTGTGTCCCGTCGGGTGTCAATCGGTGCGGGGCCTGCAAGCGCAGCAGGTCCCGCCCTTTTGTTTTGCTCCGGTGGATGGCAATGCGCGGTAATCATGAGGAGTGAGGACGTCTACTGCCTTGCAGATCACTCAAAATTATTGGGGGAGGGGTTAATAACTATATCCTCTATACCAAAGGACATAAAGAGATGCCAATTTTGTTGGCAAGCGAATGACGATTAGCTGCGAGTCAGCTACCAGCGTAAATAATCGATAAAGAAACGTCGTAAATTGGTGCCAAATGCCCAGATAACGCCGCGTCTATTTTAATTAACTGTTTTGAGCAAACAGTAAAATGCTACTATCTAACTTGCACGTAAGAAAGCAGATTAACGGTTAAGGCTAAGAAGTGGCAGGTATGTCGGAAGCAACTAGGACTCGCACGCATGCGCCCGAGGTTAGGCAGCGCGCCGTCGAGATCCTCCAAGAGGGGGTCGGTCATCGCGCCCTCGCTGCGGAGCTTGGCATTCCCCAGGCCACGGCTCGTCAGTGGGCCCGCGCGTATGCCGTGGGCGGTGCCGACGCCGTTCTCAATGCTGGTTCGCATCATCACACCTATTCGTACGACGTAAAGCTCGCTGTGGTTAAGGACCGTCTGGAAAACGGCTTGACGGTTCGCGAGGCCATGATCAAGCACAAGATTCCCAGCGAGTCTTCGGTCAAGGCTTGGTGCCGTCAGTACCGCGAGAGCGGTGAGTCCGCACTGGTCGATAAGCCGCGCGGTCGCAAGCCGCGCGTTAAAAAGGCGGAATAGCAAACGGGATGGTGCGCCCACAGGGGCGCATTTTTCTTGCCGCGCCAACTTTTTGGACCGGCGCGAGCCTATCGGGACATCCTCCAACGTGGCCAATAAACCGCGCGCAGTGGCCCGCGCGTCCGTCGCTGCGGTAAGGGAACGTCACCCCTCTACTCCAATGCGGACAGACTCCTTACCCCGTACGCCTAAAACTCCCCAGTTGACCGAAAACCTGCCGTCGCTACTCCTCAATTGAGCTATAACGTTAAACAATTGCAGCGTTTTTGCACGGGGGAGTGATGGTATGACGCTACTGTATTTCCTTACCCTGTTTCCGCTGGTACCGGCGCTGGGTATGCTGCTCGCGCGCGGTGAGCGAGCCCGCGATGCGGTAGGGCTCATAGGCTCCGGCATTATTATGGCGGTGACAGTTGTAGTCGCCGTCATGTTTTTTGGCACGGGTCCGCAGAGCTTTGAGGTTGCCCCCGGCACCTCGCATGTGCTCTCGATCGTCAGCTCCGTCATCGACGTAATTCTGTGCGCCGTCATCCTGTACAACGCGTACAAATACAGGAACGCGCTCACCACGGTGCTCGGCATAGTCCAGCTGGTGGGCTCGCTCGCCTTTGCAGCCATGACGTTGCCCGCGGCCGAAGCCGTCACGGCGACGCCGCTCTACCTGGACTACATGAGTGTGATCATGGTCCTCGCCGTCGGTATCGTCGGCAGCCTAATCTGCGTGTATGCCCTGGGCTACATGAAGGACTTCCAAGCGCACGATGAGCACGAGGCAGCGCTGCGCGGGCAGACCGCGCCCGACCGACGTCCGCAGTTCCTGGCGCTCATGTTCCTGTTCCTCTCGGCCATGTTCGTCATCGTGACGAGCGACAACCTCGAGTGGCTGTTCTGCGGCTGGGAAATCACCACCGTGTGCTCGTTCCTTATGATTGGCTACACGCGCACGCCCGAGGCCATCAAGAACGCCTTTACCCAGATTATCCTAAACATGCTGGGCGGCATCGCGTTTTTGGCCGGACTCATGTATCTGCACGTTAACGGCATGCCGCTGACCATCTCGGGCATGGTCGAGCTTGCCGGCGCCGGAACCGCGCAATCCGCGCTGCTGGTGATGCCGGTCGTCCTGCTGTCGCTCGCCGCACTCACCAAGGCCGCACAGATGCCGTTCCACACGTGGCTGTTGGGTGCCATGGTTGCCCCTACGCCCACGAGCGCCCTGCTGCACTCGTCAACCATGGTCAAAGCCGGCGTGTTCCTGATGGTCAAGCTGAGCCCGCTCTATGCCATCTATCCCGTAACCGGCTTTATGGTCACGAGTGTGGGCGCCATCACGTTTTTGCTCGCTGCCCTCATGGCCATCTCGCAGAGCAACGCCAAACGCGTGCTCGCGTACTCCACCATTTCCAACTTGGGCCTCATCAGTGCCTGCCTGGGTGTCGGTGCGCCCGAGGCCGTATGGGCGGCCATCTTTCTGATCCTGTTCCACACGGTGGCAAAGTCGCTGCTGTTCCTGTGCGTGGGCACGGCCGAGCATCATATCGGCAGCCGCAATATCGAGGACATGGACGGTATGTTCAGCCGCATGCCGCACCTGACGCGTCTGATGATGCTGGGCATCATGGGCATGTTTGTGGCGCCGTTTGGCATGCTCGTGTCCAAGTGGGGTGCCCTGGTGGCGTTTGCGCAGACTGGCAACGTGCTCATGATCATGGTGCTGGCCTTTGGCTCGGCCGCGACGTTCTTCTTCTGGGGCAAGTGGCTTGCCAAGCTTTCGGGCGTCGACCCCACGGCTCAAAACGTTGAGGTCAATGTCCATAAGACCGAATGGATGGCGCTCAACACCATCGCCGCGCTGCTGATTCTGTGCTGCGTGGCGTTTCCGGTTATCTCGAGCGGTCTGGTGTCGCCTTACTTGGCCATGGTGTTTGGCCGCGTGCCGTACGTTATCGGCAAGGACGCCATGTATCTGATGGTGGTTATCGTGGCGTTTATCGCCGTGGTGCTGCTGACTTCATTCCGCGTGAGCAACAAGCCGCACGTCAACGTATATCTTTCGGGTGTGGGAACCGACAATTACCGCCATTTCCGCGGCTCGATGGGACACGAGGTGAAGGCCGAAAAGCGCAATTGGTATTCGGAGGACGCCCTTGGCGAGAAGCGCATTGGCCCCGCAGGTAGCGTCGTGTGCTGCAGCATTATCTTGTTTGCGCTGCTGTGTTGCGCGTGGATTGGGCCCGAGCGGCTTGCCATGAGCGCGCCCTCGGTGCTGCGCGGCAAGTATTTCGAAGGCTCGGGCGTCGTGGGCATTTTTATTGGCACCGTGGCGTTTGCCCTGCTGGCGCCGCTTGTGGGCGGCCTGATCGACGGCGTTGACCGCAAACTTTCGGCCCGTATGCAGGGCCGCGTGGGTCCGTGTCTGCTGCAGCCCTTCTACGACGTTGCCAAGCTGCTGCGCAAGGCCCCCGCCAGCGTAAACACCATGGACGATACCTACATGGCGTGTGCGCTCATCTTTACCGTGGTGGGCGGCGGCATCTTTGTGTCGGGCTCCAACACGCTGCTGTGCGCTTTTATGGTGACGCTCGCCGCGATCTTTGTGGTGTTGGCGTCCGCCTCGACGCAAAGCCCGTTTGCCCAGGTCGGCGCCGACCGTGAGTTGCTGCAGGTTATGAGTTACGAGCCCGCCGTTCTGCTGATGAGCGTGGGCCTGTACCTTGCCACCGACAGCTTCGATTCCATCGCCGTGACGGGGCAGTCGGCCCCCATCATCGTGTACAGCGCACCCATTTTCCTCGCGTTGCTCGCGGTGCTTACCATCAAGCTGCGCAAGTCGCCGTTTGACCTTTCGTACTCGCATCACGCGCATCAGGAGATCGTCCAGGGCGTCGCCACCGAGATGAGCGGCGGCACGCTGGCCAAGATGACCCTTATGCACTGGTGCGAGACCGTGCTGTTTTTGATGTGGGTGGGCATGTTCTTTGTCTGGGACAACCCCGTGAGCTGGGTTGTAGCCCTGGTCGTGATGGCCGCGACGTATTTTGTCGAGGTCCTGATCGACAACACCTTCGCACGCAGCACCTGGCGCAGCTGCTTTAGGCTCGGATGGGGCGTGGCGCTGGTGTTTGGCCTGCTCAACCTTATGCCCATCCTCGTCGACGTGTTTATTTAGGAGGCGGCATCCATGGATCATAAAATGTCGCGCTCGCCGTGGGTTATTCATTACGACGGCTCGAGCTGCAACGGATGCGATATCGAGGTGCTGGCCTCGCTCACGCCGCTGTTCGATGCGGAGCGCTTTGGCGTGGTCAACACCGGCAACCCCAAGCATGCGGATATCTTTTTAGTGACGGGCTCGGTCAACGCCCAGAACCTGCCTGTCGTGCGCCAGATCTACAGCCAGATGCTCGAGCCCAAGTGCGTGGTGGCCTGCGGTATTTGCGCGTGCTCGGGCGGCGTGTTCCGCGATGCCTACAACGTGATTGGCGGTGTGGACCGCGCGATTCCCGTGGACGTGTACGCGCCCGGGTGCGCCATTCGCCCCGAGACCGTGATCGATGCCATCGTTGAGGCATGCGGCATCCTGGACCAGAAGGAGGCCGTGATGCGCGCCGGCGGCAATCCGCTCACCGTGGGCGGTGCCGCTACTTGGGACGGCGGCGTTGAGCTGGGCGAGGACGGGTTTGTGGCTGCGGCTGAGGCCGGGGCCGGTGTCGACGCAGGCGCGGCTGACGGCGCGCCCGCCGCTGCAAAGGAGGCCGAGTAATGCAAAAGGCAATCTACACCACCGTCGGGATCGATGAACTGTTGCCGCATGTGCAGGCGCTCAAAGGTACCGGCGCGCGCTTTGTGCAGATGCATGTCGAGCGCTGTGTGGACGACGGATCGTATCGCTTGGTCTATACGTTTATCGACGTTCGTGCTGCTCAGGAGCATATTGCGCAGGACGGCAGCTATGCGATCGAGAACCTGGTGGTTGAGGGCATCGACCAGTACCAGGAGATTCCGTCCATCAGCTCGTACTATCCGGCGGTATTCCCGTTTGAAAACGAAACGCACGACCTGTTTGGTCTTGCCATCACCGATATGCAGATTGACTTTAAGGGCTTTTTCTACCAGGTCTCGACTGCCGAACCCATGAGCGTTATCACGCCCGAGGTGAAGGCCGCGCGCGAGAAAGCCATGAAGGTGCGTGCCGCCGCCGAGGCCAAGGCGCGCAAGACCGCTGCCGAGAAGGCCGCCGCGGCTGCGGCTGCTGCAGGGGAGAGCGCTGCGAGTGCCGGCGATGCTTCGGCTGCGGCGAGCGCCGGCGACGCCGCGGGCGTCGCTGCTCAGCCCGCTGCGGCTGCCGGCTCCGATGCTCAGCACGATGAGGCTGCTGCGAAGGCCGCGCTCAAGGCCGCCGAGATGGAGGCAAAGCTCGCCGCCATGGATCCCGAGAAAGCGGCCAAGGTCCGCGCGGCGCTTGCCGCCAAGGTCGCCCGCGACAAGCAGAAAAAGGAGGCGTAAGGTCCATGGCACATCGCTCCGTTATTCCGTTTGGCCCGCAGCACCCGGTGCTGCCCGAGCCGCTTCATCTGGACCTGGTGATCGAGGATGACCGCGTCATCGAGGCAATTCCTCAGATCGGCTTTGTGCACCGCGGGCTCGAGAAGCTCACCGAAAAGCGCGACATGCATCAGTTTGGCTACATCGCCGAGCGCATCTGCGGCATCTGCGCCGTGGGCCACAGCTGCGGCTATGCCAGCGCCTGCGAGCGCATGCTCGGCATCGAGGTGCCTGGTCGCGTGCAGTATATCCGCACCATTCTGCACGAGCTTTCGCGCATTCACTCGCATCTGCTGTGGCTGGGCCTGCTCGCCGACGCCTTTGGCTTCGAGGCGCTGTTCTATCGGTCATGGACCCTGCGCGAGCAGATACTCAAGATTTTTGAGAGCACTTGCGGCGGGCGCGTGATTCTGTCGATTAACGAGATCGGCGGCCTTAAGCACGATATCGAGGACTCCGAGCTGGCGGGCATTGTCCAGACGCTCGATGCCATGCGTCCTGACTACGAGGCCCTGGTGCATACGTTTTTGGACGACAACAGCTGCGGCGAGCGCCTGCATGGCGTGGGCGTGATTAGCAAGAAAGACGCGCTGGAGCTTTCGATGGTCGGTCCGTTCGGCCGCGCCTCGGGCGTGGACTACGACGTGCGCACGTTCGGTGACGGCGCCTATGCGGACTTGGCCGCGTTTGAGCCCATCGTTGCTACCGATGGCGATTGCTATGCCCGCTGCCAGGTGCGTTGCGCCGAGGTCACGCAGGCCATGGACATCATTAAGGAGCTTGTGGGCAAGATTCCGCACGACGGGATTGGCGGGCGCACCAAGCTTACGCCGGCCGACGGCGCGCGCGGCGAGGTTGTGATTGAGCAGCCGCGCGGCGAGGCGTATTACTATGTGCGCGGCAACGGCACCAAGAACCTGGACCGTTTCCGCGTGCGCACGCCGACGTCGCAGAACTTGGCGGGTCTGACGCATGCGCTGCAGGGCGTACTCCTTGCCAACGTGCCCATGATTATCCTGACCATCGACCCCTGCATTAGCTGCACGGAAAGGTAGGCGCGGCATGAGTTTGCTGACATTTGCCAAGACGGCCTTGGGCTCTATGGTCAAGCAGCCGGTAACGGTGTGCTATCCGCAGGAGAAGCTCGCGGCACCCGAGCGCTTGCGCGGGCATATCGTCAACGACATGGACGTGTGTATCTGCTGCGGCATGTGTGCGCGTCGCTGTCCGGCGGGCGCGCTCGCGGTCGATCGCAAGGGTGGAACGTGGTCGATCGACCCGTATGCCTGTGTGGTGTGCGGTGAGTGCATCGAGAGCTGCCCCAAGCACTGCCTGACTATGGACACCGCCCGCACCCCAGTCGCAGCGGACAAGACCCCCACGGTAGAAACCAAGCCGGAGTAGCGCCGGAATAGAGCTGGGATAGGGGCCGGTGGGGCAAAAATGCCCCACCGGCCCCGCGCTTAAACGCGCGGTTGTGCCGTCGCGAACAAAACTATGTCGGTTTACGGGGCTGGATAGCGAACCTCCGACCATACCGAAAATCGCAAAAACAAAACCGCAGGTAGATCGCTTGCTGTTTTTCAAAAATAGGGGGTATGGATGAGGACTCCGACTTTAGCCCCGTAATCCGGCATAGTTTTGAAATAGCACCATATCCGTAGAAGCCCTTGATCTCCCGTGGACAGAGGGAAACGGATCATTTTTGCCTTGCGAGGGCTGCCGCGTGACCCGTCTGCCACGAAATGGGCCTATCTACTACGTTTAGGCGGCAGCCCTCGACCACGTCAAGTAATGCGAAATGAAAACCGCAGGTAGAACGCTTGCGGTTTTTCATGAAAAGCGGCTATGGTCGGGGGTATCGAGTCAAACGTAGTAGATGGCCCGATTTCGTGGCGAGCGTTACCAACTGATCCCCCGGGGACGGAGGAAAACGGATCATTTTTGCCTGATGGCTCCGAGTCGCACCCGTTTTCCTGCGAAAACTCTCGTGTCTCATATTTGGTGAGACATTTGTCTCACGCCCAAAATCAAATCTGAAACGTGTGTCACCTGCCCTAATTGTGTCTCATTTCGTAACTTTAGGCTGATGCAAGGCCTGAGACCGCGAGAAGGGAGACACGATGGGTAAGTACACGAGGGGTCTCTTGGCGGTGATACTGGCCGTAGTGCTGGTGTTGCCAGCCGCAGCATTCGCCATGCTGCCCGAGGCCAACGCCAGGTCCAGCACAGGAATGGACGGACCGATAATGACCGGAAAGGTCGTCGACCCCGATACCAGCGGACGCTGGGAAATCTGGGCGGCAGGCCACGGCGGCAATAAGGTAACGACCCAAAACGTCGGCCGAATCTGGACCGATAAGACGGTCAAGGCAACCGGGGAAAACGAAGAGTCGGACTTTTTGACCACGCTTTCGGCGATGTCCTCGACGTCTAATTCAACCGTGACAGTCACCACGCCACTTGACATCGTGATGGTGTTGGATGCCTCCGGCTCGATGGATGATCCTATGGGTGGCGGAGATCGCACCAAGCGTATCGATGCACTGAAGAGCGCTGCGAACAGCTTTATCAATACCATCGCCAAACAAAACGAGGCTATCGAGGGCGTTGATAGGCAGCATAGGGTTGCCATTGTTAAGTTTGCGGGTGATAAGACTGATAAGGTCGGCAATGACACGTACTATCAAGGCCAATACAAGTACAACCACTCGCAGGTAATGAAGGGTTTGACCGATTGCTCCGGCGGCAACGTGAAAGCTCTTAAGGATACAGTTGCTGGAATCAAGCCAAGCGGTGCTACGCGTGCCGACTATGGTCTGGAACTGGCCGGGGATATCACTTCTGGTCGCGCAGATGCCAAGAAGACCGTTGTGTTCTTTACCGACGGCAAGCCAACGAGCTACAGCGAGTTTGATTCTGACGTCGCCAATGCTGCCGTGACGGCTGCCAAGAAGATGAAGGATGGCAAGGCCACCGTTTATACCATCGGCATCTTTAGTGGAGCGGACCCTGTTGCCGATCCCTCGAAAAAGGGGACAAGCGACGTCAACAAGTTTATGCACGCCGTGTCGAGTAATTATCCCGATGCCACGTCGTATGCGAGCGACGAGCTTGGCACGCGCGCGGAAAATTCCGACTACTACAAGTCGGCGACCAATGCTGAAGAGCTCAAGAAGGTCTTCGACGACATCTCACAGGCCATCACATCGGAGCCGCCTTATCCGACCGAAATCCATAAGGGCTACGACGAGACCAAGTCCGGCTACATCACGTTTACCGACGAGCTGGGCGACTTTATGCAGGTCGACGGATTTACCGAAGTCGTCATCAACGGCATGTCGTTTACCAAGGCGAGCAAGACGGTCAACAAAGAAACCAATACCGACACCTACGAGTTTTCCGGCAAGGCAAAAGACCTGCTCATCACCGTGCAGCGTGCTGGCGATGACAATCCCCGGAAGGGCGATATCGTAACGGTTAACATTCCTGCGTCGTTGATTCCGCTGAGTCACTTTAAGACCGTAGACGGCAAGCTTTCGGTCGACAACGTTAAGCCCATTCAGGTGAAGTATGCCTCGAGCGTGAAGAGCGCCGCACTTGACAACCTGTTTACGCCCGAGAAGGTAGCAGGGCTCAAGAACTACATCGAGCATAATACGACTGTCGTTGACGGCACCAAGACCGTGAGCTTCTACGCGAACAAGTGGAGCGGTGGTGCGCTGGGTGATACGGTTGCGACCTTTGAGCCGGCCGACACCAACCGCTACTACTACTTCCAGAAGCAGACTCCCATTTACGCGGATAAGGACTGCACGCAGCCTGCAAAGAATTCGCTGGCAGATACCGGCACCTATTACTACAAGGATGAGTTTGAGGAGCGGGGCTCGAACGGCGAGGCCAAGCCCGCCACTGCTGTCATCGAGTTTGTCGGCGGCGACGCAGCGAAGTTTGACGGCGCTCTTGTTGCCGACGAGGACGGCAACCTTTCGTTTAGCGTGGGAACCGCGCGTTTGGCCTTTATCGATGAGCTCCACACTACCAAGGGCAGCGTGGGCGGCAACAGCACTGGTACCGCGACCGACGTTCTCAACCCCAAGTGGAACAACGTGTCTGCCAAGGCGACCGCGACGCATGTCAATTCCTACCTGGGCAACAACGGCAAGATCAGCTTTGCGTATGACATGACGCCGGCAATGGTGAACACCAAGGCCAGCTTTGGCCTGACCAAGGTGCTCAAGGGTCGCGACTGGACGAATGCTGACGCGTTTGAGTTTGGCCTGACATCCGAGAGCGGCGCCCCGATGCCTGCGGCTAGGACTGCGACCGTGCGCAAGGCTGACCTGGACCAGGGCAAGGCTGCCATCGACTTCGGCACGATCGAATACACCGAACCTGGCACGTACGTCTACAAGGTCAGTGAAAAGCATGCCGGGACCACGATTGACGGCATCGCCTACAGCAAGAACGTCGCGGAGATCACCGTGACGGTAACGCCCGACAAGAAGGGCGAGCTGAGCGCTGGCGTGAAGGTGACCTCGGGCGAGACCGAGTTCAAGAACGTTTACGCCACGAATCCTGTTGAGTCCAGCGTCACCGACCAGATTACCGTGACCAAGTCTCTGACCGGGCGTGACCTTACGGCCGACGAGTTCAGCTTTGAGCTGCTCGAAATCATTGACAAGGAAGTTAAGCCTGTCGAGACCGTTAAGAACGCCGCCGACGGCAAGGTGACGTTCAGTGCCATCAAGTACACCGAGATCGGCCAGCACACCTACAAGCTGCATGAGGTTAAGGGCAACGCCGGCGGTATTGACTACGATGACGCGGTCTACACCATCGTGACGACCATCGCCGATAACGGCAAGGGCCAGCTGGTTGCCACGCACGAGCTGAAGGACGCCAAGGACGTCAAGAGCATCGAGTTCAAGAACGCCTACACCACGAATGCTACCGAGGCATCGCTTGCGGGTATCAAGAATCTGCAGGTTGACGACGCTCTGACCCCGGCTGATATCACCGGCAAGTTCACCTTTACCGTGACCGGTGAAGAGGGCGCGCCTATGCCTGCGAGCACGAGCGTGCACAACGACGTTGACGGCAAGGTCGACTTTGGCAAGATCGCCTTTACGCTCGACGACCTTAACAAGGCTCTGGGCGAGAAGCCCGAGAAGCGCGAGCACACCTTTACCTACACCGTGACCGAGTCCGGCGAAGTGGCTGGCGTGACCAACGACGCCAAGCTGTCGCGCAAGGTTTCCTTCACCGTGACTGATGACGGCAAGGGCAATCTGAGCGTATCCCGCAAGCCGGACGGCGATGTGGCATTTACGTTCACCAATACCTATAACGTGACGCCTGTCGAGACGAGCGTTACCGACCAGATCACCGCGAACAAGGTCCTGACTGGCCGCAATCTCATGGACAGCGAGTTCTCCTTCGAGCTCGTCGAGGGCGACAAGGTCGTCGCCACCGGCAAGAACGACGCCGAGGGCAACATCACGATGAGCGCCGTGAAGTACACCGAGGCCGGCGAGCACACCTACACGCTGCGCGAGGTCAACGGCGGAACCATCAGCAAGGGCATCACGTACGGCGACGCCAAGTACACCATCGAGACCACCATTACCGACAAGGGCGATGGCACGCTCAAGGCTGAGCATGTCCTGAAGGACGCCACGGCTGCGACCTTCAAGAACGCCTACAGCGTGACCCCGACCGATGCAGACCTCGACTTTGACCTGAGCAAGGCCATCGACGGTCGCGAGTGGACGGATGGGGACGAGTTCGGCTTTACCATTACCGCCCCCGATGGCGCTCCGCTACCCGATCCTGCAACCGTAACCGTGAGCAAGCACGATGCGAAGGACGGCATTGCCGCCATCAAGTTCGGCAAGATTCGCTACACGGCTGCCGGAACCTACAAGTACGAGATCCGCGAGAACGCGGGTAATACGGTCGGCATGACGTATGACTCCCACGTCGCGACCGCCGAAGTAACCGTGACCGAGGACGGCGAGGGCAAGCTGACCGCCAATGTCACCAAGAAGGAAAACGGACGCTTTACCAACACGTACCGCACTGAGCTTAACTACACCGCGGCCGGCGGTCTGTGGCTCAGCAAGTATCTGGACGGCCGCCCCATGACCGAGGGCCAGTTCGCCTTTACCGTGACACCTGCTGACGACGCTTCGGCTCGCGCGCTCGGTCTGCTGCCCGGGGCCAACAGCTTCAAGTCCCCCGAAGCGGCAGAGGCAACGGTCGGACTGATCGACATTCTGGCTGGTCATGAGGTTAAATTTACGCAGGCTGACGCCGGCAAGACCTTCAAGTACACCGTGGCCGAAAAGAACGACGGCCAGCCCGGTTACACCTACGATGACGCCGTACGCACGGTGACGATCGCCATCGCCGACGACACCGCCGGTACGCTCACTGCTACGACGACCGTCTCTGGTGGTCCCGAGGGCACGCATGAGACGGTCCACAAGAGTGGCGAGAACAAGGTCGAGAAGGCCCTGGTGCCGTTCCACAACAGTTACAGCGCTACGACCAACACGCCTGGTGGCACCGCTGCTCAGGTCGTTGCCACCAAGACTCTGACCGGTCGCCCGATGGCCGACGGCGAGTTCTGGTTCGGCATCGCCTATCAGGGTGAGCTTGTGGCATACGAAAACCTCAAGCCCAATATCGGCGGGCACGTGAGCTTTGATACGCTGCACTACGACACCAAGATGCTTGCTAATCTTGAGGCTGCTGGGCTTGCTTATCGTACCGATAAGGACGGCAAGCTTGCCTGGACCATTAACTACACGGCCTACGAAGATTTATTC
Source organism: uncultured Collinsella sp. (assembly GCA_900544235.1). Lineage (GTDB taxonomy): Bacteria > Actinomycetota > Coriobacteriia > Coriobacteriales > Coriobacteriaceae > Collinsella. Next base: position 64,559 of record UQUL01000004.1, read on the forward strand.
GGGCTGCCGAATGGCGTTTCCGCTACAACGTGGAGCTTTGGCTTTAAGGTTATCGTCGTCGACAACGGTGACGGTACCCTGACGGCGACGGTCGACTACGGCGGCGTCGAGCCCTTGTTCGAGAACGTCTACGGCGCCGACGCCGTGGATGCCGCGCTCACCGGTACTAAGAAGCTCCAGGTTGCCGAGGGCCTGACCCCGGCCGACATCACGGGTAAGTTCACCTTTACCGTGACCGCCGACGAGGCAGGTGCCCCGATGCCCGAGCGCACGACCGTAACCAACGACGCAGCCGGTAACGTGGACTTTGGCAAGATCCACTTTACGCTCGAGGACCTCAACCACGCCCTGGGCGTGACGGACGATGCGACCGATAAGGCCGAGGCAGACGAAGCTGACGACGTCGATGCTGACGAGGCAGAGGCCGACGCTGACGCTGATGCCAACGCTGACGAGCCCGGCGACGAGTCCGAGCCCGCAGCCCCCACCGCTCCGCGCTCGCACACCTTTACCTACACGGTGGCCGAGTCCGGTAGCGCCCTTGGTGTGACCAACGACGCCAACGCCATGCGCAAGGTTTCCTATACCGTGACTGACGACGGCGCCGGACATCTGAGCGTCAAGCGCGAAGGCGACGACGGTGCTGCCTTCACGTTCACCAACACCTACAGCGTGACGCCCACCGATTCTTCCGTGACCGATCAGGTCAAGACGGTCAAACGTCTGACCGGACGCGATCTTGCAGCGGGCGAGTTCACGTTTGAGCTGCTCGAGAACGGCGTAGCTGTCGCCAGCGGCACCAACGACGCCGACGGTAACGTTACGCTGAGCCCGATCCGCTACGAGGCACCCGGCACGCACACGTACATGCTGCGTGAGGCTTGCCCCAACGCGCTCGGCCTGTACAAGGGCGTCACCTATGACGGCACGACCTACACCGTCGTGACCACCGTCTCCGACAACGGCGACGGCACGCTGACCGCGACGCACAAGCTCGAGGGAACTACCGAGTCGGCTGGCTTTACCAACAAGTATCATGCCATGCCCACGCAGGTCTCCATCGGTGCCATCAAGGTGCTCGAGGGACGCGAGCTCAAGAAGGACGAGTTTAGCTTTAAGCTCGTTGGCGAGGACGTAGAGTCTACGGTTACCAACGATGCCGACGGCAAGATCAACTTTGACAAGTTTGAGTACAGCGAGCTCGGTACGTACGTCTACACCATCAGCGAAGTCAAGGGCGACGAGGCCGGTATGACCTACGACAAGTCCGTCTTTACCGCGACCGTCAACGTGGTCGACGACGGTGAGGGCAACCTCAAGGCGAACGTCGCCTTTACCAAGGGTGACAAGAGCGTCGAGGGCATCGTGTTCAACAACACGTACAAGAAGCCCGAGACGCCCGTGCCGACGCCCGATCCCGGCACGCCCAAGACCGTGACGAACATCGTCAAGACGGTCAAGGGTTTCCTGCCCACCACGGGTGACCAGCAGGCCGCCGCACTGCTTATGGCATTCGTCATCGCCATGGCCGGCGTCGGAGCCCTGGTCTGGGGTATCCGTAAGCGCTAGGCACGCTGGCAGCGCCCGGGGCCAAAAGGCCCCGGGCGGCCGGCGGGGAGCCAGAACATAGCCCCCACCCCC
>UQUL01000005.1 GCA_900544235.1 uncultured Collinsella sp.
ATACGAGCTTACTACGCGTCTCGTGGGCTCGGAGATGTGTATAAGAGACAGCCCCCATGACCGGTCGAAAGAATGCCCTCGAGCTCAATACCCACACGCTCGCGCGCCACGGCATCGAGCAGCGGCGCGCACTCGGCAAGCGCACGCTTGGTCTCGGGCTCAATCATAAAGTCCAGGCGGCAGGCAAAGCGCACCGCACGCAGCATGCGCAGGGCGTCCTCGATAAAGCGACGCTTGGGATCACCGACAGCGCGAATCAGCTTGCGCTCCAGATCACCCTGGCCGTCGTAGCGGTCGACAAGCCCGCGCTCGGGATGCCAGGCCATGGCGTTGACGGTAAAGTCGCGGCGGGCCAGATCGTCCTCGAGCGAGGCGGCACGCTCGACACTCTGAGGATGGCGCCCATCGGTGTAAAAGCCATCCAGGCGGTACGTGGTGACCTCGATACGCTCGCCATCGGAAATAGCCGTGATTCCGCCAAATTTAATGCCAGACTCCACGACCGCGATATCAGCGGCCTCGAGCGCCGCCTTGGACTCCTGCCACAGGCCGCTACAGCACATATCAACATCGTGGCTGGGACATCCCATCAGGGCGTCGCGCACCCAACCGCCAACGTACCAAGCCTCAAGACCAGCCGCCTCAAGCGCGCGCAGGACGCGCAGGGAGGCATCGGACGGTTGAGTACCGTTGAGCGAAACATTGCACATGCCTATGGCCTCCTGCACTTGTGAGCGTAAATCGATGGTTCTCAAGAAGTCTAACAAGAAACGAGAAAGCGCGCACACGCAATCGCGTCGTCAATTCGATAAAACGAGACAGCAGACGCCAGATACGTTCAGCGCGCAAAAAACACCCGCCCTGGTAATCCAAAGCGGGTGTTCGGCAACGATGTATCGATGCGGCTAGCAGACCTGGCGAACCTCGATGTGCTTCTTATATTCGTCCACCTTAGCAAAATCGCCCAGACCGGGGCACTCGACCACGTTGGCGCCGGTGGCCATCGAAAGACGCAAGGCATCCTCGACGCGCTCGGGAGCGTCGTGCCACACGGACAGGAAGGCGGCCAGCGAGGAATCGCCGGCGCAGACGGTCGACAGCAGCTTGACGTCGAAGGTGCGGTTGGCAAACCAGATATGCTCGCCGTTGGAGAAGTACGCGCCATCGCCACCAAGGGTCAGCAGCACATTCTTGGCGCCCTTGGCGTGCAGCTCGGCCATAGCGCCCTTGACGGACTCATCGTCGCCACCGCTCACCTTAATGCCAAAGATATCGAGCAGCTCGTCGTCATTGGGCTTGATCAGCAGCGGCTCCATGGCAATGAGATCTGCCAGCTGATGGCTCGAAATGTCGAGAACGAACTCGGCACCCTTGGCCTTGACGCGGCGCAGAACCTCGGACAGGAAGCCCTCGGAAGTGTTGGGAGGCAGCGAGCCACTGATGACCAGGCAGGTCATGTCATCGAGCGAATCGATAAGCTCAAACATCTCCTGCTCGTTGGCCTCGTTGATGGCGGCACCGGCGTTGACCATGTTGTACTCGGTGTCGGGGCCGGCATTGAGGAACACGTTGACGCGCGTGATGCCGTCGGTCCACACGGGCTTGACGGGCACGCCCAGGGCCTCGGCGCCCTTAACGATAAACTCGCCCGAGAAGCCGGCGAAGAAACCCAAGATCGTGGTGTCGACACCGTAGTGGTCAAGCGTAAACGAGACGTTGAGGCCCTTGCCGTTAGGCGTGTAGACGGCGTTGCGGGTACGCGTGACGGTGTTGGCAGCAAGGCCGTCGCAGGCGATGTTGTAGTCGATGGCGGGATTTGCAGTGAGCGTGTAAATCATGAATGTTCCTTTCACGAAGCAACGTGTTGATGAAAGTATATTCCACGCATCGGTAAAAGGCTAGGGCAACTCGGTGAACGGTGTGGAAGCAATGAAGTACGGCAGGACATCTCTCCCCCATGACGAAACAAAAAGGCACCCCGGCCGAAACCGGGGCGCCGCATGCGCACGAATATGTCGCGTTTCGATTACTGACGATCGAGCTTGCGGACAGCAACGCGCTTGCTGTACTCGTCGACGTGACCAAAGTCGCCAATGCCGACGGACTCGGCAACGTTGGCGCCGGTGGCCATAGCGAGCTTCATGGCCTCCTCGACGTTGTCGCGATCCCTGTACCACTTGTGCAGGAACGCAGCGAGGGTGCAGTCGCCGGCGCAGACGGAAGAAACCAGCTTGATGTTGAACTCACGCTTGGCGTACCAGATGTCCTCGCCGTTGGAGAAGTAAGCGTCGCCGCGGCTACCACGGGTGAGCAGCACGTTCTGAACGCCAGCGTCGTGAGCCATCTTCATGGCAACGCGAACCTCGTCGTCGGTGTCGACCGGCACGCCGAAGATGGCCTTCATCTCATGATGGTTCGGCTTGATGAGCAGCGGCTTCTTGTGAGCGAGCTCCTTGAGCTTGTCGGAGGACAGGTCCAAGACGACGTCGGCGCCACGAGCCTGAGCGTGCTCCATGACCTGAGCCAGGAAGTCAGGCGTAGCTTTGGGAGGCACGGAGCCGGAAACGATCAGGCACTCAAGATCGCCCGCGGTGTCCAGGATGTTGTAGAGCTCCTCCTGGTGCTGCGGCGTGATCGGAGCACCCGGGTTCAGGATGCCGTACTCGTGCTGGCCATCGTTGACGTAGGTGTTAATGCGCGTGATACCGTCGGTCCAGACCGGGCGGCACAGGCAACCCAGGTTCATGACCTCCTCGACGATAAACTTGCCCGTGAAGCCGGCGAAGAAGCCGAGCGCGACGGTGTCGACGCCCATCTTCTTAAAAGCGAAGGACACGTCGAGACCCTTGCCGTTAGCCGTGTAGCTGGCCGAGCCGGTGCGGACGTTCTCGTCGGGCTCGAGCGGAGAGCTCGAAACCGTCATGTCGACAGCCGGGTTAGCGGTTAGCGTGTAGAACATTTACAGTACCCCCTGTATATGTGAGGGCCGCGTGGCCGGCCCATTCCAACCACGCGGTTACCTCTGATACCAAATTAGCGAGCTGCGGACTCGAGCAGTGCCTTGACCTCGGCGGCGGTGTTGCAGGCGAGCGCCTTCTCGGCGAGCTCGTCGCACTCGGCCTTGGTCCACTGGCTGATGGTCTTGCGGGCGCGCAGGATCGACGGAGCGCTCATCGAGAACTCCTCCAGGCCCCAGCTGATCAGCAGCGGCTCGAGCAGCGGATCGGCAGCGGCCTCGCCGCACATACCGACCATGATGCCGGCCTTCACGCCGCTCTCGATGATGTTCTTGAGCGAGCGGAGCACGGCGGGATAGTACACCTGGTACAGGTTGGAGATGGTGTCGTTACCACGGTCGGCGCACATGGTGTAGCCGATCAGGTCGTTGGTGCCGATGGAGAAGAAGTCGGCAACCTCGGCAAGACGGTCTGCGAGCAGCGAAGCGGCGGGCGTCTCGACCATGATGCCAACCTCGATGTTCTCGTTGAACTTGCGACCCTCTTCGGTCAGCTCGGCCTTGCACTGCTCGACGAGCTCCTTGACAGCCAAGACCTCCTCGACGCAGGTGACGAGCGGGATCATGATCTTGACGTCACCGAAGGCGCTAGCGCGCAGCAGAGCGCGGAGCTGGACCTTGTACTGGTCGGGATTGGCCAGGCAGTAACGCACGGCGCGGAAGCCCATGAAGGGGTTGTCTTCCTTGACCATGTGCAGGTACGGGATCTCCTTGTCGCCACCCACATCGAGCGTTCGGATGATGACCGGAGCGCCCTTAAGCGCACTGGCAACCTTACGATAGGCGTTGAACTGCTCCTCCTCGGAAGGAAGCTCAGCAGAGTCCATGAACAGGAACTCGGAGCGGAACAGACCGATGGCCTCGGCGTCGTGATCGAGAGCGTTGGGCACGTCATCGGGGTTACCGATGTTGCAGGCGATGATCTTCTTGATGCCATCGGCAGTCACGGACGGCTTGCCACGGAAGGCCTCGAGGGCTGCCTTCTCGGCAGCGAAGGCCTCGGCCTTGGCGGTGTAGGCAGCGAGCGTCTCCTCGTCGGGATCGGCCTCGACAATACCCTTGCCACCATCGACGACAACGGTCATGCCGTTGCGCAGAGCGGTGCAACTGTTGGAAACCGAAAGGACAGCCGGGATCTCGAGGGCGCGCGCAATGATCGCGGAGTGCGACGTGCGGCCACCGGTCTCGGTGACGATACCGGCAACGTGGGCCTTATCGATCGTGGCGGTCATGGACGGCGTGAGGTCGTGCACGACAACGACAGTGTTCTCGGGCAGGACGGAGAGGTCGACGACCTCCTTGCCCAGCAGCTCGGCCAGAATACCGGTACGGATGTCGGCGATGTCGGCCGCACGCAGACGGAACATCTCGTCGTCCATGGACAGGAACATGTTCTCAAACATGGTCGAGGTGTCCATGAGCGCCTGCTCGGCGCAGGTACCGCCGTCAATGGCGGCGTTGATGGCGTCGGTCATGCCCGGGTCCTGAGCCAGGACAATGTGTCCGCTCATGATCTCGGCCTCGGCCTCGCCCACCGTCTCCTTCATGTGGTCGGCCTGAGCCTGGGTCTTCTCGCAGAAGACCGAAAGAGCGGTCTGATAGCGCTCCTTCTCTGCTGCCGAATCAGCAACCTCGTGCGGCTCAAACGTCAAGTCGGGATCGACGGCGACCATGACGGTGCCGATACCGATGCCCTCGGAAGCGTTGACTCCCTGATACATTCCCATTCCTCTCTCCGTGTCATGTGATAAAGCGTTTTGCCATATCCATGACAAAAGAGCGCAGCTACCTTACAACAGGTCACTGCGCCCCCAAATATGAACTTAGTTGTTCAACATGCGACCCGTTTGAGTTCTACTCGCCAAGACCGCTCTTGATGAGCTCGATGGCAGCAGCCAGAGCCTCGGCCTCGTCAGCGCCGTCGCACTTGACCTCGACCTCGGTGCCGCAGGGGATACCAGCAGCCATGAGGGCCATCGGGGACTTGCCGTTGACCTCCTTCTCGGGGGTGACGACCGTCACGTCACAGGCGTACTTGCCCATGGTGGAGGCGAACAGACCAGCCGGACGCATGTGCAGACCCTGAGGATTAACGAGGGTAGCCTTCTCAGAAACCATAGTTGACTCCTTTTTGTGTTTAACCCCTGTCATGCATGTGGCAGGAGTCAGATTCACGACGTTGTTTATATTAACTCACATCAAACGGTTTTTCATTGTGTTTCAGACGAATTATTGGACAGATGTGTTTGTCGTCCGCTTGCTCGCCGGGCGGGGCGATTAAGTTTGCTGCTCTACAGTCCTGCGCAAGACGGAAAGCACATTAAGTGCTTTCCTTTGCGTGCGGAACTCGCGACAAACTTAATCGCCCCGCCCGGCGAGCAAGCTGCGGAAACTCGGTCGATCCAAAGTAATATCGTGCGAACGGAATTCTGGCTGATGAACTGTTCGCGATAAAGACTCGATAGGTAGCCCCCTCTATACCCTTTTATAAGTTGCGGTGAAATAGGGACTGAATTTGGGGTTGAATCGTTTAAACAGTCCCTATTTCACCGCAACTTATGGGAGGGATAGAAAAAAAGCGGAGGCCCTGGAGAGGGACTCCGCCTTATATACAGGGGGCGATGTTATTCGCAAGCTGGTGGATTAGACCAGGCGGGCGTTGATCGTCTTGGCGATCTCGGCGGCGTCGGTGGAACCCTTGACGGTGGCACGGAAGTCCTCGTCCATGAGCGCCTCAGCGACCTTGGACAGGATCTTGAGGTGCGTAGTGCCGGCCTGGGCACCGGGGATGAGCAGGGCGATGGCCACGTTGACGGGAGCGCCGTCCATGGTGTCCCAACCGGTCACGCCGGACTCGTCCTTGACGACGATGACGGCAGCCTCGGTAATGGCGTCGGACTTGGCATGCGGGATGGCGAAGCCCTCCATCATGCCCGTGGTGCCCTCGGCCTCGCGGGCCAGGAAGGCGTTCATCACGGCGTCGGCGTCGCCGGCGATACCGGCCTTGACGGCCTGGTTGGAGACAAAGCTCAGAGCCTCGTCACGAGAAGCGAAGTCCTCGGCGACAAAGACATTCTCGACCTTCACGAAGTCGGCAGCCTCGGCCTTGGGGGCCTCGACGGCAGCGACCTTGGGGGCCTCAACGGGCTTAGCTGCAGGAGCGGCCTTCTGGTTCTTCTCGAAGTCGTACTTCTTGAAGGCCACGAACAGGATGCCACCGACCACAGCGCCGATGAGGATCGCGAGGACCCAAAGCGGACCGTTCTCGACAACGGGCAGGACCAGGAAGCCACCGTGAGGCGCCGGATCGTGAACGTTGAACATAATGGTCAGGATCGAAGCGATAGAGGAACCGAGCATCATGATGGGCATGACGGGCCAGATGTTCTTGGTCATGAACGGAATGGCGCCCTCGGTGATGTGGGTGCAACCAAGGATGAGGTTGACGACACCGGCGTCGTGATCCTCCTGGCTGAAGTACTTCTTGCCGACAACGACGGCAAAGGTGGTGATCAGCGGCGGAACGATGCAGGCGGCGGAGACGGCAGCCATGAAGTTGGTGCCGAAGTTGTAGGTATCGGTGCCAACACCGGCGGCCAAAGCCTCGGTGAGCATAGCGGTACCGGTGACGTAAGCAGCCTTGTTGACCGGGCCGCCCATGTCAAAGGCGCACATGCAGCCAATGGCAAGACCCAGTACAACGGCGCCAGAGGCGGACAGACCCTTGAGGAAGTCCATCATGGCGGTGTTGATGGCAGCCATGGGGCCGGAAATGCCGAGCATGACCAGGCCGACGATAGCCGTCGAGAACAGCGGGTACAGGAAGATAGCCTTGAGGCCGTCCAGGTTCTTGGGCAGACCGGCAAAGACCTTCTCGAGCAGCAGGATGACATAACCGGCGAGGAAGCCACCGACGATGCCGCCCAGGAAGCCGAAGCCCACGCCGGCGCCACCGGCGTCGATCATGCCGGTCTCGGCGTTAACAGGCAGGCCCTGGATGGCGATCATACCGGCAACAAAGCCGGGGACGAGCGCCGGGCGCTTGCCGATGGACTCGGCGATGTAGGCGGAAAGCACCGGAACCATGAGGTTCATGGCGATGCCGCCGATGATCTTGAGCATCGCAGCAAAGCTGTTGTAGTCAGACGCCGTCGAATCGAAGGACGTAATGCCCCACAGGAACGAAACGGCGGTCAGAACACCACCAGCAACGACGAAGACCAGCATGTGGCTGACGCCGTTCATGAGGTGCTTGTAGATGATGTGGCCGATGGACTCCTTCTCCTCGACCTCGTCCTCGACATCGGCAGCAGCCGCAACCGTGTCGTCGCCCTTGGCGGCGAGCGCGCGGTCAATCAGCTTACCGGCGGCCTCAACGGACAGGGCCTTGGAAACACCAACGGAAACCATGGGCTTGCCGGCGAAACGCTCAGCCTGGACATCCTTGTCGGCTGCGACGACGACGGCCTTGGCACCAGCGATCTCACTCTTGGTGAGCTCGTTCTCGACACCGACCTGGCCATGAGTCTCGACCTTAATGGTCAGACCGCGCTCGGCAGCTGCCTTCTCCAGCGCCTCCTTCGCCATGAAGGTGTGCGCAATGCCGGTCGGGCAACCGGTCGCGGCGATGATGTCAAACTTAGCCATGTGTCCCTCCTTCTTGAGTACAGCGCCCGCGGGCGCTCCCCTACACGCGCTTCGATGCGCGTTTTTCCACAACTGAAAGATACCAACCTACCGTCCGCGTGAGAAGAGCTAAGGTGCAAATCTCCGGTGAAAGGTTCTTTCATAACCGTAAACGGTAAGTGAAAGTTTACCATCAACACTTGAAACGGCAAGGTGTATCTTGTAATTGAAAATGCCCGTATACTATGGCATTGCAAATCAAGCTAGATTTTCATGCCAACCAGGAGCCATCCATGACCGATAGTAGCAAGAGCGCACTTTCCCTCATTAGCACCCATCAGGGATACAGCGAGTCCGAGCAGCGCATTGTCGACTATATATTGGAGCACCAGTCCGAGGCGCCACGCCTCACGGCCGCTCAGCTCTCGCGCGCCGCCGCCACGTCCGAGGCGACCGTTTCGCGCTTCTGCCGCAAGCTTGGGTTTGGCAGCTTCCGCAGCTTTCAGTTTTCGTTGGCGAGGGATTTGGAAAGCCAGCGCAACGAGGGCCTGACCGACGAGGTCTCGCTCGACAATATGGAGCAGAGCCTCAAGAACATCCTGGCTGCCAAGGTGAGCGAGCTTAATGCGACTATCGACGGGATCGACCACGATACGCTGGCGGCTGTTGTGCATGCCCTTAAGCATGCAGGGGTTATTGAGTTTGCAGCTGTGGGCAATACGAACGCGGTCGCGCTCGATGCGACGTTTAAGTTTTCGCAGCTGGGCCTGCGCTGCATGGCGAGCACCATTAGCGAGACATCAATCGGCTTTGCGCTCACGTTACGCCCGGGTGACGTCATCGTGCTTATCTCAAACTCCGGCAAATCGCGCCGATTGAATCGCATGGCAAAAGCGGCTCGCAACTGCGGCGCAACCGTAGTCGTCATCAGCAGTGACAGCAAATCCCCACTCGCGCGCCTGGCAGACTACACTTTTAATACCGTCAACCACGAAGCGCTACTGACGACGGGCGACTTTGCGTTCTCCAAGATCAGCGCCACGATGATCATCGAAGTCATCTACAACTTCCTGCTGCCCGAGATTGAAGACGCGCGTGAGCATATCAGCTACTACGAGGAGCTCATCCAGCCGGATAAGGTCGTTGAGTAGGTAAATTGGGGAGCCGATAGACGCCCCTCGCCACGAAACCCGCCCATCTACTACGTTTTAACCGCAACCGCCAACCATACACCCAAAATAGAGAAAACCGCAGGCGTTCTACCTGCGGTTTTCTTTTTGCAATTCTTGGCGTGGTTGCCGATGCCCTACCAAACGTAGTAGATGGACCCGTTTCGTGGCGGCCGGGTTGGACATGCGTGTGGCGGCTCGGCCTAGGCACGCGCCTCCGCAAGCATCTGCCTAGCGTGGGCCAAGCTTGCCTCGGACTGATCGCCGCTCAACATGCGGGCGATCTCGGCAGTACGCGCTTCGCCGGTTACCTCGCCCAAATGCGTCTGGGGAACATCGCCCGGTTCCTTGCTGACGACATAATGCTTGTCAGCCATGACGGCGACCTGCGCCAAGTGGGTTACGACAATCACCTGATGCGTAGCGGCGAGATCTGCCAGCACGCCCGCGAGCGCACGCGCCGTGGAGCCACCGACACCAGCATCGACCTCGTCAAACACCAGCGTATCGACACCGTCCGCGTTACCGAGGACAACCTTACTTGCCAGCATGACGCGGCTGAGCTCGCCGCCCGACGCAATTCGACGCAGGGGGCGCGGCGTCAAACCGGCACCGCTGCGGTATAGCAGCTCGTAGCTCGAAGGACCAACGGGCGTCCACTCAGCACGGGGAAGATCACGCGACTCCCAGACGAGCTCGGCGCTGCCCATCTCCAGGCGAGCCATCTGGCGGCCCACCTCGTGGCAGAAGCGCGGAGCCGCCGTATTGCGTGCACGCTTAAGCGCCTTGGCGGCGGCGAACAGTTCATGCTCTGCTGCGCCAAGCGCTTCACGCGCCTTCTTGATCTGCTCATCACCATCGTCTACCAGCGACAACAGCTCTTGCGAGCGATCGCGCATGGCAAAAACATCGTCCATAGTGGGACCCCACTGACGCAACAGACCCTTGAGGTCGGAATACCGCTCACGCATGCGAGCGAGCTCGCGCGGGTCGAAGGCGATGCCATCGCGATAGGCACGAAGCTCGTTCGCGCAATCCTCAAGGGAGATACAGGCATCCGATAGTGCATCGGCAATGTCGCCGAGTTTGCGATCGACGGTAGCCATTCGGGAAAGCTCTGCCACGGCGCTGTTCACGGCATCGAGCGCTCCCCCTTCGGCGGCAAGCGATGCATGGGCATCGTTAGCCGTGGCAACCAGTACCTCGGCATGTTCGGAGCGCGGCAGCAGCTTCTCGAGTTCCTCATACTCACCCGGCTTGGGGTCGACCTCGCCGATGCGCTCGAGGGCAAAGCGCGCCTCCTCGACGCGGCTCCCCTGCGCACGCGAGGCCTCTTCGACACGTCGAACCTCCTTGGCGGCAGCGCGCGAGGCTTTAAAGCAGGCGCGGTACGCATCCAGCGCCTCGAGTGCCGGGCGCCCTGCCCACGCATCAACCATCGCAACGTGATGCGCCGGATCGAGCAAGCGTTGGTGCTCGTGCTGGCCGCACAAATCCATCATCACGCCAACGCGCTCCGAAAGCTCGCGCACGCTGGTGATGCGGCCGTCAATCTTGACGCGGCTGCGACCCTCGGCAGAAAGGCTGCGCTGCACGGTAAAGCCCTCCGCGTCGTGTGGGCCGTCAAACAGGCGCGCCTCGACGCTCGCCAGCGCCTCGCCCTCGCGCACCGTCGACGAATCCGCGCGCTCACCCAAAATAAGCTTGAGCGCCGAGAGCAGCGCAGTCTTGCCGGCGCCGGTCTCGCCGGTCAGGACAGTCAGGCCGGCACTCGGCACCAGCGTCGCCTCGCGAATGAGTGCAATGTTAGAAACCTGCAGCTCATCGATCATGACGCACTCCGTAGAACACGCGGCTCACGGAGTTATAGAAGCTCTCGGGGCCGTAATCGAGAAGCAACACATCTCCGGGCCCGCGGCGCACCGCCACGCTCTCAACGATGCCATCGCAGGTAATAAACTGTCCATCGATAGCGATCGCCGGAACGCTCGGACGATCATCAGACATAAAGATTTCGACGACATCACTCGGCGAAGTCAAGAAGGCACGGGCCTGAATGGTGTGCGGTGCAATGGGTACGCAGACCATACCCGTATAGTCGGGGCTCACGATGGGGCCACCGGCGGAAAGCGCGTAGCCCGTAGAACCAGTCGCCGTCGAAACGACGACACCGTCACCGCGTAGGCGGTCGATATGGTGACCGGACACCGTGATGTCAAACTCGACCATATCGGACAGGGGGCCGCGCGTAAGCGCCATGTCGTTGAGGGCGAAGGTGCGCACGACATCCTTCGTACCGTCTTCGCGCACGGACACGATATCCGCGGCGATGGTAGCGCGACGGCTCACATGCAGCTCGCCGGACAGGGCGTCGCTCACGACTTGCAGAATGTCGCGTTCCTCGGGACTCGCAGCAGTTAAAAAGCCCAGGTGACCATAGGAAAGACCGAGGATAGGAATCTCGCGATGGTTGAGGATGCGGGCAGCGCGCAGCAACGTACCGTCGCCGCCGAGCGTAATGACCAGATCGGAGCCGTCAATATCAGGCGTGCTCTGAATCTTGGATCGCTGGTCGGCAGCCCATGCGACCTCATAGCCCTGGCGCGTCAGCCAAAGCTCGAGCATCAGGCCGCTCTCGACCGCCTCTTGCTTGTAGTAGTTGGGAACCAGAAAGACCTTCATAGCGTTGCAGCTTTCTCGCTCAAAACCGATACCTGGGATTGCAGCTCGTCTTGCGAGCGGTCGCCGGGGTCAAATCTCGTGCCGTACAGGAAAAACTCAACGTTGCCCTTGGCACCATGAATGGGTGACACGCACACATCGACCGGAAACAGGCCCTTGGCAGCAAAGAGTTCAACCGCCGCCACGAGTGTATCGCAGCGCACGGCGAGATCGGTCACAATACCACCCTCGCCCACCAGCGCAGCCGGAGCCTCAAACTGCGGCTTTACGAGTGTGCAGAATGCACCCGTAGGCGCCAGGCACGCCAGTACCGCATCGATAATGTTCGCGATGCTGGTAAACGAGACATCACACACAGCCAGGTCGATGGCGCCGGCATAGCCAAGCTCAGGCAGCTGCGTCACGTTTGTGCGCTCATGCAGCATCACGCGATCGTCCTGACGCAACGACCAATCGAACTGGGCGCGACCCACGTCCACCGAGACAACGGTTGCAGCTCCGCGCTTGAGCAGGCAATCGGTGAAACCGCCGGTAGAGCAGCCCACATCCAGACAGGCAAGGTCCGTCGGATTGATGCCAAACGCATCAAGCGCGCCTTCGAGCTTAAGACCGCCGCGGCCAACATAGGGAATGCGCCCCTTCACGTGCAGCGGCAGCCCCGGGATCACCTTAAGGCCCGGCGAAGTCAAGCGCTCACCGCCACTCGAGACCAAGCCAGCCATAAGAGTGCGAAGGGCATCCGCGCGATCGGCGCAGATGCCCTGTGAAATCAGTTCGTCATCAAGACGCACGCGTTTCATGAATGCCATCAACCATTCGTATCCGGAGATGCGGCCTAGCTATCCTGGGATTCGTTTGCCGTATCCTCATCGTATTCCTGCTCGAGCTTGTCGGCCTCACGCGGCGTCAACTCAAACTTGTCGACCATATCGACCGCGCGGGAGCCCAGCTCAATCGCTTCGTCAAACAGATCGAGTGAACGCTCCAAAGAGGTATCCTTGGAGCGAACGGTAGCGATGATCTGATCCAGACGGTCCGAGATCTCGTCGAAGTTGCGGACGGAACCCTCTGGCATGGCTACTCCTCGACGGAGTCGGCCTCGACGGCCTCAGCAGCGTCCGCATCCTCGGCCAGCACGCCAGCCTCAGCTTGGGCAACCGCAACCTTGGCGGCAGCCTCGGCAGCCTGCGCCTCCTCGCGAGCGCGATCCTCGGCCAGCAGCTCTTGGTACAGGTCCTCGCCCGGCAGCTCCTCGCTGCGAGCGATCTTGCCCAGCACGCCGTTGACGAACGACGCGGACTGGTCGGTGCCATAGGCCTTGGCAAGTTCGACGGCCTCGTTGATCACGATGGCGTCCGAGACCTCCTCGTCGGTGAGGAAACGCATCTCGTAAACGGCGATACGCAGCAGATTGCGGTCGGCGCCGGGCATGCGCATAAGATCCCAGTTCTTGGCAACGGAGCGCAGAGCGCAGTCGATGCGGTCGATATGCTCGTAGGCACCGCGGCACAGCTCCAGCGCATAGGGGTCGAGGGGACCCTTCGAGATCAGGAAATCACCCTCGAGGACGCGCTCGAGCGGGCTGTCCGTGGCCTCGGCCTGGAACAGCAGCTGCAGCGCCTGACTGCGGGCAAGCGTACGCCCGCGATAAACCTTAAGGCTCAAAGGTTACTCCTTGGGGAAAACGAGGCCGTCGATGCAAACGTCGACGCGCTCGACCTCAACGCCCACCTGGGCATCGATGGCGGCGACCACGGCGGCGCGAACGGCCTCGGCGAGTTTCTTGAACGGATAGCCAAAGAACACCACGACACGCACGGTGAGTGCGAGCTTGTCGCCAACGACCTCGGCCTCGACCGCCGGCTCGGAAGCCGGGGCCTTGGACGAGAGCATCATGGAGACAAGGTTGGTGGCAAGGTCCTTGACGCCAACGGAGGCGATGCCCTCGACATCCGACACGGCGCGCGAGACGATGGCGGTCAGAACATCGGGCGAAATGCCGATGCCGTCAATCTTGATTTCCTGGGGCATGAGTCCTCCTAGAAGAGTTGGTTGCTAGACGCGGGAGACGAACTTGCCGTCGCGGGTGTCAACCTTGATGACCTCGCCCTCGTTGAGGTACATGGGGACCTGGATGACAGCGCCAGTGTCGATCGTGGCCGGCTTGGTGGAACCCTGGACGGTGTCGCCCTTAAAGCCCGGGTCGGTTTGGACGATGGTGGTCTCGATGAACATCGGCGGGGTCACGCCCATGAGCTCATCGTCGGCGAAGAGCAGCTGGCAGACGTCGTTCTCGCGCAGCCACTTGGAATTCTCGCCCACCATGTCCTCGGGAACGGGAACCTGCTCATAGGACTCGTTGTCCATGAAGATGTAGTCGGCGCCATCGTTGTAGAGGTACTGGAACTCACGGGTGGTGAGCATGACGCTCTCGAACTTGGTGCCGGCGTTGCAGGTGTTCTCGACGACGCGGCCGCTCTTGATGTCGCGGGTCTTGTAGCGCACAAACGCGCCGCCCTTGCCCGGCTTGACATGCTGGAACTCGACGATGGTGTAGACCTTGTCCTTAATGCGGAGACCGAGGCCGTTCTTGAAGTCGGCGGTAGAAATGGTAGGCATAGCGACCTTTCTTGTTATGGGCAGAACGCACAAGCGTCCAAATTACATACGAGCGAAATTATACACTTGCTGACGGCGCCTGCAGCGAGCGCATAAAAAGAGAACGCGGGGCGTCCGAATTGCTCCGGACGCCCCGCCCAAAAATCTGTCGAAATGGGCTAGCAATCGATGACGTGCAGGTCGTGCGGGGTCTTGGTGAAGGGCTCATATCCGTTCTCGGTGACGACGCCGTAGTCCTCCAGTCGCACGCCGCCCACACCGGGCAGGTAGACGCCGGGCTCCATGGTAATAACCGAGCCGACCTCAATGATGTTCTTGCTACGGTTGAAGTTGGGCAGCTCGTGGATGTCGATACCAACGCCGTGGCCCAGGCCATGGTTGTAGTAATCGCCATAACCGGCATCGCCGATGATCTTCTTGGAGAGCTTGAAGATGTCGTTGCCCTCGACGCCCGGATGGATGGCGGCGACGCATTCCTCGTGCGTGCGGCGCACGAGTGCGTACAGGTCGAGCTGCTCCTGCGTGGGCTCGCCCATCACGACGGTGCGTGTCATGTCGGAGCGGTAATCACAGTAGCCCGCGCCGTAATCCATAAGAACGAAATCGCCCTTCTCGATCACGCGATCGCTCGGAACGGCATGCGGGTTGGCGGTGTTGGGACCGCTCGCCACGATGGAGCCAAAGGCAAGGCTATCGGCGCCGTTGGCGAACATAAAGTTCTCGAGCTCGTTGCGAACCTGCTTCTCGGTCATACCAGGCTTAATAAAGCCGAGCATGTGCTGGAAGGCGGCGTCGGTAATCGACTGTGCGTGGCGCATGAGCTCGATCTCCTCGGCGTCCTTGATGGCGCGCATCTTGCGGATGTCGTCGTGCATCAGAGGCAGCATGCAGGCGACAGAGCGGTCCTCCAGGCCGCGCTGAATGCCCTGGTAGAAATTAATCTGCATATCGTCCTCGACAGCGCAGACGCGGCACTTGTTGGCCGCGATCTTGCCAGCGACCCAACCGGGGATGGTGCCCTCATCCATGTCGTAGACCCAGGGGCTGCCGGCGGGCGTGTTCTCCTCAAAGCTGTTGAGGTAGCGAGAGTCGGTATGGAACAGGCACTGGTCAGCCGTAATAAACGCAGCGTGCGGGAACTCGAAGGTGTAGTCGAAGACGCCCTTCACGCCCGTAAGCCAACGAAGGTTGGCCTCGTCGCGCACCACGATGGCATCGTAGCCACGCTCGGCCATCAGGGCACGGACACGCTCGATACGACCGGCAGGACCGGCAGCAAACTCAGACATGCAGATTCCTTTCTTGTTGTCTCTATATAGACGGGACGGGTCTCAATCGAACGACGGAAACGCATGGGATCCGCAACCGATTGAAAACCCGCCCCTCAACATGATACGAAAGACAATGGATGTCAATAAATCTTAGAGAAGTTCTTTGCGTGAAGCCAAGTAGGCGTGAGCATGGCGCTCAAGAACCTCGTCCTCAACGCTCGTTAGACGAATGGCGCCGAGCGCCGCGGGCAGCGGCAACATACTGCGGTTCGAGCGGACAAACTGCTGCCTGCGGAACTCCTCGATAAACGTGGCGGGCTCCAGATCGAAGGCAAGCTCCTCGATACCAAAGTCCTCCAAGCAGTCATCGACCTCAAAGACGTAATCGATATCGAAGTCGCAGGCATCATGTGCTAGGCGCGCCTCAAAACGCATGCCCTCGGACAACAGCTGATAGGCAGGGACCTGCGAAGCGGCATCGCCCAAGCAGGCGCGCAAGGTACGCTCCCCCGTCTTGCCAAAATCGAGCGCATGGCGGGCGCTCGGGTTCGTGGCCATCAGTACGTCCTTGCGGGCAGTTTGAGACCATTGAACGGCATTGACGAGCGCGACCTCCTCACCCGCGAGAATCTCGGGGACGGTCTCAGTAAACTGATTCCAGCGGGACTTACTGCTCGAAAGCATGGTACCAACAAGTACCACATAGCCGAGCTTGAGGTCCTCGGGGTCCGCCTCGCGAACAAGGTTGAGGTCACACACGACCAAGCCCGGCTCGGGACGGAACGCGATAGCGGGAAGCGCATACGCCGACGAGGCGACGAGCGGCTTCATGGTCGTCGCGACCGTGAGCATGGCGTCGAACGTCGTCGGCAGCAGCGCGCACTCCGTTCGTCCACACCACTGGTTGGCACACCAGCTAACAACCGAGCAGGTTGCGGCATCGCCAACGGCGACAACCAGATCGTCGCAGGTAACACCGTTGGCAGACAGGGCGCCAAAGATCGCATCGGCATCGGCCAGCGTGGCACCAGCAGGCGAAACCTCAAGGACGAGCAGCGACACGGCAAAACCGGCGTCGACCAGCGCATGCTCGACGACCTCGCCAAAACGCTCGGATATGGCGTCGTTCCAAACCACCATCGCGCGCTTAGGCTTGCCCACGGCCGAGGCAAACATGCGCGACAACTCATCGAACGCGCCCAATCCGACACGGACATCGACGCTGCGGTTTTGGAAATTGATCAGTTGACGGCGAATCATAGCAATCCACGCTCCAAAAGCATCTCGGCACAAAGGTAGGAAACGTCCTCGAAGGACTTGTTGCGAATATCAAGGGTAAGGTCGGCGGCCTGGCGATACAGTGGACGGCGATGCTCAAACAGGCGCGCGGCATGCTCGGGCGAGCGGAAATCGGGGCGCGTGTCGGACCGACGAATCTGGCGAATCGAATCCTCGAAGTCGCCCTCGAGATACACGCACGTACCCATTTCGTGCATCAGCTCAATATTCACCGGCGTCTCGACGATACCGCCCCCGCACGAAACCAACAGGCTGCGCTCGCTTTGGAGCGAACGGAGCGCCGAGGTCTCGAGCTCGCGAAAACGATCCTCGCCCTCGGTCTCAAAAATCTCGGTTACCGACTTGCCGCAACGGCGCACGACCAGGCGATCGGTATCGATAAAACGCCGCTTGAACATGGTGCCGACGTTGCGCGCGAGCGTCGATTTGCCCGCGCCCAAAAAGCCGATAAAGAAGATATGGTCGCAGCCGTGTTTGGTGTGCTGGGACATGACGAGACCTATTCCTCGCAGGGAAGGTCGCGCAGGGCCCGGCGCTCAAAGATACGGAAGATCTGCGTATACCACAGGTCCTGCGTCGCCTGCGGCTTTACCAGGATGGTATCGACGCCGGCGAAGTTGCCGCTCCACACGTCAGTGTAGAGCTGATCACCGATCAGCACCGCCTCGTCGGCTGTGGCGCCGAGGCGCTTAAGACCCGCCTTGAGGGCAAACGGCGCCGGCTTCATGGCGTGGCTGATGGCCTCGAGTCCCAGCTCGCGTGCAGAGCTCATGACCTGGTCGCGATGCCAGTTGTTGGACACCATGCACAGCTTAAAGCCTTTGGCGCGGGCGGCATCGAGCCAAGCGGAAACCGCGGCGGGAACCTGCTCGGTGTCGCGCGGCACCAGGGTGTTATCGCGATCGAGCAGAATGGCGCGTTTGCCGTCGGCCCACAGGGTATCAAGGTCGATGCGATCGACCGAGGCAACGTAACGTTTGGGGCTAAAAATCCTCATGTTAATTCCAAGACTGTTGATGCTCTTCGTAGGTTTGCGAGAAGTACTCCTCGTCCTGCGTAATGTAGAAATACAGATCATCGGAGTCGGTCGGCTCAAGCGTGGCCTTGAGCGCCTCGAGCGACGGAGAGCAGATGGGCGTGGGTGGCAGGCCCTCGTGCTTATAGGTGTTATACGGACTATCGCTCTGCAGGTCGTCGGCGGTAACCTCGCCACCGGTGACATACATCATGGTCGCATCGCTGTTGAGATAGCGCAAACCGTCGAGCTTGCCGGCAAGACGGTTGTAGAAGACCGAGGCCACGTGCGCACGTTGGTCGGCGTTGAGACCCTCGCGCTCAACGATAGAGGCCAAGTTGACGATGTCGTAGTCGGACATCTCCACACCGTAGCGTTCCTTGATCTTGGCTTCGCAGCTCGCAAAGTCAAGCGACTTGTACTCGGTCTTAAACTGATCGAGCATAGCGCGAATCACGCCATCGGCCGTCGGCGAATCACCCAGCGAATAGGTCTTGGGGAACAAGAAACCCTCGAGCGAGTCGTTGGCGGCGCCCTTAAGGAAGCTATAGTCGTCCACGTAGTTGGAGGCCTTGGCATGGTTGAGGAAGTCTTCCTTAGAGAAGCTGTCGTAGGCCTGGGCCACACGGTCGGCGACTTGATCGACCGTCAGGCCCTCAGGGATAGTCAGCGCATTGGAGCCCGCGTTGGGGCCTTCCATGAGCTGCTGAACAACCTTGGTCGCATCCATGAATGTGGTGAACGAATAATCACCAGGCTTGAGCGACATATCGGCGTTGAGCTTTTTCACCGCCGCATAGTAATCCTTGGGATTTTCTACGATATGGTTCTCGGAGAGAATCGAGGCGATCGTATCGCCCGAAGCACCATCGGGAATGGTCACCGTAACCTGCTGACCAGCCGTGACCTTCGTATCCTCACCGGCAAAGAAGCCCTTGACGGCCGGCACGACAAAGAAGGCGATCGCAGCAAGCGCGAGCACCGCCACCACAACGCCGATGATCATGGGAACCGGAGAACTCTTCTTTTGAGCACCGCGACGAGCATGCGTGTTGTAGCTCGAGCGGGTCGCCGGAGCAACGCCATGCGAACCGCGAGCGTGATGCGAATGCGATTGAGGGGCCTGAGTTCGCTGAGTAGGTGCCTGCTGCTTAAAGCGGGTACCGCCTGCAGGCTGGGCCGTACGAGCAGTGCGCTGCTGAGCCGCGTGAGAAGCCGAATGCTGAACCGAACGAGCAGATGGCTGCTGACCCGTACGTTGAACAGGTTGGGCCGAATGAGAGAAGGACTGCGCCGGGCGCGCGGCAGGCTGAGCTGCACGCTGCGTCGGCTGTGCCGGACACTGGCCAGGCTGGGCAGGGCGCGACGCCGGCTGCCGTGTACGATTCTGCTGGCGCGGATCGGAAGCGCTACGCATGCGAAACCTCCTCGTTTTTACGATCGAGCCACGTCTGCAAAAACAGGCTGGCGGCAATCATGTCGATCTTGCCCCTCATCTGCTTTTCGTTGAGGCCCTGCTCGCGCAGGATACGCTTGGCCTCTTGCGAGGACAGACGCTCGTCCTCAAACTCCAACGGAAGATCGAGCTCGTCGGCAATCTTTTGCGCCACGGCGGCAACGCGCTCGGCCTGGGGGCCGGGCTCACCGGCCATGGTCAGGGGACGTCCGCTTACCAGGATGTCAGGCTCATAGTCCTCGACCAGGTAGCGGAACGTCTTGGCCATACCGGTGACCTCGGCGGCCGGGAACACCTTAACGGGCATCGCCATCTTGCCATCACGGCTCGAGACGGCGATGCCGATCCTGGTCTCCCCTATGTCCAGCGCAAGCGCGACCACAGTGACTTCTTAGATTCTTAGGCGCCGAGCGCGGTCTTGGCGGCCGCGAGGGCATCGGCGATGCCGGCAGCGTTCTTGCCACCGGCCTGGGCCATGTTGGGACGGCCACCACCGCGACCGTCAACCAGGCCCGCGATCTGCTTGATCACGTTACCGGCGTGGAACCCGGCCTTCACAGCGTCATCGGAGCCGGCAGCGAGCAGGGCCGGAGTGCCCTTCTCAGTCACGCTGGCGACGACACAAGCGACAGGGCCGGCGACCTTCTGATGCACGGTATCCCATACGTTGCGCAGGTCGGCAGCCTCAAGGCCCTGGAGCTCAGCGACGACCAGCTTGTAGCCGCCGAGCTCGACAGCACCCTCGATGGCACTGGAAATGGCGTCGGAGGAGCCACCGGTCAGAGCCTTTTTGAGCTTGTTGGACGTCTCGCGCAGCTCGGCCTGCAGGTTCTCCACGCGGGTGGGAACCTCATCGACGCGGCACTTGAGCGTAGCGGCGGCGGCGTCGACGAGCGCCAGACGGTCGGCCATGTAGTCGAGGGCACCCTTAGACGTCACGGCCTCGATGCGGCGGACATTGGAGCCTGTGGAGGACTCGGAAATAATCTTAAACAGGCCGATCTCGGCGGTGTTGGCGGCATGCGTACCACCGCAGAGCTCGCGGGAGAACGGCTGTTCCTCGGCGCCCACGGAAACGACGCGGACGACATCGCCGTACTTCTCGCCAAACAGAGCGACAGCGCCGGCAGCCTTAGCCTCGTCGATGCCCATGACACGGGTCACGACCGGCTTGGAAGCGAAGATCTGCTGATTGACCAGGTCCTCGACAGCCTTGAGCTGCTCGGAGGACAGGGCCTCGAAGTGCGTGAAGTCAAAGCGCAGGTGCTCGGGCGTCACCAGCGAGCCGGCCTGGGAGACGTGCTCGCCCAGGACCTGCTTAAGGGCGGCGTCGAGCAGGTGCGTGGCGGTGTGGTTGCGGCGCAGGAAGCCACGGCGCTCGGCGTCGAGCGCGGCGGTCACGGTGGCACCGACGGTCAGCGTACCCTCGGCAACGTGCGCGACATGGGCATACAGGCCGTTGTGGTTCTTGGTGTCGGCAACGGTCAGCGAAACGCCCTCGGCGGAAAGCTCGCCGGCATCGCCCTGCTGGCCACCCATCTCGGCATAGAACGGAGTGCGGTCGAGAACGACCTCGACGTCCTCGCCGGCGGCAGCGGACTCGACGGACTCGCCGTTGCGCACGATGGCAACAACCTTGGCGCCCTCGATCACATCGTTGTCATAGCCGTCGAACTCAGTCTCGGCGACCTTGTCGGAAAGCTCGACCCAAACGTCGTTGAAGCTGCCCCAGGCGTCGCCTTTGGCATTGGCGCGGGCACGGGCCTTCTGGTCCTCCATGCAGGCAGTGAAGCCGTCCATATCGACATCGTGGCCAGCGGTGCCGGCGATCTCGACGGTCAGGTCGATGGGGAAACCAAAGGTGTCGTGCAGCTTAAAGGCAACATCGCCCGGAAGCGCAGCACCCTCGGCAAGCGCTGCCAGGGCCTCATCCAGGTAGACGCGACCGTTGTCGAGCGTCGTGGAGAAGCGCTCCTCCTCGGAGGCGACGATACCCTTGACGAGCGCGACGTTCTTGAGCAGCTCAGGATAGGCCTCGCCCATCTGAGCGTTGACCTCGTCGATAAACTTGGTCAGGAAGGCGCCCTCGATGCCCAGCAGGCGACCGTGGAACACGGCGCGGCGGAGCAGGCGGCGAAGGACGTACTCGCGACCCTCGTTACCGGGCAGGATGCCGTCAGAGATCATGAAGTCGACGGCACGGGAGTGGTCGGCGATGATGCGAAGAGAACGGCTGGCGCCGGAGTAATCGTCGGCGTCATAGGTCTTGCCGCTGATCTCCTCGCCCAGCTTGATGAGGTGCTGCATCAGATCGCCATCGTAGTTAGCAGTCTTGTGCTGCATGATAGCAGCCATGCGCTCCAGGCCCATGCCCGTATCGAGGTTGCGGTGCGGCAGCTCCGGCATGGAGCCGTCCTCCTGACGGTCGTACTGGGTAAACACGAGGTTCCAGAACTCAAGGAAGCGGTCGCAGTCGCAGCCAGGCTTGCAGTCGGGGCTGCCGCAGCCGACCTCCTCGCCCATGTCAAAGTAGATCTCGGAGCACGGACCGCAGGGGCCGGTGGGGCCAGCGGCCCAGAAGTTGTCGTCCTCGCCCAGGCGGGAGATGTGGTCCTCAGCAACGCCCAGAGAACGCCACACGTCGTGGGTCTCGTCGTCCTCGGTAAAGACGGTAAAGTACAGGCGGTCGAGCGGCAGCTTGAACTCCTTGGTGATGAGCTCAAAGGCCCAGGCGCAAGCCTGCTCCTTGGAGACGCCGCCGAAAGAGAAGTCGCCGAGCATCTCGAAGAAGGACAGGTGACGGCCGTCCTCGCCGATGCAATCGATGTCGTTGGTGCGAACGCACTTCTGGCAGGAAATCGCGCCGATCTCCTTCATGGTCTTTTTGCCCTGGTAGTACTCCTTAAACTGGTTCATGCCGGCGTTGGCAAGCAGCAGCGAGGGATCATCGGGGACGAGGGACGAAGAAGGATAGAGCTTAAGACCGCGCTCCTCAAAGAAGTTGAGGAACTTGGAGCGGATCTCGGCCGTAGTCATTGACGGGTAGTCAGCACTCATAGAGGGAATCTCCTCGGTTTCACATCGAAACAGTTCAAACGTAACGATATTACCATCCCACCGCGCCTGTGCAAAAAAGAGGGTCGCCAAACAGCGACCCTCCAGCGAAATTGCATGTTAGCACGTATGAATGTTAACCCGAATTACCCCGCTAGTTGTCGTCATCGTCCATGGAGCCGTCGATACCGGTTTTGGTATCGTCGTCCGAGTTGGAGTCATCGTCCTTGGCAAAGGGGTTCTTGAAGAAGCCCGTGGCATCGGGTTGCAGACCTGAGAGCTTGATCCAGGGATTATCGAGCTCGGGCTTGGGCATGGCCTTGGCCTCGGGCGCAGTCTCGTTGCCGATGAGCTCGGACTCGTAGATGAAGGTGTCGTCGCCGAGCGCGTCGTAGGCGGCGACCGGGTTGCCATCGGCATCGCGGTACGGCGTGCCCTTAAACACGGCGCCGTCATAGGCCACAAGCTGTCGGCCGGTCTCATTCTCGAAGTAGTACACGAAGATACCCTTGAGGGCCGCACAAAGCGGGATGGCAATAATCATGCCGATGGGGCCCATGAGTGCCGAGCCAATAACGAGCGCCGTGAGGCTCATGATGGGATGCACCTGCACCGAGCTCTGCATGACCTTAGGAGAAATCACGTTGTCGGTGACGTTTTGCGCGACCATCGTCACAATGAGCGTCCATAACGCCAACATGGGGCTGAACATGAAACCGAGCACCGTGGCGATTGCTGCGCTCACCCAAGGACCGACGACCGGAACCAAATGCATGATGCCGGTAAAGATAGCCATGAGCGCCGCATACGGATGGCCGATGATCATAAAACCGATAAAGGCGAGGAAACCACCGCAGATGGACGTCACGACCATACCGCGCATGTAGCCGCCGACAGAGCGAGAAAGGATGGCGACCATAAAGCGGTACGAGGTCTCCTTCTCCTGACCGATGATGGTGCAAATCTCGTGGTGCATGCGAGGGTAGTCGCAGGCCATCCAGTACGCAAGAACCAGACCAAGGAAGATAACGAACAACTGCGAAGCCGTATTGGTGATGAGCGGGAACACACCGCGGCCAAGCTCGGCAGCGATCTGAGACACATACTTCGATGCCACGGCAACCAGCGACGAAAGATTATCGTCCAAATACTCCTTGAGCGGCGTGTTGTTGAGCGTCTTGGCATGCGAGATCATCTCATTGAGATCGCCACCCGCGACACGAAGCTGCTCGGGCAGGCGGCTCAGGACTTCCATGATCTGACCAAAGAGAATCGGCGACAAGATGCAAACGACACCGACGAGCACGGCAACAACAACAATAAGCGCGATAAGCGAACCGATGCCGCGATTCACGCCATGGTGCTCGAGCCAGTTGGTGATCGGGGACATCACAAAGGCAATGATGGAACCAACGGCGAGAAACTCGATAACCGGCGCCAGGATGCCCATAAGGTTAAAGATGACAGCGGCGATGACAATGCAGCCGACAACAGCCCAAATGCGAAGCGTCAGAATGCGGGTGTCGCGCAGCACGCGATCGGTTTGTTGGGGGTGTTCACTCATGAACGAATCATCACTCCGTCGGGGTCGATCTTGTCCTGAATCTTCTTAAGCGTGCGGCGCAGCAGACGCGAAACCTGCACCTGAGAAATACCCAGCTTCTTGGCGATCTCGATCTGGGTCATGCCCTTCACAAAGCGCAGCTCGATCACCTCGCGCTCGCGCGGCGAGAAATCACGGATGGCTTCCTCGATCACTAGGCGGTCATCGGTAAAGTCGAGCTCGTTGTCGTCGTCGGCGTAACGGTCGAGAATCGAAGGGGCATCGTCGGAATCGGACGCACCAGGAGCCTCGATGGGCACCGAGGTATAGGCCGAAGACGATTCCATAGCCTCGAGGACCTCATCGACAGTCACATCTAGATACTCAGCGATCTCCTCAACCTTGGGCGAACGCTGCAGCTCGTTGGTAAGTTTGTCAGTAGCCTGGTTGACCTTGGCCGAGAGCTCCTGCAGACGACGCGGTACGCGCACACTCCAGCCCTTGTCGCGAAAATGGCGTTTGATCTCGCCCAGGATAGTGGGTGTCGCAAACGTCGTGAACTCGAGTCCGCGCTCGGGATCAAAACGGTCGATAGCCTTGAGCAAGCCCAGATAGCCGACCTGCATGAGGTCGTCGAGCGGCTCGCCGCGATTCTTAAATTTGTTGGCAAGAAACCTTACCAGGTTCATATGGGACATGACGAGCTGCTCACGGGCGTCCGGATCACCGGTCTCCTTGTAACGACGAAACAGCTCGCGGGTTTTCTCCTTGTCCCAAGCGGTCTTGCCGCTCCGGGAACGTTCGGTCATATTAGATATCCGCCTTGAGGTCGAGGGAAAGCGTCAGGGGCGCCGCAGTCTTTTCGTAGGAATCGCACACGCTCGCGAGGATGAGTTCGGCATATACCGCTGCCTGGTCATCCTCATCGACAGTCGCCTGATCGCCAAAGGTAAAGGTCATGCCCACGTGCGATTCGTCGACATCGAATTTGATCGAGATATCGTCGGAATCAACAGCCGTGCAACCAAAGATGAAAGCCTCCTCGGCAGCCATGCGGATGTCCTCGATGCGATCGACAGACATAGAGCACAGGGCACCAACGTTGGCTGCCGTCATGCGCACAAGGCGAGCGAGACGCGGGTCACCGGCAACGGTCAGCGTGATGGGGCAGGTTGCTTCGCTACTCATCGCAGGACTCCTCAGAGGTCTCGGCGGGTGTATACGTGTAATACTGAGCCGGCTTGGCTACAGACTTCTGACCATCATCGTCGCCCGCGGCGGCCTCGTCCTCGCCAATTAGGACGCGCTCGGTAGGCTGCTCGGCCTCCGCAGCGGCAGCGGCGAGCTTGCGATCGGCATCGGCTGCAGGAGCCTTCACCTTATTGAAGAGCTTCTGCACAGCACCAGCGGCAGAGTCAGTCACGCTCGACACAGCATTGCTGGCCTCGGCCATGCTGCCCGTAACCTCGGAAATGTCGCGAACCACGGCTTCGACCTCTACGAGATTGGAGGTAAGGGCATCAACTGCCGTCTTGCTCGACTTAAGCAGCGGCTCCATCTGGGCAAGCGCCGGCGTAAGCTCATCGACAGCGCCATCGAGCTTTGCCACCACAGGCTGAGCCTCGGCGATGGTGTTGTTGAGGTCGTTCACGGTCTTATCGAGCGAGTCGACAACGGTGCGGGTCTTGCGCAGGGTAAGCGCGAGCTCAACGATGGCCCACACGCCGGCAACAGCGAGCAGCAGCAGGGCGATTTGAATGGGACTCATACAAGCCTCCCAAAGGAATCGATATACAGACGGTTTCCATGGTACCCCAAAGGGGACCGAACATGCCATGAGCAGCAACGTGGGACAAAATTATCAGCAGCTACTTCGGTGCATTCCCGCTGCGGTCGCGTTCACTTTGCTCTACGCGCCATTCTTCCCAACCGCGGCCGGCAGGTTGCCAGAACGCGCCGCGCTCCAGTCCCTCGGGCAAATAGCGCTGATCGACCCAGCCTTCGGGATAATCATGTGGATACTTATACACACCGTATTCATCGCTGCCCGGGCGATGGCGATCGCGCAGATAACTCGGCACCTCGCGAAGCCCACTAGAATGGATATCGGCCAGCGCCGCATCGATCGAAGCCTCACACGCGTTGGATTTTGGCGCCAAGCACACATAGAGTGCAGCCTGAGCCAGGTTAATGCGGCACTCGGGATAGCCAATGACCTCGGCAGACTTAAACGCGGCATGCGCCACCAAAAGCGCCTGCGGGTCGGCGTTGCCAACATCCTCAGAAGCGTGAATCATAATGCGGCGAGCGATAAACTTAGGATCCTCCCCAGCATCGATCATGCGCGCGAGCCAATAGATCGTGGCATCGGGGTCGCTACCGCGCATGGACTTGATGAACGCACTGATGATGTCGTAGTGCATGTCGCCGTTTTTGTCATACGTAAAGCCGCGACGTGGGTTGGCAATCTTTACGTCATCCACGGTGATGGGATAGCGCTCCCCCGCCGCCGGCGCTGGCGTCCCCTCGGTATCGGGACGCGTGACGGCAATCTCGCTCGCCAGCTCAAGTGTCGTCAAGGCCGAGCGTGCATCACCCGCGGCCAACGTACAAATGGTCTTGACCGTATCCTCATCGGCCGAGAACTTACCGTTCAGACCATGTGGTGCCTCAAGCGCACGCTCGATGAGCGTCGCGATATCCTCGTCCTTTAAGTGCTCGAGCTCCACCACGCGACCA
This sequence comes from uncultured Collinsella sp., assembly GCA_900544235.1. Classification (GTDB taxonomy): domain Bacteria; phylum Actinomycetota; class Coriobacteriia; order Coriobacteriales; family Coriobacteriaceae; genus Collinsella. The sequence continues at coordinate 26,490 of UQUL01000005.1, forward strand.
CGCGAGAGCAACGCCGAGTTGACCTCGAAGTACGGGTTCTCCGTCGTGGCACCAATCATAATGACGGTACGGTTCTCAACCGCATGCAGCAATGCATCCTGCTGTGACTTCGAAAAGCGATGAATCTCGTCGATAAACAGGATGGTGCGACGGTCGTACGTATTCAGACGCGTCTTTGCCTCGTCGATCACGCGACGCAGGTCCTTCACGGTACCCGTGACGGCGCTGACCTCGACAAACTCACTCTTAGTATGGTTGGCGATAATGTGGGCCAGCGTCGTCTTGCCCGTACCGGCCGGCCCGTACAGTATCACGCTCGAAAGCACATCGTGCTCGATCGCGGCACGCAACCATGAACCCTTACCGACGGCCTTTTGCTGGCCCACGTACTCGTCGAGCGAATTGGGGCGCATGCGCACCGCAAGCGGCGCATTCTGAAAGGAACGCTCGCGCGTCGAAGCAGAAAAAAGGTCGTCCATAGCCATCCCGTGTATCAATCAAATACGTTTTCCACTAACAGTATACCGAATTAATACGAACTACCGTTCGTTAATATAGGTACGGTGCGGAAACTCCAGACCAGGGAACAGCTTGCTCGTCAGCTCGCAGAAATAACCGTCCGTCATGCTCGCGATATAATCCACCACGGCTTGATCCTTGTCGTCCTGCCAGGCATAGGTGCGATCGTAGTAGGAAAGCTGCTGCTCAATGCGCGAAATATGGTGCTTAAAGATGTAAGAGGACTCGTCGCCACTGTTTAGATCCCGCAGGCAACGGTCGTAGAGCTTTACGAACGCCTCGCGCAGCTCCGCCTCGGAATCGCCTTCGATACCGCCCTTGCTATAGATCTTCTCGTAGTTCTCGCGCTTGGCTCGGCGAATTTCCTCAAACAGGTCCTCGCTCATCTCGATGCGAGGCTTACCATAGCTGTGCTCAACGATATCGATGGAAGCGTGCGTGAGGATCCAACTGTTGTAGGCACCGCCCCGGCCATCATCAAAGGCGTCGGGCGAAAGCAGGCCCGCCGCGATCGCATCCTGACGGTCACGACCGACGTAGGCAAGAATATCAGAGATGCGAACGACGCAGCCCTCGAGCGTCATGGGACGCAGATGCTCAATTGCGCTATAGCCCGTGGCAATGCAATCCTCAACCGTCTGGTCAAACTGGTCAAAGGAGCCCATGTCCGAGAGCTCAAACACACGCTGCTCGTACTCGCCGTTATGGCATAGCACGCCGTCGAGCGTCTGGAGCGACACGTTGCGGCCATACAACGCGTCGAGCACGCGGACCGACTGCACGTTATGGAAAAAATAACGCCCCGTACGCTCGTGATAGATATCGTTGAGGAAGCGCTCGCCGGAATGGCCGAAAGGCGTGTGTCCCAAGTCGTGGCCCAGGCCAATCGCCTCGATCAGATCGCAATTGAGCCCCAGGGCGCGACCTATATCGCGCGCAATGCGCGAGACAAGCTGCACATGCAAACCGCGGCGTGACAGATCGTCATTGCTACGGAAGCTAAAGACCTGCGTTTTACCTGCATAACGGGTGTACGCCGGAAGATGAAGTATCTTTTCGGTATCGCGCATAAACGCCGGACGCATAAGCGTGCCTTTGTCGGCGGCGCGATCAATACGACGAATGACCTGATCATCGTTGCAACGATACGGGTTGACATAGCCCGAAGCACGATCGGCGGCAATGCGCTCGACAAGCTCGGGCGACAACGCCGAGGGAATACGGTCCATGCGCGCCTTAATGACGGCCGTTTCTTGATTAGATTCCATGGCATGCTCCTTAAGAAGGATGCGCAATCGGTTACAAAGTGCAGCCCACGACCTCGATTATGGCAAAAATCGGCACTAAAAACGGGAGCAATGGCAGGGAGCGCGATTTTGTGAAGAGGCAGGAAAGGGCCAGGGCCAGGAGTGCGACGGCAAATGCCACGATGCCACCCATAGGGTCGAGCGTGCAAAGCGCGAAGAGCGCCTTGGCATCCCCCATGCCGATGCCCGGGATTTGGCGAAGACGACGCCAGAGGGACTCAGTCAGCACGAGAGCAAGATACACAATGACGGCAAGACCCGCGTGGTCAAGCGCAGTGTTCAAACCGAGGTCGAGCCAGACGCCTGCAAGAGCCGCCACCGCACACGCGCCGGCAAGCTCATTGGGGAACCGTCGCTCGCGGACATCAATCGCCGCGCCGGCAAAGATGCAGAGCCAAAACGGGATATATACCATCGTGCACCTCCATGGACAGCTGCTCAAATGCAAAAACCACCACAAAGGTGCCTGTCCCCTTTGTGGTGGTTTTGATGGTGGCTATTTAGCGCCTTGCATGACCTCGTCAAGGGTAACGTTGACGGCGTGCTGCGTCGGCACCCAGTCGACCTTCAGGAACAGCGCGGCCACCGTGATGGGGATATAGCTGAACATAAAGATCGGGAAGGTAAACAGGTTAGTCACCAGACGCCACTTTTGCGCGCAGTGAATGTGCTTGTACTCAAAGATAGTCGTGAGCAGCGCCAGGATAAAGAAGGTCTGATACATCATGGCGAAGGTCATAATGAGCGAAGCGGCGCACGCCTGCATCTCGACTTCGGTAGCCAAGAAGCCGTGCGAAAGACCGCCCACGATCAGGAACGTCGCATTGGCGAGCATCGAGATCAGCGATAGCAGCATACCCGGGGCGATGGTCATAAACATGTCGTAGGCAGCAAAGCGATGATAGCGGAAGGTCGATTTGACCAGGTGCTTGCCATAGGTAAAAAAGACCTGATAGAAGCCCTTGGTCCAGCGCATGCGCTGTTTCCAGGACGCCTTAAACGTCACCGGCTGCTCGTCAAAGAACTCCGCCGGCGCATAGCCAATGCGAATGCCGTGAATGGCGCAGAACGTGGTGAACTGGATGTCCTCGGTCAGCGTGTGGAACTGCCAACCGTGCATGCCCTCGATGACACTGGCGGAGATGAGGTAGCCCGAACCCGAGACGGCGCAAGACGTCTTGCAGATGTTGCGCGCGTTGTTGAGAAAGCGCGCCTCGCGCAGATACCACGTGGCATTAGCCGCCGAGATCCACGAGCTGCCGAAGTTCTTGGAATTGCGATAGCTCGTGACCACATGGAAGCCCTGGTCAAAGGCATCGTTCATTTTGGACACGTAATCGCGGGAGATAACGTTATCGGCATCGAAGATAAAGTAGCCTTCAAACGTGTCGGGATACTCGTTAAGGATGCGGTCGAAGCCAAAGTCCATGACCCAGCTCTTACCCTTACGGGCAAGATCATTGCGCTCGTAAACAATGGCACCTGCCTCGCGCGCGAGCTGTGCGGTGTTGTCGGTGCAGGCGTCGGCAACCACGAAGACCTCGATAAGCTCGGACGGATAATCCTGGTCCTTGATGGAGCGAACGAGGTTGGCAATCACGGCCTCCTCGTTATGCGCAGCGATAAAGAAGGCATAGCGGTGGAGTTTTTTGGCCTTGGGAGGCGCGACCTCGCCACGAAGAGCGCCGATGACAAAGAAGACCACCTGGTACAGAAAGCAGACCGTGAGCAGCGTGACGACAATCTGGTTGAAGATCACGATGGGTGTGTTGGTTTGTAAAAAGGCGAGCATGCAGGCTCCCAGCAACGCGTTACGTAAACAATCGTATATCTTACCGCAGGCTTACCGAGTTCAAGAAACCACCTAATACTGGCTAGGCTTCGAGCAGACCGAGCTGCGGGACGATTTCGTCGCCAGCGGCAGTACGGCCGAGCGAACGCGGGGCCAGATCATCCAGAACCGCCGCAAGATCCCACGGCAGCTCATCGCGGCACTCAATACGCTCCCCCGTCACGGGATGATCGAATGCGACGCGCCAGGAATGAAGGAATTGCCTGGTCAGGCCCTGATCGGCGCGTGCATCGCACTTGCCGTAAAGTGGATCGCCCACGCAGGCGTGGTTGATATGGCGCATATGCACGCGAATCTGATGCGTGCGTCCGGTAAACAGATGACACTCGACGAGCGTATAGCCGTCGTCGAAGCGAGTGGAATCAAAGCGCTCGAGCACCTTGAAAGTCGTGATGGCCTGACGCGCAAAGGGGTCATCGGAAACCGTCATCTTCACGCGGTCGCGCGTCGATCGGGCGATACCGGTGTTGATAGTGCCCTCGTCCATGGCGATGTGCCCGTGAACGAGCGTGATATAGCGACGGTCGAGCGTGCGCGTGCGGATGAGATTTTGAAGCGCGCGCTGGGTGTCGTCGTCTTTTGCCGCGAGCATAAGGCCCGAGGTATCGCGATCAAGGCGATGCACGATGCCGGGGCGGTCCTCACCCTGCACAGTACCAAGATGATCGATGCCGCAGTGGTAGACCAGAGCGTTCGCAAGCGTGCCGCTCTCGTGGCCATGGGCGGGATGGCATACCAGGCCGCGCTGCTTGGAGAGCACGATGAGGTAGTCGTCCTCGTAACGAATATCGAGGGGAATGGCCTCAGGAATCACGTCAGTCGGATCGTGCGGCTCGGGCAGGTCGACCGAGATGCGGTCACCGGCGCGTACGGCATACTTTTTTGACAGACAGGTCTCGCCGTTCACGATTACGGCGCCGCCCTCGATCAGATGCGCGCAGGCAGAGCGCGTGGGGCAGCCGTCGTTAGCGCCCAGAAAGGCGTCGAGACGCTGGCCAGAGCAATCGTCGGCAACAAGAATATGGATGTCGGCCATTAACGCTCGTTCCTTTCGCGAATCTTGCGGGCACGCTCCCCACGCTGCTTGGCTTTGCGCTTGGCGCAGGCCTCATCACGGGCATTGAGCTCGGCAGTCGCATCGACTTCGCGGGCCGCAGGGCTCAAGAACATGTAGCCGATAAGGGCAAGCACAACGCCTACGGTGATGCCGATATCGGCCACGTTAAAGACGGGAAAGTCGATGAAGGTGGTGGCAATAAAATCGGTCACAAAGCCAAAAGTCAGACGGTCGATTGCGTTGCCAATGGCGCCGCCCGCGACCATAGCCATGCCTACCACCTCAAGACGAGCGAGCTGAGGCGCACGGAGCAAGTACACGGCAATGGCGACAATGACCGCAAGCGCCAACACAGCGAACACGACGCCATGACCCTCGCCCATGCTAAAGGCGGCTCCGATATTGCGGACAAATAGAAAGTCGATCACACCGGGGATAACAGTCACATGCAAAGCGTCGCCCACGGCACGAACCGCAAGCTTGGTCAGCTGGTCAACAAGCAGCACAACCAGCGCCACCCCACCAGCAACACCCAACCGCCAACGCAAAGGCGGCGTCATATCCGCAGAACGACCCAAATCAATCCCCTACCCTCAGATAATCAAATTACGTTTAACGCAATTAATCATCTTATAGTGACAAACGCCAAACGCGCAGCATATTCTCCAACGCTAGCGAAATAACCAGCACAAAACAAAAGCGACATCCCGAATAACGGAATGTCGCTTAATAGCTTTCGACTAAGAACGCAAGTCGAAAGAAAGCCTTTAGCTCCAGCAATGGAAACGCCGCGTTTTCGTCACCAACAGCGAAAACGTCCCTAAGCGAGCAAGGTGACGTGAAAGAGGAGGGAAGCGTACTTTGGTACGCGACCGACGATTGAACGTCAGATTGCCGCTTAGGGGCGTTTGCAGCGTCGGTAGGTTACGGCGTTCTAGGAACGCCGTAACCTACAAAGCGTCGGCGCAGCGCTTGCAAATATGCGCGTGGCCGTTGTACTCGCCGACGGTGGTGCGATAGTTCCAGCAACGGTCGCAGCACTCGCCCTCGGCTGCCTCGATGGCAACGGAGAGCTCCTCGCCCTGGGTCAGCTCAACATCGGAGACGATGTAGAACTCGGCCAGGTCGACGGCCTTATCACCGGTCAGCAGCGCGTACATCTCTGCGGGAACGACCGCCTTGACGCGAACCTGCTGGCTCTTGGTGAAGGTGCCGGCAGAACGGGCATCCTCAAGGGCCTTGGTCACGGCGCTACGGAGTTCGAGCGAAGCCTCGAGCACGCCCTCAAACTCATTGGCCTCATCGACCGTGATGGGCGACTTGTACCAATCGAGCAGCGCGGCGTACTTCTGGTGATCGACGCAGCCGGCGGGCGCATAGGCCATGGCCTCATCGACCGTGTAGGACAGTATCGGCTGCAGATCGCGCATGAGCATCGAGAAAAGCTCGGCCAGCACGGTCTGGGCGCTGCGGCGCTCGAGCGAGCCGGGCTTGTCGCAGTACAGACGGTCCTTCAGGGCGTCGAGGTACACGTTGGAGAGCTCGGTAACCACGAAGTCGTAGAGCGCACGGTAGGCGCGCGGGAACTCGTAGCTGGCGTAAGCGTCGTCGACCTCGGCCTGGACCTGGGTCAGGCGGGCAACCATGAGCTTGTCGAGAGGCAGCAGGTCGGCAAAGGCGACGCCGTCGGTCTCGGGTTCAAACTGACCCTCAAGCTCGGAGAGCAGGAAGCGCAGCGTGTTGCGGAAACGACGGTAGGCATCGGACGTACGGGCAAGGATCTCATGGTCGATGGAAACGTCGGAGCTGGTATCGACGGACGCAACCCACAGACGGATGATGTCGGCGCCCATCTCGTCGCAGACCTTGTTGGGGTCGATGACGTTGCCGAGCGACTTGGACATCTTGCGGCCCTGGCCGTCGAGGGTGAAGCCCTGCGAGACGACTGCCTTGTACGGGGCGTGGCCGTTGGCACCCACCGAGGTGAGCAGCGAGCTCTGGAACCAACCACGATGCTGGTCGGAGCCCTCGAGGTACACATCCGCCGGGTACTCAAGCTCAGGGCGATACTCGCAGACGGCCTTCCAGGAGACGCCGGAATCCCACCACACGTCGAGAATGTCCTTATCGGCCTTGAGGTGATGGCCGCCGCACTTGGGGCAGACGCAGGCCTCGCCCAGGTAGCTCTCGGGAGCGTCGGTGAACCAAGCGTCGGAGCCCTTCTCGTGGAAGAGCTTGATGACGGCGTCGAGCGTGGCGTCGTTCATGACCTTCTCGCCGCAGTCGGCGCAAGTGTAGCTGGGGATAGGCACGCCCCAGTTGCGCTGACGGCTGATGCACCAGTCGGGACGCTGCTCGACCATGGCGCCGATGCGGTTGGCCGCGTGGGCCGGATACCACTTGACGTTCTCGCGAACCTCCTTGCCAGCCTGCTCACGCAAACCGGTCTTGTCCATAGAGACAAACCACTGGTCAGTAGCACGGAAGAGCACCGGGTGCTTGCAGCGCCAGCAGTGCGGATAGCTGTGCGTGATCTTCTTCTCGAGGACCAGGGTGCCGCGCTCGCGCAGGAACTCGATGATGTGCGGGTTGGCCTCATCGGTATCCATACCGCTGAAGGGGCCACCGGTGCCAAACTCCTCGCCGGTGTAGAACTTGCCGTCGTCATCGACCGGCATGCAGATGTCGGTGATGCCCTCCTTGAGGCAGGCAAAGTAGTCGTCGACGCCGTGGCCGGGCGAGTTGTGGACGATACCGGTACCGTCATCGACACCGACGTAATCGGCCAGCAGCGCCACGCCCTCAACACCGTCAAAGATTGGCTGCTTGTAGTGGATGTGGTGGAAGGTCTCGGCGGGAACCACATAGGGCTTGCCGTCGACCATAACCGGGGTGTACTCCCAGCCAAACTCCTCACAGCACTTGGGAGCCAGGTCCTCGAGCATGACCTCGGCACGACCATCGTGCACAACGGCAACGTAGGCGGCGCCGGGCTTGAGGGAAACGGCCTGGTCGGAGGGGATGGTCCACGGCGTGGTCGTCCAGATGATAAAGTCAACCGGGCCGTCGAAGTTCTCGAGGCCGGCGGGCTTGGAAGTCATCTCGAAGCGCACGAAAATGGACGGGCTCGTCTCGTCGGAGTACTCGATCTCGGCCTCGGCCAGCGCGGTGTGGCAGTGCTTGCACCAGTGAACCGGCTTGTGACCGCGATAGATCATGCCCTTATCGAACATGGCCTTGAAGACCTCGATGTCGGCGGCGTCGTGCTGGTGATAGAGCGTCAGATACGGGTTGTCCCAGTCGCCAAGCACGCCCAAGCGACGGAAGCCGGCCTTCTGCAGCTCGATGTTCTCGACAGCGAACTCGTTGCAAAGCTCGCGGATCTTGGCCGTGGAGGTCTGGTTGAACTTCTCGGTGCCGAGCTTTTCCTCGACCTTATGCTCGATCGGCTGACCGTGGCAGTCCCAACCGGGGACATAGGGAACCTCATAGCCCTGCATCATCCAGTAACGGTTGATCATGTCCTTGGAGATCTTGTTCATGGCATGGCCGATGTGGATCGGACCGTTGGCGTACGGAGGACCGTCGTGCAGCACGAACTTCTTGTGACCCTCGTTCTTCTTCAGAACCTGCTCGTAGACCTTGTTGTCCTGCCAGTCCTTGAGTCGCTTGGGCTCGGACTTGGAAAGACCGGCACGCATGGGAAAACCGGTCTTGGGCAGATTCATCGTCTGCTTGTACTCGTTTGCCACGGTACCCCTTTCATGTCGTGGGCGCGCACGCCCGATGGGCACCAAAAAAAGCGCCCGTCCCTGCAAGCTGGGACGAAGCGCCACAAAACAGGCAGTCTGCCCGCAAAAGCTCTTCGCTTAACCACCCAGCTTAGATGCCCTCGCCCGCGTATTCGCGCGCTCGCATCCGTTACTCGGCTGGCCTGTATCGACGACCATCTCGGCGATGTCTACTAAGACGAGCCTGCGCGGCACGTCCGTTGGGACCGCAGCTCCGGGGTGATTTTCATCGGTCGCATGCACGGGTTCTCAGCGCTCCCCGCTCTCTGTAGCATGCGGACGGCCGACTACTCGTCCCCATCAACGCTTATGCAGAGTATGCTAGCACGTTCCGCGCCGGCGAAAAACCCTCAACACTGGTTTTATACGTTCGAAATTTCTCGCGGCTGTGGACCTTCTCTAGGAGCAAAATACCTGAAAGCACTTTATCGAAAGAAAGAAGGTTGCCATGCGCACGATCGGAATGAGCGACTACACCGTTGGCGAGGATTGTTTTACCGAGCTGCCCGCCGCACTGGCAGAGTACGGAGCGACCAAGGTCGCCATCATTGGCGGCAAGCGAGCCCTGGCTGCAGCGCTGCCGGGCATCGAGGCGGCGCTTGAAGGTACCGATGTCGAGGTTCTGGAGACGCGCGTCTATGGCACCAACAGTACGCGTGCCAATATCGCCAAGGTCGTGAACTCCCCTGCCTGCCAGGAAGCCGACGTGCTCATCGCATGTGGCGGCGGCAAGGCACTCGACACCGTCAAGACGGCGGCCATCGAGCTCAAGAAGATCGTCTTTACCGTACCGACGATTTGCTCCAATTGCTCTGCCGCGACCGCCATTGCCGTTGTCTACAATGACGATGGCTCGCTCGAGGGCTATTCGTACCCCAACCGACCGGCGCACATCTTCATCAACCCCAAGATCATCGCCGAGGCACCGGCAGAGTACTTCTGGGCCGGCGTGGGCGATGCCCTGTCTAAGCAGCCCGAGGTCGAGTACGCCACGAGCGCCGGTAATTTGGAGCACACCGCCGGTCTTGGCCTGGCACTCGCCCACACCTGCTCCGAGCCGCTGTTTACCTATGGCGTCCAGGGTCTTGAGGACGTGCGCCAGGACCTGTCGACCGAGGCCGTCAAGCAAATCGCACTCGATATCGTGGTCAATACGGGCTATGTCTCGAACCTGACGAACCAGAACGATTACTACTACAACTCGAGCGTGGCGCACGCATTCTACAACGCCACATGCAGCATTCCGCGCGAGGGCACCTACCTGCACGGCGAAGTCGTGAGCCTGGGCGTGCTCGTGCTGTTCGCCTATACGGGCGATACCGAGAACCTTGAGCGCTACGCGGCCTTTAACAAGCAGATGGGCCTGCCCGTGACGCTTGAGCAGGTCGGGCTTTCCGAGTCCGATATCCCGGCCCTGTGCGAGTACGCGCACGCCACCAACGAGTGGAAGCAGGGCAACCCCGAGCCCTTCACCGACGAAAAGTTCGCCGCCGCCATCAAGGCCGCAAACGCCTACGGCCACACGCTCTAGGCCTAGCCCAAAACCACCACAAGGGAGCAGCACCTTTGTGGTGGTTTTTTATTGCTCCAGCATGCTGGGGTCGAACTCGCTAGCCGGGATCACGCGATAACCGTGGCGGAGCAGTAAATCAACGAAGACGCCATTGCCCGCCGTAAGGGTGCCGCTGAATGTTCCGTCGTAGATGCGACCCGCGCCGCACGAGGGGCTGCGGTCCTGAAGGATGCACGCGACTATCTCTTCCGGTCCGCCTGCCTGCTCGCACATATCGAGCGCACGTTGGGCACCCAGGCGAAATTCGCGATCAACCGAGATGCCCTCGCAGGTACGAACCTCTCCGTTCACAATCTCGGACGGCTTGCGCGGCGTGGGCAGGCCCCCAAAGACCTCAGGGCACACCAAGAGGACCTCGGTCCCTGTACGCTCGCAGGCCTCGACCAACTCGCGATGATAGTTGTCGAGCCCGTTATACTTGCAGCTCTCGCCCATCAAACAGGCACTCACCACGATCTTCATTTCCATCCCTCTCAAGCAAAACGCCCCATTTGAGTAAGCTGCTCAAATGGGGCGTCGGCGTTTACTGGCTCGGCCGCGGCTTTACTGCTGCTTGGGCATCAGCGGATTCTCGCGCGTGAGGAGGTTCATGAACTCCTCACCCGTAATGGTCTCCTTCTTGTACAGATAACGAGCCAGCTCATGGAGCTTAAACTTGTTCTCCTTGAGGATCTGCAGGGCGCGATCGTGCGCGTCCTCGATCAGCTTAGCGACAATCGCGTCCACGCGCTCGGCCGTACCGGGAGCGCAGGTAAGCGACGTGTCCTGGTTGAGGTACGCATTCTGCACGGTACCGAGCGCCATCATGCCAAACTCGTCGGACATACCAAAGCGCGTCACCATGTTGCGGGCGAGCTTGGTGGCCTGTTCGATATCGTTGGCGGCACCGGTCGTCATCTCGCCAAAGATGAGTTCCTCGGCCGCACGGCCGCCGCAGTAGACGGCAAGCTTGTCCAAGACCTCCTGGCGCGTGGTCAGGAAGCGCTCGTCCTCCTCGACCTGCATGGTATAGCCAAGAGCACCGCTCGTGCGCGGCACGATGGTGATCTTGGTAACCGGCGCGGAACCCTTTTGGCGGGCAGCGACGATGGCATGGCCGATCTCGTGGTAGGAAACGACCTGCTTCTCGTGGTCGGAAAGCACCGTGGACTTACGCTGTTGGCCGGCAATGACAACCTCCACCGACTCCTCGAAGTCGTCCTGAGTTGCACGCTTGCGACCCTCGCGAACGGCGCGCAGGGCGCCCTCGTTGATGATATTGGCCAGGTCGGCGCCCGAGGCACCGGGCGTGGCGCGGGCAATCGCGGTCAGATCGATCGGCGGTTGGGTCTTCACGCTCTTGGCGTGGAGCTCGAGGATGTTCTTACGGCCGGTCAGATCGGGCAACTCGACGGGGATGCGGCGGTCAAAACGACCGGGGCGCAGCAGCGCCGGATCGAGACTGTCGGGGCGGTTTGTTGCGGCAAGGACAACGATACCCTTGTGGTTGTCGAATCCATCCATCTCGGTCAGCAACTGATTGAGCGTCTGCTCGCGCTCGTCGTTGCCGCTAAAGCCGCCGCCGTCGCGCTTCTTACCGATGGTATCGATCTCATCGATAAAGACGATACACGGCGCCTTTTCCTTGGCCTGCTTAAACAGGTCACGAACCTTAGCAGCGCCGCGACCGACAAACATCTCAACGAACTCAGAGCCCGAAATGCTAAAGAACGGAACGCCCGCCTCGCCGGCAACAGCCTTGGCAAGCAGGGTCTTACCGGTACCCGGAGGGCCAACAAGGAGAGCACCGCGCGGCAACTTGGCGCCGATCTCCTCATAGCGCTGCGGCTTCTCCAGAAAGTCGACGACCTCCTTGAGAGACTCCTTGGCCTCTTCCTGGCCGGCGACGTCCTTAAAGGTCACGCCCACGTCCTTGGAGGCGATCACGCGCGCGCCGGACTTACCCAGTCCGCCGCCGCCAAAGCCACCGCCGCCAAAGTTCATCGAAGGACCGTCATCACCCATGGCCTTCTTCATGCGGCGGTTGAGCCACCAGCCGATCAAGAAGAAAATCGCCATGGGAAGGATGAGCGTAAGCAGGTAGTAGGTCATCAAACCCGAGTTTTTATCGGGAACGACCGACTCCAGCGAAGCGCCAGACTCAAGCACGCGATCGGTAAAGCCCGCATCGTTCGGCACACCGGTCGTCTTATAGGCGATGTTCTCGTCCTCGCCCTTCTTGGTGTAATAAATCGAGTAATCGTCCGTGTTGTACTCGACCTTGTCGACACTCTTCTTATCGAGCGCTTTGACAAACGTCGAGTAATCGGTCTTCGTAATCTGCTGCGTGTGACCGATGTTGGGGAACAGAACGGTCGAGAGCACGAGGTAGACGACGAAGGCGATGAGCACGTAGAGGATCATATTCCGTCTACGTTTGTTGTCATCCATCTCCATCTGCTTGAACTCCATCTACTGGGGTTGATAATGTTTTCTAGAATACCCAACCCGGACGGCGATAAACCGACGCCGGGCACGAAAGGACAGAGATGGCATCACTGGAAGTCGGCAAGGTTCAAATCTATACGGGCGACGGCAAGGGCAAGACGACGGCCGCGCTGGGGCTCGCGATGCGCGCCACGGGCTATGGACTTAACGTGCTCATGCTTCAGTTTGCCAAGAAATTGCACTGCGCCGAACATGATGCGGCGCCGCGCCTGGGGCTGCGTATTGTGCAGGCCGATCGCGACACGCCCGAGGCTTGCGCCGCACAGATCATGGAGCTCGCACGCGAACAGATTAGCCAGGTCGACGTGCTGATCTTGGATGAGCTGGGGGAAGCCATGCGACGGGGCTTTGTGACGCGCGAAGATGTCGAAGCGTTGATCGCGATGAAACCGACCGCCACGGAACTCGTACTCACCGGCCGCGGCTTGCTGCCCCTCGCCGACCTTGCCGACCTAGTAACCGAAATGCGCCCCGTCAAACACTACTTCGACGAAGGACTCCTAGCCCGCCAAGGCATCGAATACTAGCCATTGGGGACGTCCCGAATGGCTAGGCGGTGGCGCGGCCGAGCCAGTTGCCGCTGTGATGGTAGACGGTGAACATCATGGCGGTGATTACCCAGGTTACGGGGTAGACAAGCAGCAGGTGCTCAAGCGACGGATCGAAGGGCATGATCGCAAACACCCAGATCACCCTCAAGACAACGGTGCCAAAGATGGTGAGCATCATAGGCTGCAAACTCACGCCGGCGCCGCGAATGGAGCCCGATGCGTTCTCGATAATCGAGAAAATCGCGTAGAACGGCGCGATAAAATGAAGGATCGTCGTGGTGTACGCCGAAATCGAAGCATCGTCGACAAACAGACGCGACAACGGACCTGAGAACACCAACAGCACGGCTGACAGGCCACCAATGAGCATAAACGACAGCACGAGCGACGTATGGTAGCCCTTGCGCATGCGCTCGTAGTTGCGCGCGCCAAAGTTCTGTGCCGAGAACGTGGTGATCGACACGCCAAGCGCCTCGGTAACCATCCAGACAATGCCATCTAAGCGGCCCGAAAGACCCCACGCCGTGGTGACATCGGCGCCAAACGAGTTGACCGACACCTGAATCAAAACGTTGGAAATCGAATACGCAGCAGACTGAAAGCCAAGCGGCAGACCACATGAGATCATGCTCTTACAAATACCGCGATCGATGCCGAGCTTGGGCAGCGAAAGCCGCCACGCACCCGGTGCGTGCATCATGCGAATCACGATCATCGTGGCGTTGGAGCAAATGGTCAGCGCCACCGCGATGCCGCAGCCCAGCGCCTCCATATGAAGCACGGCAACGAAGATGACATCCAACACCGCATTAACAAGGCAGCCGGAAGCGATGATCACGGCGGGCCCGCGCGTGTCGCCCACGGCACGCAGCAGTGCGGTTCCCATATTCAGCAGCAGTGCCGCAACCATCGCGGCAAAATAACAGCGAGCATAGGCCACACCCTCGGCCAATAGTTCATGCGGCGTGTTCATAAGCACCAGCATGGGCTCAACGAACACTATGCCAAGAATCGAGAAAGCGATACCGCCCACCAGCGCGAGCGTCATGGCTGTATGGACCGAACGGCTCAGGCGCTCGTCATCGTGCTGGCCAAAAAACTGACCCGTGATAACGGCACAACCGGCGCCAACGCCAACGCAAAAGCCAATGCAGAGCTCGGTGAGTACCATCGTGGCCTGAATGCCGCCCAGCGCGAGCTTGCCGCCAAACTGGCCAACGATATACGTACCGATAAGCGTGTAGGCCTGCTGAAAAAACGAACTAAAAAAGATGGGAACGCACAGCGACAGCAATTGCTGCCAAATGACACCTTGCGTTACATCGATCGCCGTAGATTTCTTAGCCACACGCCCTCCCCACACGCATACGTCAAACAGCAAAACAGCAATTTAAAACCAAAGCCAAATCCAGCTTAGCACCGACTGGCGGCGACCGAAACACCCCGAATTAGAGCACAGTGCGGAATAACTGCCTAGTGATACAAACCCGGCTGGTAGTGATACTCATTGCTCACGTGCGGGCACAGCTGCCAAAAGGCGACGGCACTCGCCGCGGCCACGTTGAGCGAATCGACCCCGTGCGCCATCGGAATGCGCACGGCGCGGTCACAGCCAGCAATAGTTTTAACGCCTAAGCCGGCACCTTCGGTGCCCATAAAAATCGCCAAGCGATCAATCTTCTGCAGCACAGGATCATCAAGCGAAACAGAGTCGTCCGTCAACGCCATAGCGGCACACGAAAAGCCGGCATCATGAAGCGCGGCCAAGCCATCATGCGGCCACACGCGCGCCTCACTCCCAATGCGCGTCCACGGCACCTGAAACACGGTGCCCATGCTCACGCGGGCCGAGCGACGGTACAGCGGGTCGCAGCACGTCGGGCTGACCAAAATACCGTCAACGTTCAATGCGGCAGCCGAGCGGAAAATCGCGCCAACATTGGTGTGATCAACAATACCCTCGAGCACGCACACGCGCACCGGGCGCTCCCCCGCCGCCTCGACGACGCCACCCAAGAACTCATCAACCGGAATCTGCCGCGGGCGACGAAACGCCGCGAGCGCACCGCGCGTCACGTTAAAGCCCGTCAGCTGCTCCATGAGTTCCATGGAAGCCACGAACACAGGAACCGGACCTGCGCCCTCGCGCACAACCAGGCGCTCAAACAGCGGCATCATCTGGTCGAGCCAGCGTTCGCCCAAAAGAAAGCTCACCGGCTCGTATCCGGCACGCACCGCACGCTCAATAACCTTGGCACTCTCGGCGATAAAGATGCCCTTTTGCGGCTCTAGCACGCAGCGCAGCTCACGCTCGGTCAGTCGCACGTAGGCATCGAGCCGCTCGTCCTCGAGCGAATCAATTCGCAGAACCTCAACGGCATCAGTCATAGCAGCCTGCCCGCACCCTTCTTTACAGCACATCTATACCAAACGAGGCGACGCTAAGCGCCGCCCCATACATTCAATCAACCCGATAATACCGTTCACGCCAGGCGATTTACGCCTCAACGCGACGATACGTCACGAACTCATAATCGACACCCTCGTCGCCCTCGCCCGAGGCAATCGTGGCAACACCGCCACGCCACGCAATCTCCCACGCGGGATCGGCGTCCAAATCGGGAAAGTACGTGTCCACGGCATGAGTGCAATGGTTGTGCGTGACCTCGGCCTCGGCGCAATACGGCAAAAACTGCCGATACACCTCGCCGCCACCGATCACCCAGGCAACGGGCTCATCGGCAACCGCGGCGAGCGCCTCGTCGATGCTATGCACCACGTCGACGCCCTCGACAGCAAAATCCTCGTCGCGGGTAAGCACGATATTGCGACGGTTCTTAAGTGGACGCCCACCGGGAAAACTCAGCAGCGTCTTGCGCCCCATGATGACCGGGCAGCCCTTGGTGCAGGCCACAAAATGGCGCATGTCGGCGCGATTGGACACCACCATGTCGCCCTCGCACCCAATGCCCCAATCGTCACACACGGCAACGATAGCAGATAGCTTACACGTCATGAGCACCACCTACACCGCAATGGGAATGTTCTTGACCTGCGGACCGTGCTCGTAGCCCTCCACAATCAGGTCGTCGGTCGTAAACGCATAGAAATCGTGCACGTCGGGGTTAAGCGTTACCTTAGGCGCCGCAAACTGCGGACGCTCGATAAGTTCGCGGACAATATCGACATGACGGTCGTAGATATGGGCGTCGGCGATCACATGCAGCAGCTCGCCGGGAATCATATCGATCGACTGCGCAACCATCATCAGCAAGATGGCGTACTGGCACACATTCCAGTTGTTCGCGGCCAAAATGTCCTGGCTGCGCTGGTTGAGAATCATGTTGAGCGTCGGCTTGTCGTCCTGCGGGCGCTGCGTGACGTTATAGGTCACGCTGTACGCGCACGGATACAGGTGCATCTCGGACAGGTCGCTAAACACATACGTGTTGGTCATGATGCGGCGACTGTACGGTGTGTGCTTAAGATCGTACAGCACTCGGTCCATCTGGTCGAAATCGCCCTCGGCATAATGGCTCTTCTGGCCAATCTGGTACCCGTAGGCCTTGCCGATGGAGCCGGTCTCGTCGGCCCACTCATCCCAAATATGGCTGTTGAGGTCATGGACGTTATTGGACTTCTTTTGATAGATCCACAAAATCTCGTCCATCGCAGACTTAAGCGCCGTGCGGCGCAGGGTGAGCGCAGGGAACTCCTCGCGCAGGTCGTAGCGCGCCGTAACGCCAAAGTTTTTAATGGTATAGGCAGGGGTGCCGTCCTCCCACACCGGACGGACCTTTTGGCCCTCGGTGGTGGTGCCATGGTCCAGAATGTCGCGGCACATGGATACAAACTGTTGATCAGCCTTGCTCATTGACCCTCCTGTCAGTCGCCTATAAGCGATTTTTATTGTAGCCCAGGCGCGCAGTGTCGGATTGGACACTAGGGTAGGCACACGCAATGCACGGTAGCACGGCTCTGCATTCGCAAGCGGAACACCTTTGCCTTTTTCTGACATATGCCAAAAATAGCTTGTACGCTTCCGCATGCGCGCTATCCTATTACTGACATATGTCAGATTTGGAGAGTGTATGGCAGGAAGACGCGAAAAATTGCGCCGTGTTGGGATCATCCCCGAATATCGCGGTTTTACCCCCGATGGCCTGGCGAGCGGAGACGCTATCGATATGACAGTCGACGAGCTCGAGGTCCTGCGCCTATGCGACCTGGAAGGCCTCAATCAGGAGGAAGTCGCCCAGTGTATGGGCATTGCCCGCGCCACGGTGGCGGCAATCTGCAGCCGCGCGCATCGCAAGGTGGCAAACGCGCTGGTCAATGGACGGGCGATCGTCATCGAAGGCGGAAACATCGCGTACTCCCCCATCACCACGACAACGGCCGCATGGCCAGCAAAGGAGGTCGACACCATGAGGGTGGCAACCACGTACGACAACGGCAACATCTTTATGCACTTTGGCCGCAGCGAGCAGTTCAAGATCTACGACATTGAGGACGGCAAGGTGCTCAACGAGCAGGTCGTGGGCACCGGCGGCACCGGTCACGGCGCCCTAGCGGGTCTGCTCGCCAACGGCGGCGTGGACGCGCTCATCTGCGGCGGTATCGGCGGTGGCGCTATCAACGCGCTTGCACAAGCCGGCATCACGGTATACGCAGGTGCCCAGGGCAACTGCGACACTTGCGTCGAGGCACTTATCGCCGGCACGCTCGCACAGAACGGCGAGGCCACCTGCGACTGCCATGGACATGATCACGAGCACATCCACGAGCATGGCGAGTCCTGCGGCTGCCACGGTCACCACGACCATGACGGACACGAAGGCTGCGGCTGTCACTAGCGGCAAGCACCTCGTCGAGAACGCGCTTCCACGCGTGCGACAACCAGCGAATAAACGGCGAACAAACGGCGAACAAACGGCGAACAAACGGCGAACAAACGGCGAACAAACGGCGAAGGCCGCCTGGAATACCATCCAGGCGGCCTTCGTCATACACGACTCAACTAGTCGTTACTTCTTGTTGCGCATCTGCGCTTCCATCTGGCGCAGCAGGTCCATATCGGACTTGGGGCCGCCCGTTCCCAGGCCACCCATACCGCCCAGACCCATGGCATCTAGGCCGGGAATATTGGGCATGCGCATCTTTTTGCCCTTCTTACCCTTTTTGCCCTTCTTGCCGCCGGCCTGTGCCTGATTGGCCATCGTGCGCATGCGGCCCATCATCTTGTTCATCTCGCCCCACTGCTTCATAAGGCTATTGACCTCGGTGGGGGTCACGCCGGCGCCCTTGGCAATGCGGGCACGGCGCTGGCCATTAATGATGGAGGGACGCAGACGCTCCTCCTTGGTCATCGACATGATAATGGCCTCGTTCTTATCGAAGATGCCCTCGTCCAGGTTGCCACCCATCTGGTTGAGCGCACGCTGGCCGCCGGGGAGCATGCCCAGGATGCCCTTCATGCCGCCCATCTTCTTGACGGCCTTCATCTGGTCGAGCATGTCGTTCATGGTGAAGCCCTCGCGCAGCATTCGCTCGGCAGCCTCGAGCTGCTCGGCGTCGGCCGCCTCCTGGGCCTTCTCGATAATGCCGACAACGTCGCCCATGCCAAGAATGCGCTTGGCCATACGATCGGGATAGAACGGCTCCAGCGAATCGGGCTTCTCGCCCATGCTCACGAACTTGATGGGCTTGCCGGTCACCTGGCGCACGGAAAGCGCGCCGCCGCCACGGGCATCGCCGTCGAGCTTGGAGATGATCACGCCGTCAAAGTCGGTGCGCTCGGCGAAGGTCGAGACGACGTTGACGATATCCTGACCGGTCATGGCATCAACGACCATCAGCACCTGATCGGGCTTGACGGCCTTCTTGATGTCCACGGCCTCCTGCATCATCTGCTCGTCGATCTGCAGGCGACCGGCGGTATCGACGATGACCACGTCGCGCAGGTGGTCGACGGCCTCCTGGATGGCGCCCTTGGCGATATCGACCGGGTGCTCGCCGTCACCGCGGAAGACCGGCACGCCGATCTCTCCGCCAAGCGTGGCCAGCTGGTCGGCAGCGGCAGGACGATAGACGTCGCACGCGGCGAGTAGCGGTGAGCGACCCTGCTTCTTGAGCAGATAAGCCAGCTTTACGGCTGCCGTAGTCT
The DNA here is from genome assembly GCA_900544235.1 of uncultured Collinsella sp. Classification (GTDB taxonomy): domain Bacteria; phylum Actinomycetota; class Coriobacteriia; order Coriobacteriales; family Coriobacteriaceae; genus Collinsella. The sequence continues at coordinate 45,793 of UQUL01000005.1, forward strand.
TACCGGAGCCCTGCAGGCCCACGAGCATGATGACATTGGGGATGCGGTTGCTAAAGACGAGCTTGCTCTCGGTGGAACCGAGCATCTCGGTGAGCTCGTCGAGCACGATCTTGACGACGTTTTGCGCCGGTGACAGCGACTCCATGACCTCGGCGGTCATGCAGCGCTCCTTGGTCTTGGCGACAAACTCCTTGACGACCTTAAAGTTGACGTCGGCCTCGAGCAACGCCATGCGAATGTCGCGCATGGCAGAGGTGATATCGGCCTCGGTCAGCTTACCCTTGCCGCGCAGGCGGTCAAATGTGTCGTTGAGGCGATCGCTCAGGGAATCAAACACTAGTCACTCCTTAATTGGACTCGCCCACCAGGGCGCGGCAGAAATCTTTGGCATTGAACTCCTGCAGGTCATCGACCTGCTCACCCACGCCCACGCGCAGGATCGGGAGCTTGAGTTTCTCGGCCACGGCCATGGCGATACCGCCCTTAGCCGTGCCGTCGAGCTTAGTCATGATAATACCGTCCAGGCCCAGCGCCTCGTTAAACTCGAGCGCCTGGTTCAGACCGTTTTGGCCCGTCGCGGCGTCGATCACAAGCACGACCGAAACCGGCATGGGACCGGCGGCCATATTGGCGGCGCGCTTACGGGTCACATTGACCACCTTGGCGAGCTCGCGCATGAGCTCAGGGCTCGTGTGCAGACGGCCGGCGGTATCGATGAGCACCAGGTCACTGCCGCGCTTATCGGCCTCGTCGAGCACGTCATAGCACACGCTCGCCGGATCGGAGCCGCGGTCACGCTTGATAACCGGTACGCCGGCACGCTGCCCCCACACATCGAGCTGCTCGATGGCGGCGGCGCGGAAGGTGTCGGCCGAACCGATCACCACGTTCTTGCCGCGGGCGGCCATGGCGCTCGCGATCTTGCCAACCGTCGTGGTCTTACCGGCACCGTTGATGCCGACAAACAGCACGCAGCTCGGCGTATCGGAAAACGGATCTCGCTCGATGGGCACAAAGTGCTGCTCAAGCTGCTCGGCCAGGGCACGGCGAAGCTGCGGAGCGGTCTTGAGGTTCTTCTTGGCCGCGGCATCGCGCAGGTCATCGGAGACCTTGATAGCGACCTCGGCGCCCATGTCACCCATGACGAGGGTGTCCTCCAGGTCCTCCCAAAAATCCTCGTCGACCTCGCCGCCAAAGTAGAAGACCTCGTTGAGGGCCTCGCGGCTGCGCTCAAGTCCGCGCGAGAGAGCATCGAAGAATCCCATTATGCATTCACGACCTTTCCGGTTTCGCGATCGAGTTTTTGCGAGACGACGCGACTGACGCCGTCGGCTTGCATCGAGACGCCATAGAGGACGTCAGCGTCCTCCATAGTACGGCGCTGATGCGAGATAACCAAGAGCTGCGTATCGGAACGCAACACATCGAGCGCGCCGATGAGCTTGGACAGGTTGGCGTCATCGAGCGCCGCCTCGACCTCGTCCAGCACATAGAACGGCACCGTGCGCGTGCGATACACGGCAAAGAGCAGGGCGAGCGCCGTCAGACTCTTCTCGCCGCCCGACATGAGCATCATCTTGGTGATGCGCTTGCCGCGCGGCTGCGCCACGACCTCGATACCCGTCTCGGCAGGATGCTCGGGATCGGTCATCTCCAGATGAGCCTGGCCGCCCGGGAAGAGCATAGCGAAGATCTCGCGGAAGTTCGCGTCGACCTTCTCAAAGGTAACTAGGAAGGCCTTACGCATCTTGCGATCAATGGCCACCGTGATCTTGGTGAGCGCCTTGCGCGCGCTCTCCAGATCGGCCAGCTGCTCCTCGATGTAATCGGCACGGCGCTTGAGCTGCTCGTACTCCTCCATGGCAACCTGGTTCACAGGGCCCAGGTTGTTGATCTGGCGCACGAGTTGGTTAAGCTCGCGCTCGGCGGCGTCGCAATCAGTGGGCGCCGGCAGCATGAGCGCTTCCTCGAGCACCGTGGTGCCGTCGGCAGTGATGGCCTTGATGGCAGCCTCGACCTGCACCTCGAGCTTGCCGCGCGCCACCTTGAACTCATTTTGCGTCGTGGCGGCAGCATCGACCCTCTTTTTGGCGCGGGCGACCTCGGTCTTGGCGTCCTCGATGGTCTTCTTAAGCGAAGCCGAGTCCGCTTCCTCGAGCGAAGCCTGATCGCGCAGGCGCGCAGCCCAGTCCGAGGCGCGCTCCAACAGGGCAGAATAGCGCTCGTGCATGGGATCGACGCGAAGGCGCAGCAGCTCAAGCGAGCGCGAGGCCTGGCGTGTTCCGCGGATACGGCGGTCGATGCCCTCCAGGCGATGCTCCAGGTCGGGCACGCGGCCCCTCAGAGAACGAAGACGCTCGCTCGTCTGGGCCAGGCGCACCTTGGCGTCGGCGAGCTTACCGGCTGCCTCGGAATCGTCACAGCGCACGCTATCGAGCTCGTCGTTGGCCTCGGCAATCTGCAAGCCTAAGTCGCTCGCCTGCGCACGGGACTCGTCACGCGAACGAGTGAGCTCGTCCACGCGCGGACGTGCGGCACGAACGGCCTCTGCGGCCTGCTCGCGGCGCTTGGAAATGCGCACGCGCTCGACCTCGGCATTGTTGGCACTCTGCTCCAGGCGGCCGATCTCAGAGAGCAGCGAGCGGCGCTCGCCCTCAAGACGGGCAATCTCGCCGGCGGCATCGCCCTCGGCGGCGCGCGCCTCCTCGACGGCCGCATTGGCCTCGACGACCTGATCAGAAACATGCTCAAACGCGGCAGCAAGATCGGGCTCCAGGCCCTCCAGCTCGCGGATACGACGCTTGCGTTCCAGGGCGCCCGAAGCCTCGCCGGCATCAAGCCCCACGCGAACCAGGCCGCCGCAGGCAACGCGCGCGCCATCGGGAGTCACATAGGTCACGCCGTCAACGACCGGCGCGGACAGCGCGGCAGCCAAGTCATCGACCACGTAATAGCCGCCAAGCAATGCCTCGACGACCGGACCGTAGCCCGCACGCACGGACAGGCGATCAACAAGACGGGTACCGGCGGCACCCTCGGCGGCCGCAAAGCCGCTCACGTCGCGCGCCACCAGCAGCGCCTCGCCCGAGGCCTTCTTCTGGTCCAGAGCAGCGCGACCAGCGCGTTCAAGTGCGGCAGCGTTATCGAACAACAGAGCATCGATATCGCCGGCGAGCAGCTGCTCAACCAGACCCTCAAGCTCACGCGGCGCCTCGAGCACATCGCCCAGACGGCCCGAAACATCCTCGCCCAGCGCGCCCACCAGACGGCTTACGAGCGGCGAGCTGTCGGCCATGCGAGCATCAAGCTTCTTTTGGCTGGCAAGCTCCGAGCGCACCTCGGACAGCTTGTTGCGCGCCTCGCTCTCGCGATTACGCAAGTCCTTAAGGGCTGCACGGGCGATCTCGGTAGCCTCACGCGCATCGCTCTGGGCTTGACGAGCCTGATCGAGCGCGCCTTCGAGCTCCTCAGCACGGTTGCGGCGGCTCTCAAGCGATGCCGTGACCTCCTCGAGCTGCTCATCGATCTGCTCCAGGCGCGAGGCGTACATGTTGTCCTCGACCTCGGCATTGGAAAGCGAATCCTTTACCTTGGCAAGCTCAAGCGCAGCATTATCGGCAACGCGCTGTACATCGCGCTGCTCGCGCGTGAGCTGCGAAATCTGCGCATCGAGCGCCACGCGGCGCTCGTGAAGCTCGGCGGCGGCAGGACCAGCGGCGTCAACGTCCTCCCGGGCCTGCATATGCGCGCCGGTCACTTCCTCGAGCTGGGCACGCGCGTCCTCGAGCTCCTCGACCACGCGACGGCGCTGATGCTCGGAGCCCGAGATCTGGCCGCGCATGTCGGACAGGCGCGACACCATGTTGTGGCCCTTTTCCTCGAGCAGGCGCATGTCGGAGTTAATGCGACCGACCACATCTTGCATATGGCGGCGCTGCTCGCCCAAGTCGCCCACAAACAGGCCCTTTTCCTCGAGCATGACCTGGAGCTTCTCGAGGTCGCGCTCTTTCTCACCCAGGCGGTACTGCGCGAGCTCCAGCTCGGCGGCGCCCTCCTTAGAACGGCTCTCCAGGTCGTTCCACTGCGATTGCAGCGAACGCAGCTCGTCGACGGCCAGCATCTGCGTAAGCTCGTTCGCGCGCGAGGACAGCTCTTTGTACTTGCGCGCGCGATCGACCTGACGCTCCAGGGGTCGCAGCTGACGGGCGATTTCCTTGTTGATATCGCGGGCACGGGTCAGGTGCTCGTCCATCGACTTGATCTTTTTGAGCGCACGCTCCTTGCGACGCTTGTGCTTGGAGATGCCGGCGGCCTCCTCAATAAGGGCACGGCGCTCCTCGGGGCGGCTCTGCAAAATGGCATCGAGCTTGCCCTGGCTGATGATGGAATGCGTATCCTTGCCCAGTCCCGAATCGTGCAGGATGTCCTGGATGTCCATCAGACGGCACGGGCTCGAGTTGATGAGGTACTCACTCTCGCCCGAGCGATACATGCGGCGGGTGATAGCCACCTCGTCAAAGTCGACGGGAAGCATATGGTCCGAGTTGTCGAGCACCAGCGTGACCTCGGCCACACCCACCGGCTTGCGCGCCGACGAGCCCGAGAAGATGACGTCTTCCATGGCCTGGCCGCGCAGCTGCTTGGCGCTCTGCTCGCCCAGGACCCACAGGATCGAGTCGGAGATGTTCGATTTTCCCGAGCCGTTGGGACCGACGATGACGGTCAGGCCCGGCTCAAACGTCATATGGGCGCGGTCGGCAAACGACTTGAACCCTTTGAGCGTGAGGGACTTGAGATACACGGTTCCTCGCTTAAACAGGCTTCTTGTTCAGAATCACGCCGTTGGTGGTGTAACCCATGCGGTCGAGTGCCTCAAGCGCGGCAGCCCCCTCGGCCTCCTTCTTGGAGGAACCGGTGCCGCGGCCCTGGCGGATACCGTCGATGAGCACCACGGCGGTAAAGGTCGGTGCGTGTGCCGGGCCCTCAGAGCCAACGAGCTTGTACGCCGGAGGCTCGTGGCCGTCGGCCTGCACGCACTCCTGCAAAAACGACTTGGGGTTCGCGGGGTGCTCGGCACGCTCGGAAGCCAGGTGCGGCTTAAGCGTGCGGTGGATAAAGTCCGCCGCAACGTCCCAGCCGGCATCCAGGTACAGGGCGCCCACGAGCGACTCGTAGACGTTCTCGAGCGCCGAATGCAGGCCGCGCGCGCCCGTGCCGGTCTCGGAGGCACCAAAGATGATAATGTCGTCGATGCCCAGCTCATGGGACACCTCGGACAGCGTGGCACCCGAGACGAGCGACACCTTCAGGCGTGTAAGCTTGCCCTCGTCAAACTCGGGATAGGACTCAAAGAGCGAGCGGGCAACCACAGCGCCCAAAATGGAATCGCCCAAAAACTCAAGGCGCTCATAGCTCGCCGAGACGGGCTGACCTTCCACGGCAGAGGGGTGCGTGAGCGCCGCACGCAGCAGCACCTTATTATTGAACTCGTGGCCCAGGATTTCCTGGGCGCGTGCGAGTCGTTGAGATAAAGCCAAGACTTAGGCCTCCTTGGCGTTTTCGATAGCGTCGACAGCGTCGGCGACAGAGTTGAGCGACAGCAGGGTCTCGTCATCGATCTCGAGGTCGAACTCGTCCTCGATGGCCGTCACCAGCTGCAGACGCTCGAGCGAATCGGCATCGAGATCGTCAAAGGTAGTCTCGTCGCTAATGTCGGCGACATCGACGCCCAGCACATCAGCGGCGACTTCGGCGATCTTATCGAAGATTTCGGAGCGGTCCATAGCGCTTCCTCTCGTATTGCGTGAACATCAACGCGCTGGCGCCGCAAGTGCAGCACCAAGACACGGTTTTGATTCTACCCCACGACGAAGGCCGCGAGGCACATAACAGCGCCCTAACTCGCTCCTACAAAACGATGCCGTCCATAGAGTTGGCGACGTTCTCGACAAGCCCGGCGCGCACGGCCTCCGCCGCGGCAAGCGTACCGTTTTTGACGGCCTCGACCGAGGTAGCGCCATGGCCGATCAGTACCACGCCGCGCAGACCCAAAAGAATCGCGCCGCCCTTGGCGTCGCCCGAAAGTTTGGCTTTAATCTCGCGCATCTGCTTTTTGATGAGCAGCGCGGCAATCTTGGTGCCGAGCGAAGACATAAAGACACCCTTGAGCTCCTGCAGCAAAAACTTGGCAGCGCCCTCGGTGGCCTTGAGCGCAATATTGCCCGACATACCATCGGCAACGACGACATCGAAGTTGCCTGAGGTGAGGTCGGTGCCCTCGCAGTTACCAACAAAGCCGGGAACGGCGGCCTTCATAGCAGGGAAACAGGCCTTGGTAAAGTTAGAACCCTTCTCGTCCTCGGTGCCGTTGGCAAGCAGGCCCACGCGAGGATGCTCGATGCCCAAGACGACGCGGGCATAGGCGCTGCCCATCTGGGCAAAACGCACCATATCGTCAACCTCGACATCGGGGTTGGCACCCATGTCGCACAGCACCGTCAGACCGCCGGCGCGATTGGGCAGCGCATTGGTCAGACAGGGGCGCACCGGCTGCTTCTTGCCTTCGGCCTGATACCTAAACGGCGTCACGTAGGCGGTGGCAGCGGCGGTCATGGCACCGGTCGAGCCGGCGGAGAAGAACGCATCCGCGTTGCCCTTCTTAATGGCGCGGCAAGAAAGCACGATCGACGACTTGCGTTTGGTCATCACGGCGCGAATGGGATCATCATCCATGGCGATAACGTCAGGTGCCTCAAGGGCCTCAACACGTGCATGGGAAGCTGCAAAGGGATTGATGATTTCGGCGGGGCCAGCTGCCAAGACCTCGATATCGGGATCGGCCGCAAGCGCAGCCTCGATACCATCAAGAACAACCTGAGGTTTCTCGTCTCCGCCCACAACGTCTACACAAACGCGAACGTTACTCATATACATGCTCCTTATACAAAAATGGCCGACTCATTGAGCCGGCCATTGTGGTTCCATTTGGAACGGCATCGCATCCAGAGTATACCGTTACTCGGTAACGATAACCTCGCGGTCCTTGTAGAAACCGCAGCTGGGGCACACGTGGTGCGGAAGCTTGACAGCACCGCAACGGGGGCACGTGGACTGAGCCGCAGCCGAGATCTTCATGTTGGCGGAACGACGGGTGTGAGTGCGGATACGACCCTGCTTTTGTTTAGGTACGGGCATAGTGACCTTCCTTATGAACTATCCAGTGTGGCGATTACGCGCAAGTAGCGATACTACCACAGTTTTACTCATCAAGCTTGAGATTCTTCAATGCTGCAAATGGATTTTCCGTGGCAGCGGCCCATTCTGCCTCTGCCTGGGCGGCGCAATCGCATTGCTCGACGTTGAGATTGCAACCGCATGTGGGGCACAGACCACGGCAATCGGGCTTGCAGAGCACCACAAACGGCGTGTCCATAACGACCGCGTCATTGATAGGCTCACCCAGATCGACGATACGGTCCTCACCCAGGAGCTCGTAGCCGTCCTCGTAGGCCTCGGGATCATCAGGCTCCTCAAAGAGGTAGAACTCCTCAATCTCACCGGCAATATCAAACGAAGCGGGCTCCAGGCAACGGTCGCACTCGCCGGTGGCGTGCGCGCGGACCATACCCGTGAGCAAGACACCGGTACCGGCATTGGTAAAGACAACGTCGTAGTCGATGCCGTCCTGAAGCTGGTACTCCTTCTCGCCCACCGTGTAGGTGGCGACATCGACCTTACCGGTCAGCGGATACGAATCTCCAGGAAACTCGAGCTGCTCGGAAAGATCGACGGTAACGCTCGGGAACTCAGCCATTACCACTGACCATTCTGTTGGGCGGCACCCTCGTTGAGCTGCTGACGGCAACGGGTAACGGTGCCGGTCAGGCTCTTGAGGTTCTCCTCCAGGTGCGTAAAGACCTGCTCTGCGTAGTCCTCGGCAGCATAACGCGTCTCGCGCTCGTACTGCTGGGCACGATCGCGGATGTCGTCGGCCTGCTGCTGCGCAAGTCGGACGATCTCCTGCTCACCGGCAATGGTGAGGGCCTGCTGCTGAGCGTCGGCGATGATGGAATCAGCCTGAGCGGCGGCGGAAGCCATAAGCTCCTCGCGCTCCTTAAGGATACGGCGGGACTTCTGCCACTCCTCGGGATAGCTCATGCGGATCTCGTCGAGGATATTGAAGAACACGTCGGCGTCGATGACCTTGAACTGAGCGTTCTTGCCGAAAGGCGGCTTGGCTTCCTCGATCAGCCCTTCGAGCTCATCGACCAAGCTGACGATCCTATCGCCAGGAAAATTCTCGCCCGGCATCCGGTCTCCTTTCATAGGTAACATATCATCGTGCTAGTTTACCACATGCCACCAGGCATAAAAAAACGTCACGAAAAGCGATGTTTGAGCGCCTTGACCACATTGGGCGGAACAAAATTAGAGACGTCGCTACCGAGCGATGCAATCTGGCGAACCACTGAGCTCGAGATATAGCCGTACTGCGGCGCACTCATGACAAAGATGGACTCCAGCTCGCTATCCAAGCGATAATTGAGGTCGGCCTGCTGCAGCTCATACTCAAAGTCGGTCATGGCGCGCAGGCCCTTGACCACGGCCCCCGCCCCCTGCTCACGAGCGAAGTCGACCAAGAGGCCGGTAAAGGGCAGGACTTCGACGCCGTCGATATTACCGAGCGCCTCGCGGGCCAGCGCCACGCGCTCATCGAGCATAAACGTGGTGCCCACACCGTTTTTACCCTGCGACTCTGCAACAGCGACGATCACACTGGGAAAGATGCGGCGGGCGCGGCGGATCACATCGATATGGCCAAACGTGATGGGATCGAAGGTGCCCGGGACGATCACGCGGTTGATGGTGTCATTCATGGGCGTCCTCCTGAAACGTCGTGGCATCGTTGTTATCGGCATCGGTGACGGCACTATCGTCCTCACCGTCGTCATCGCCGACCCAACGAAGCAGGTCGACCGAGGTAATGCCGTAGCGCTTCTCACGTACAGTCTCAAAGCCTGCCGGATGCGCGCCCGCATCGGCGGAGGCATGCTCAAACAGGGCATAAGCGCCAGGCGCAAGCAGACCCTGCTGAGCCAGGTTCTGCAGCATTTCCTCGACCGGCTCGGCACCAAAAGCATAGGGCGGGTCGAGCAGGACCAAATCAAAGGGGCCGCCCGGTACACGACCGCGCGAGGCACTTGCCAGCATGTCGCCCGTGACCACACGCCAACGCGCACGGTCACGGCAGAGCGACTCGATATTCTTGGTAATGAGCCGCGCGGCGTTGCGATCGATCTCAAACGTCGTGAGCGAGCGGGCCCCACGAGAGAGCATCTCTAACCCTAAGGCACCGGAGCCGCCAAAGGCGTCCAGCACACGAACCTCGTCCAAATCGAAATCGAATGCCGACATGACCATAGATGCGCACGCCTCGCGCACGCGATCAGTCGTGGGGCGGGTGACATCGCGACCACGGGGCTCCTCGATCTTACGACCGCGCCATTCGCCGCCGATGATTCTCATCCTCCGCTGACCTCCTTAAAGATATGTCGATAACGCATGGCGACCGCCTCGCGCAAGGGACGCGTCGCCACAGAGTCAAGGTTGCAAGCATACCGCAAGAGCTCGACCGCGTCCAAATGGGCCCATTCGATAAGGTCCTCATCGGCATCCAGGTCCACAAAGCGCAAGGTCACGCCACCGTGCTGACGGTACCCCAGGATTTCGCCCTCGTGACGCAGACGCAGGTCCATCTGGGCAAGCGTAAAACCATCCGAGGTCTTTTCGAGCGACTGGAGACGGTCTTGTGCCGCCGAGGCGCCGCCATTGCCCTTGGAGTGCGTCATGACCAGGCACGTGCCCGACACGCTGCCACGGCCCACGCGACCGCGTAGCTGATGCAGCGCCGCCAAGCCAAACCGCTCACCGTTCTCGATGACCATGACGGTGGCGTTGGGCACGTCGACGCCCACCTCGACCACCGTAGTCGAGACGAGCACGTCAATCTCGCCACGCTTGAAGGCGTCGATAACGCGATCCTTCTCCCCCGCTGGCATACGGCCGTGAAGGCGCTCGATGGCAAGACCCGGCAACGCCAGACGCAGGCGATCGAGCTCGGTCGCCGTATCGTGCAGCGGCACAGGCACGGTCACGCGGCCCTCGTCGTCGCGGGCGATACCGGGCACGTCTTCAAGCTCATCGGCCGAGTCACTCGGCTCCACGAGCGGGCAAATCACGTAGGCCTGCTGACCCTTTTCATGCGCCTCGCGGATGGCGCCATAGGCGAGGTCGCGGCTCGACTCGGTGAGCACGCGTGTCGTCACGCCAGCGCCAGGGACGGGCCGATGGCGGATGATACTCGTGTCCAGATCGCCGTAGACCGAAAGCGCCAGCGTACGCGGGATCGGTGTCGCCGTCATAACGAGCAGGTCCGCACCGGGGCCCTTCGCGCGTAGGGCGTTGCGTTGGCCAACGCCAAACCGGTGCTGCTCGTCGATGACGACAAGCGACAGATGATTGAACGCAACGTTATCCGAAAGCACCGCGTGGGTTCCAAAGAGGACGTCGAGCTCGCCCGATTCAAGCTGGGCATGGATCTGCTCGCGCTCTGAGGCCGGCGTGGCACCCGTCAGAAGCGCCCAGGACATGCCCGCCTGCGAGAGCAGAGGGCCGGTCTTATCGGCATATTGGCGCGCCAACACGCCCGTGGGCGCCATAACGCAGGCCTGCGTACCGCTATCGGCAGCCACAGCCAGAGCGCAGGCGGCAACGGCGGTCTTACCGGTACCGACATCGCCCAGCAGCAGGCGGTTCATCACGCGCCCACCATCGCACATATCGCGCAGGATATCTTGGAACGCGGTCTCCTGCTCGTCGCTCAGCGAAAACGGCAGGGCTTGCTTAAGCGCGGCCAGGTGCTCGCCCGCGGTGTGGGCATAGGGAACCACATCGACCAGGCCGCCGACGTTGCGCAGGCGCAGCGCCAGCTGCAGGTAGAGGCACTCCTCGTAGGCAAGCCGTGCGCGCGCGATATCGCGCTCTGCCATACTCGATGGAAAGTGGATCGAACGCAACGCGCGGGCATTGCTCATGAGCTTCCGCTTTGCGCGCAGCGGCGCAGGAATCGGATCGAACGGATTGCCGACGACCTCGAGCGCGCCGCTTACGATGCGGCGCATCCACGCCTGGCTCACGCCATCGCTCACGTAATGGACCGGCAGGATGGTGCCCGCAGCACGCCCGTCATCGAGCTTTTCAAAGTGCGGCGAGGCCATCTGCTTAAAACCGTAGGCAAACTCTACCTTGCCCATCACGGCCAGGCGGTCGCCCTGTTTAAGCTGCTGGGCAATCCAGGGCTGGCGGAAAAAGGCGACCTGCAACACGCCCGTCTCGTCCACCAGCGATACCTCGGTCACCTGCATGCGCGGACGCGGCTGCTTTTGGACGATGCGGTCGACCGTGGCGATGATGGTGCACACGGTACCGATGGGCGCCATCTCGATGGACCACGAACGGGTAAAGTCGAGGTATCGATGAGGGATATGGAGAAGGAGGTCCCCCACCGTCCTAATTCCCAGACGGCGAAGGGCCTCCTCACGTTTACCCGAAACATATTTGAGTCGCGCGATATCCTCGTCGAGCGCATTGCTCTGGGCAAAGCGCTCCGAGACGCGCGGCACGGAGCAGAGCTCGGACATGGGCAGATGCCTACTCGATCGAGAAGATCACGGGATAGAGCGGCTGCTCGCCACGATGGGCGTCAATCTCCAAGTCGGGCTGAGCTTCCTCGATGGCGTCGACGATCTCCTGGAAGGCCTCATCGGACAGCTCCTCGCCGGCCAGAATCGTCAGCGCGTCGCCCTCCTCTTCCTCCTGCATGCGGTTGATGCAGTCGAGCGTGACCTGCTTCACGTCGGAGCCGACCACGTCGATGGAGCCGGCGATGATACCCATGACGTCACCGGAGTGAATCGGAGAACCGTCAGAGGCACTGGAGTCGCGCACGGCGCGGGTGACCTCGCCATCGCGGACCTCGCTGATGGCGTCGACCATGGCGGCGACGGCATCCTCGAGCTCGGAATCGGGCAGGACTGCGAACAGCGCGGAGAAGGCCTGCGGGACGGTCTTGGTGGGAACGACGGCGACCTTCTTGTCGGTGCAGGCTGAGGCAGCAGCCTCAGCGGCCATGCGGATGTTGCCGTTGTTGGGCAAGATGATGACCGAGGTCGCGTTGACCTGGTCCACCGCGCCCAGCAGGTCGGCGGTCGAGGGATTCATAGTCTGGCCACCGGAGACGACCACGTCGACGCCAAGGGACTTGAGGATGTCGGCCTCGCCGGAACCGGCGGCAACGGCGACAAAGCCCAGCGCCTTGGCGGGCTCGGCGGCCTTTTCCTGATCCTCGTGGATCTTAGCGGTACGGTCGTGGGCCTCCATCTCCATGTTGTGGATAAAGACCTCATAGATCTGACCGAGCTGCAGCATGTGCTCGAGCACCAGGTTGGGGGTATTGGAGTGCACATGGATCTTGTAGTCGGGATAGGCGCCCACGAGCAGCTCACAGTCGCCCATGGAGCCTAGGAACTTAAGGCATTCGTCCTCGTCAAACGGGGCGTCGGCCTTAAAGAGGAACTCGTTGCAGTAGCGGAACTCCGAGCCCTCCCAGTCGTCGTTAGCCTCGATCTCAACGCGGCCAAGAGCGGCATCGCGGGCAGAGCCGGCGGAGTCAAACGTAGCGGAGAAATCCTCGACAACGGTGCTGCGACCAAGCGCGGCGGCAACAAAGTTCTCCAGGAAGATGGCAAAGCCGAAGGCGCCTGAGTCGACCACGCCGTTCTCTTTGAGGACGGGCAGCAAGTCGGGCGTGCGGGCGACGGACTGGTACGCCTCGACGACGATAGCATCGAGCGCATCCTCGGCCGAGAACTTCTTCTTCTCGCACTCATCGGCCTTGGTCGAGACATCGCGCAGGACCGTGAGGATCGTGCCCTCGATGGGCTTGCGGACAGCCTGGAAGGCGACCTTGACGGCACGACGGAAGGCGAAGGCAATGTTGGCGGACGTAATAGGCTCGTCGGCAGAGACAAGGCCCTCGGCCACGCCGCGAAGAATCTGCGAGGTAATAACGCCGGAGTTACCGCGAGCGCCCATGAGAGAGCCGTGGGTGATGGCACCGGCGATGGCCTCCATATCGGCATCGGCGGGAAGGGCAGAGAGCTCCTTGGTCACCGAGGCGAGCGTGAGCGACATGTTGGTGCCGGTATCGCCATCGGGTACGGGGAAGACGTTGAGCTTGTTGATCTCCTCGGCCTTGTCGGAAACGGCAGCCGCAGCGATCGGAAAACAGGTGCGAATGGTCTTTGCAATCATGGGTATTTGAATCTCCGTTTTCGGATGCTAGTTCAGACGGCTCTTGAGCGCGTCGATATGGATGCCGATCTTAAGGCTGGCGGGATCGATCTGGGCGATCTCCTGCAGAGTGAAGGCAACGGAGCTCGAAAGATTGTGGCAGACGGACTTCATGTTGACGCCGTTCTCGAGCACGACGTGAAGATCGACCGTAAGGCCGTTCTCGTCGGCGGAGACAAGCACGCCCTTGCGGAGGCGCTGACCGGCAAGCAGGCGCACGCTCTCGGCGCCCTGGAGCTGCTCAGCCATACCGACAACGCCATAGCACGTCATCGCGGCATAACCGGCAATATCGGCAATAACGTCGTTCGAGACGCTCAGGCTGCCGTTAATGGTCTCAGACACAAGAATCTCCTTTTCTTGGTGCTCGCGGCACCATGTCGTGGGAGCAATCATTGCAATATTCTACAACGACCGCAGCATGTTGAGGTGGCGGGCCTCGGGATTACATCCTCGACACGAAATGTTGATATGGTAACGTTCGCGAACGGCGATCGCGGCATGAAAAAACCCGCCGCATAAGCGACGGGTTTTACAACCTGGCTCCCCGGGTAGGACTCGAACCTACAACAGCGCGGTTAACAGCCGCGTGCTCTACCATTGAGCTACCGAGGAATAGGTGCGTGCTCTCAAGCAACGAAATTTATTATACGGACGAATCAGCTCAGGGCAAGAACTTTTTTAAGAAATTTTCCGACCTAATCATTGGGGACGTTCTTAAACGACTAGTCATTCAAGAACGTCCCCAACGACTACATGAAAGCGCCCCCAAGCGGATGTGCTTGAGGGCGCCTCTTGTTTGACTAGCTCTCGATATAGTCTTTGAGCTTGCTGCTACGGCTCGGGTGGCGGAGCTTGGCCAGGGTCTTGGACTCGATCTGGCGGATACGCTCGCGCGTGACGCCAAACTCGCGGCCGACTTCCTCGAGCGTACGGGGATGTCCGTCGACAAGGCCAAAGCGCAGCTCGATAACCTTGCGCTCACGATCGGCAAGCGAGTCGAGCACCTGGGTGAGCTGCTCCTGCAGCATGGAGAAGCTGGCGGCATCGGGCGGAACGATGGCCTGGGAGTCCTCGATAAAGTCGCCCAGTTGGGAATCCTCTTCCTCGCCGATGGGGGTCTCGAGCGACACGGGCTCCTGCGAGATCTTCTGGATCTCGCGGACGCGGTCGGCACTCATGTCCATCTCGGCACCGATCTCCTCGGGGGTCGGGTCGCGACCCAGGTCCTGAAGGAGCTGGCGCTGCACACGGACGAGCTTGTTGATGGTCTCGACCATGTGCACGGGAATACGGATGGTACGGGCCTGGTCGGCGATAGCGCGCGTGATGGCCTGACGGATCCACCACGTGGCATACGTGGAGAACTTAAAGCCCTTCTGGTAGTCGAACTTCTCGACGGCGCGGATCAGACCGAGGTTGCCCTCCTGGATCAGATCCAGGAACAGCATGCCGCGACCGACATAGCGCTTGGCGATGGAGACGACCAGACGAAGGTTTGCGCTGATGAGCGCCTGCTTGGCTTCGAGGCCCACGTTCTCAATGCGCGTAAGACGACGCATCTCGGCACGCGTGAGTTCGAGCTCACCAGCATCGGCAGCCTCGAGCTTCTCGGTGGCCTCAAGACCGGCCTCGATCTTCATAGCCAGATCGACCTCTTCGGAAGCGGTCAGCAGGTCGACCTTGCCGATCTCCTTGAGGTACATACGGACCGGGTCGCCGGTCAGCATCACCGTAGAGGCATCGATGCCGCGCACGCGCGAACGCGAACGGGACGTGCGCACGGTGCGCTTCTTCTTGCTCTTGGAAGAACCCATCTCGGCGTCAGCCTGGCGGGCCATCTTGAGCTCGTGATCGTCGAGCGAGCCGGAATCGTGCTCGTCGTCGTCATCGAAATCGTCGGTATCAGAATCGGTATCGTCATCGTCGACGTCCATGGGGGCGTCGTCGTTACCGCTCGCGGAGATAATCTGGATGCCGCTGTTGCGCAGCGCGGAATACACCGCGGTGAGCTGCTCGTCAGAAACATCGATATCCTTCAGGGCGACCTGAATCTCGTCCTCGGTTACCGAAGTCCTGTTTGAGCCGTTGCCCATGAGCTTTGCAACGTAGGATTCCAGCCCAGTACCCGTGCTCTCAGTCTTTTTTGGCACAGATTCTCCCTTCATAGTCCACAGGACTCAATACTTTAGCACACACATTGACGTCTATACCCAAAAAGAGGACTGGGTATAGGCGAGAATACGCTGGTTGACCACAACATCTAGGCCTGTTCGGTGCCTGCGGCCTCCAGACCGATTAAACGGAACGGGTCCGCCACGCCGCCGATCGACTTTTGCAACTCGCGTTGACGCTGCGAATCCTGCGCGGCCTGCACGGTCAGCGCGCGACGGGCCTCATCATCGAGCGAACGATCCTGGCGCAGCTTGGCCTGTGCGGCACGCATGCGGCGCTTGATGGTGTAGAGCTCGAGCGTATCGAGCATAAACACGATGTTCGTCTCGGTGGGGTGCTTGCTCGTCGCCGAGATGCGCCCGGCACTCACAAGCGTTGCCGCCTCGGGACACACCGAGCGCGCCGCATCCATGCAGGCTGCAGGATCGGTTCCCGGCGGCGTTGCCAGAACGGCCCACGCGATGGACTCGTGACGTGGGTCAACCCACTCGATGGAGCAGATGCGGTCGGCATACGTGCGGAACAGGTCGGGGTAGCTCGTGAGCATGGTCAACAGTTCGCGCTCCCCTGCCAAGGACTTGCGCTCTAGATCGGTCAAGACCATCGGCGCCGCCGTAGCCGGTGCGTCCGAACCATCAGGCACAGGAACAGAGCCCATACCATCAGGCACGTCGATCGGCGGCAGGTCGTCGACGACCTCCACGGGCGCGGCATCGTAGGCATCGAGCGGGACGTAGTCGTACGGCTCTTCTTCGACCGGCGCGGACACCGGCGGCGTAGCGCCCGATGCCCAAGCACCGCGACCGGCATCGCGGGAACCCGATGCCCGACTGCCCGCGCTACCAGAGCGCTCGGCCTGCGCCCGCTGGCGCTCATAGTTCTGCTCACGACGTCGTTCCGCATCCTCGCGCTTGGCGACATCGCGAAACACGCGACCCGAGCTCGCACGCACGGTCTCCAGATCCAAACCCAGCAGATCGGCAATCTGGATAAAGTACGTATCGATCATATAGCTGTCACGAAGCGGATAGATGAGCGTCAGCGCGTCCTCCAGCGCCTTGGCGCGACCGCCCGGCGTGGTGATGTCGCTCGACTCCTGCAGCGAACGGTACACGAAGTCCATGAGCGGCTCGGCGGCGTCAATGCGTTTCAGCAGCTCCCCTCCGCCGTGCGCCGTGATGAACTCCATGGGATCGTTGCCGTCGGGGAGCACCACGCAGCGCAGGTCCATCGAATCCTGCTCGATAAACTGAATCGCGCGGCGGGCGGCCTTCTGGCCCGCGGCATCGCCGTCGAACATATACACGATGCGCTTGGCAAAGCGAGTGAGCGTCTTGACGTGATGCTCCGTGAGGGCGGTGCCCAGCGTGGCGACAACGTTTTTAATCCCCGCTTCCCAACAGGCGATGCAGTCGGTATAGCCCTCCACCACGATGGCGGTATCCTGCGCGACGATAAACTCCTTGGCCCAATTAAATCCGTAGAGGTTTCGCTTTTTATGGAACACGCTCGTCTCGGCGGTGTTGAGGTACTTAGGCTGGCCGTCGCCCATGATGCGACCGCCAAAGGCAATGTTGTGACCCTGCTCGTCAAAGATGGGGAACATCACGCGGTCGTAGAAGCGGTCGGCAAGCTGCCCGCGCCCGCGGCTCACGGCAACGTTGGCGTCGATCATCTCCTGTGGGGTAAAACCCGCCTGGGACAGGTGCGACACCAGCGCGTTACGGCCCGGTGCAAAGCCCAGGCAGTAGCGGCGGCAGACGTCGCCACCCATGCCGCGGCTGGCAAAGTACTCGCGCGGACGGCCGTCCTTACCGCGCATAAGCATGGTGTGGTAGAACTGGGCGGTCTCGGCACACAGATCGTAGATGCGGGCACGCTTAGTACCGCGCTCGCGGCGATCTCCGGTGTCGTGCAGCTCAATACCCGCGCGATCGGCCAAGTAACGGATTGACTCGGGAAAGCTCAGGTTCTCGCGCTTCATGATATAGGTGAAGACGTCGCCACCCTCGCCGCAGCCAAAGCAATGCCACACCTGCGTGGCGGGAATAATGTGGAAGGACGGCGTCTTTTCGCCATGAAAGGGGCAGCAGCCCCAAAACTCATGGCCGCGAGGCTTGAGCTCAACCGTTTCCTGCACGATGGCAACGAGGTCGGACGCAGCGCGTACCTGGTCTTTCTCCTCATCGCTAATCACGGATGCTCACCCCCTGCTCGCCCAAGTTGCGACGAATGTCCTCGATATTACCCTCGACGGTCGCGATCAACTCATCCAGCGAATCGAACACACGCGAGGGACGCAGCCAGCGCGTAAACGCCAGCGAAACGGAAGCGCCGTACAGGTCGCCCGTATAACCAATTAAATTAGCCTCGAGATGCGCAGATGCCGCATCGTCAGCATACGTTGGCGGCAGGCCGACGTTCACGGCAGCGGGCCACGCGGTGTCATCGACCAGCACCAGACCCTCATACACGCCATCGGCTGGCACCTGAATGCCGTCGGGAACCTGCAAGTTTGCCGTGGGAAAGCCCATGCCAGAACCCTCGTGACGGCCGCGAATAACACCGCCACGCACCATATACGGACGGCCGAGTAACCCAGCAGCAAGCTCCACATGGCCCTGTCCCAGCTCATGACGAATGCGGGTGGCGCAAATGGCCTCACCGCCCTCGCAAAGCAGGTCGTGACCATACACGTCAACGCCGTGCTCGGAACCCCAGGAGCGCATCTCGGCAACACCAGAAGCACCGCCACGACCCAGCCTAAAGTCGCTGCCAACGCGAATCGATCGAATGTCGACCAGACGCGACACCAGCGAGAGAAAAGCAACATGGTCAAGCGCCGCAACCTCAGGCGTAAAGGGAACGGCCACCACCGCATCGACCCCGGTTTGAGCCAGGGCATGCAAGCGGTCGGCCGTCGTCATCAATTTTTGAGCGGGCGAAGGGCTCACCACGACGTCCGGGTCGGGATCGAAGGTAACTACGACCGCCTTGCAGCCATGGGCACGGGCATCACGGACAAGCGCCGCAATGAGCTCCTGGTGTCCACGGTGAACGCCGTCGAACACGCCGATGGCAATCGATGCGGCACCCAGGTGCTCACACTTATCAAACACATCGGCAGTAACGATGCGAGCCTCGTCCGACTCACCCGCGAAAAAGATACGCGCGAGCTCGCGAACGGACAACATCATCGAACACCGCCGATTGCCTGCGGAAACACGTGCTCCATGACAAAGGGGCCACCCTCAATGCGGGCGAGCGCCTTGAGTCCCCCATCGAGCACCAACGCAAACGGCGCCTTCGAGGCATCGAAATCGGCAAGCGCACGCTCAACGGGAATGCGTCGGCCGCAGAGAAGGTCGTCGGCAAGATTGCCCGGCAAGTCAACACGTGTGGCGCCCAGGGCCGCAATGGGATCCAGGGCAAAGCCAGCCGCGGACTCGGGAGAAAGCTCCTCGACCGCATGACAAGCGCCAATGGAAACAACACCGGAGGCCGTGCGGCGCAGCGCGGAAATGTGCGCGGCGCTCTCGCAGGCGCGGCCCAAGTCGCGAGCGAGCGCACGGATATAGGTGCCCTTGCTTACCGAAAACGCCACGGTCCACACACACGTATCACCCTCGCCGCCCACGGCGATCAGGTCGGCGGCATAGACCTCGACGGGGCGCGGAGGTAGGTCCACCGCATTGCCCTCGCGAGCAGACTTGTAGGCGCGAACGCCATTGACCGAGATAGCCGAAAACGCCGGCGGCACCTGCATCTGCGGACCCAGCATGGCGGCCAAGCGCTCACGCGCATAGGCAGGATCGCGGAGCTCGTCGGCAACAGCCACCGTGCGGACCGCCTCGCCCTCCGCATCATCGGTATTGGTCTCGGAGCCAAACGAAATGTCGGCGACGTAGTTTTTCGTATTGAGCGTGAGCATACCCAGCAAACGGGTGGCCTGACCCACGCCCACAACCATGACACCCGATGCCATGGGGTCGAGCGTACCGGCATGGCCGACGCGCCGCTCATGGAGAGCGCGTCGGCATTGCGAGACCACATCGTGGGACGTGCAGCCCACCGGCTTATCGACAGCGAGCAGCATATTCAGTTGTGAAGGCGTACGACGAGCCATGTACCATCCAAAAAGTTAAAGCTCGACGGTCACCGAAGCGGGATCCTCCCCTACCAGCTCGGCCAGCATGGGAAGTGCCACGGTGAGCGTCTCGAGAATTGTTCCGTTGTTGGAAAAGCCGGCGGCGGCATGATGCCCGCCACCGCCAAAATTGGCAGCAATCTCGGACACATCGAGGTCGCCCTTGGAGCGCAGGTTGCCGCGCACCTTGGTATCGCCCTCGATGCCCTTTAGGAACAGGCAGACCTCAACGCCCATCACCGAACGCACCACATCGACCAGACCGTCGCACTCATCCGAAGTGACGCCGCAGGCCTCGAGGTCGCTCTGGTACGCATAACTATATGCCACACGACCGTGCGCCACGGTCTTGATACGACCCATAACGATGGACTTGAGATGCAAGAACTCTACGCGCATGCTCTGGTAGACCTCGAGCGCGACGCGCGCCGGATCGGCACCGTGCGCGACCAGGCGCGAGGCGGCATGGAACGCAGCAGCATCGGCGTTTTGGTACTGAAAACGACCGGTATCGGTCACCAGGCCGCACAGCAGGCAGGTCGCGACACCGTTGCGAGCCACAATGCCGCAATTGTCTAAAAAGCGGTCGATGATCATGGCGCAGGCCGCGGCCTGTCTCTTATACACATCTCCGAGCCCACGAGACGCGTAGTAATCTCGT
>UQUL01000006.1 GCA_900544235.1 uncultured Collinsella sp.
GATT
Organism: uncultured Collinsella sp.; assembly: GCA_900544235.1. Lineage (GTDB taxonomy): Bacteria > Actinomycetota > Coriobacteriia > Coriobacteriales > Coriobacteriaceae > Collinsella. Next base: position 5 of record UQUL01000006.1, read on the forward strand.
CTAGGCGATGGCCCTCCCTTGCTTCTTACACCACGACTCTGCGCGCTACCACCGGCCTGCTCGGGATGTTCAAAAAAGTCTACTCACTTGCCGCGCAAAGCTTCTGCATGAGAAAAAAATGGGGTTTTCAACAGGGCTTCGTCCAGCTCTCGGCAAGCTTTTGGCCAGTTGGGGAGGGCTGTTGAAAACTTGGCAGTACGTTCGGCGCCATTTTTTGGTGCGTTCGCGCCAATGCGTGACTGACTGGGTTGAAATTCGTGTTTTCCTGTGCCTATGAAGGATCTACTTTGTGACATATCGGCTTTTAGGTACTGGCGTTTGCCTCCTCAAGTCCGCGCTTTGTGTCCGCCGCTTCCACGGCCGGAAGAAGACCGGCAGCGATATGACCTTGCCCGTAACCCGACGGCTGCGGTTGTGCTCGGCTTTCCGTTGTATACATTGGTCCGGACGAGAAACAAACGGACTTGTCCTGCCAGCATTAGGCAGCGGCTGTTTCTTGGTGAGCTCCCCAGGGAATCCGTGCTGGAAACGGAACATGGGTTTTTGGTTACGTCTCCTCTACTGACGACATTCATCATGTCGCGGCATCTGACGGATCTTCAGCTTCTTTTGGTATTGGCGGAGATGTGTGGCTTGTTTGCGGTGTGTGCCCTGCCGGCGGCACTTGAGGCGGAGCTTTCGCGTGCAATTGATTCGGGCGCGATTTCGACAACGTTCGGTTGGGTGCGCTGCCCGTCCGAGGACGGCACCGCCTCAAATTTATGGCGTCGAGACGCTTTGGTTTTGGGCGGAGACCTTGACCGTTTTTGTTCAGATGTTTGCGGGATGCGTTACGGCAATAGATTTATGGCGGTATCGCAACTCGTTCCATTGGGTGCCGCGTCGCCTTTTGAGGTCGAGGCGTATTTGTTGCTTGGACTGCCGCGAGCCCTGGGAGGCGAAGGGTTTTGCGGCATAGAGCTCAATGTCGAAGTGACGTTAAGCACAAGTGCTCGAGCGATTGTGGGAAAGTCCCGTGTATATATCGACCTACTTCTTTCTTCGCCGGACGGTAGGCGACAGGTGGCCATTGAATGTCAGGGAAAGGCCTCGCACGGACGCGCAGGGGATGGCTTGCGTGACGCTGACCGCATGACGGCCCTTCAGGCCATGGGCTACGATGTGCTTCTCCTTACACACAGACAGATATCGGATGAGGATAGATTCCGCGCGATCGTTAAGGCCGTATGCAGGATGCTCGATGCTGAATATCGTGATAAAAGCTCGGATGAGCAAAGGGCTGAGGCATTACTCCGGTCTGAACTATTCATTGACTGGACAAAATTGGGAGTAATCGACGGAAAGATGCCCGCTAGACACAAAATGGCTCGATCGTGGACGGCTGCGGTTCTAAGTGAGTAGACTTTTGGCACTTTGGCGACCAAGCCGTTTTGCAACAAGTCATTTACCTGCGGCTTTATAAAGCAATATGGATGGCGTGCTCGGCAAGTTCCAAAAAGTCTACTCACTTAGTTTTTGACGAGAAGCCGATGCCGAAGGCGGTCCTATTTCAGGGCGTTAACAAGTTCGTGAGGCACGAAAAAGGCCCGAACCAATACGGTCCGGGCCTCGTCGAGCTTGAGGTTATGACTCAGGCGGTTGGCTTAGCCAAAGTAGCGCTTGAGCAGGCCGGCGAAAGCCTTGCCGTGGCGGGCCTCGTCGCGAGCCATCTCGTGCACGGTGTCGTGGATGGCATCGAGGCCGGCGGCCTTGGCACGCTTGGCAAGATCGGTCTTGCCGGCGGTGGCGCCGTTCTCGGCCTCAACGCGCATCTCGAGGTTCTTCTTGGTGGAGTCGGTCACGACCTCGCCCAGGAGCTCGGCGAACTTGGCGGCATGCTCGGCCTCCTCGTGGGCAGCCTTTTCCCAGTACAGGCCGATCTCGGGATAGCCCTCGCGATGAGCGACGCGAGCCATGGCCAGGTACATACCGACCTCGGAGCACTCGCCCTCAAAGTTGGCGCGCAGGTCGGCAACGATGTCCTCAGAGACACCCTCCATCTTGGCGACGCCCACGACGTGCTCGGCGGCCCACTCGAGCTGGCCCTCCTCCTGCTTCAGGAAACGAGAACCGGGAACGCCGCACTGGGGGCACTTAAAATCCTCGGGCAGCTGGTCGCCGTCGAACTCTTCCACATAACCGCAAACGGGGCAAACAAACTTCATGATTCGATCCTTTCGATCGATGGCGATTGCGCGCTCGTCCGGTCCCGTAAGGGCCCTCTCCGGACGTGCGTCTTGACGAGTTCTATTATCCATAAATGCAACCAAATGTGAAGCCTATTAGGAATGATTTTTAATAAAACAATTTTGAGATATGAAGATGTTGATTGATTAACGATTGGCAGGCCGTCTTTGACCGCCGCTGAGTACAATCGGTCGAGCAAATGTTGACCAATCAACAAATGAGGGAGTTTCCTTTATGCATCTAGCCCGCCGCGCCTGGTGCCGAATGTATCAAACGGTTTTTCGCATCGCATTGCCGGTGCTGCCCTATACCGAGCCGCGCATTTTAGAGCATGCCGAAGATGTGCCCGCGGTGCTTCAAAAGCGCTCGATCCAGAAGGTCCTTATCGTGACGGATCCTGGTATTGCCCGTCTGGGGCTCACGGCACCGCTCGAGACAGCGCTCGCGTCCAAGGGAATTGGCGCTGTGGTCTATGCCGAAACGCGTGCGAACCCCACGGTCTCAAACGTGGAGGAGGCGGCGTCCCTGTATCGAGAGAGCGCCTGCCAGGCCATTATCGGTTTTGGCGGAGGATCAGCCATGGACTGCGCCAAGGGCGTGGGCGCACGCATTGCGCAGCCAAACAAGCCCATCAACAAGATGCGCGGCCTACTGCGGATTCATCGTCGCCTGCCGCTGCTTATCGCCGTTCCCACCACGGCAGGTACGGGAAGCGAAGTCACGCTTGCGGCGGTAATTACCGATGACGGGACGCACTACAAATACCCCATTAACGACTTTGTGCTCATCCCGCGTTTTGCAGTCCACGACCCCGAGTTTACGTGCGGCTTGCCCACTTCCATTACGGGGCAGACGGGCATGGACGCCCTGACGCATGCCGTCGAGGCCTTTATCGGGCGAAGCACCACGCCCTATACGCGTAAGATGGCGCGACAGGCGGTGCAGCTTATCCACGACAATTTGCTCGAGGCCTATGAGCATGGTGACGACATGTGCGCTCGTCGCAATATGCTTTTGGCGGCGTATAAGGCGGGCGTTGCGTTTACCCGCTCCTATGTCGGATATGTGCATGCCATCGCGCACAGTTTGGGCGGCCGATACGGAATTCCGCACGGTTTGGCCAACGCGATCATCCTGCCGCACATGCTTCGCGCTTATGGTGACGCCGCCGCCCCCAAGCTTGCCGATCTTGCTCGCATGGCGGGCATTGCGCCGGCTACCGCGCAGGATAGTCTTGCGGCCGAGGCCTTTATCGATTGGGTCGACCGCATGAACGAGGCCCTGGGAATCCCCAAATATGTCTTGGGCATTCGCCGCTCTGACATTCCCGAGATGGCGGCGCATGCCGATGCCGAGGCCAATCCGCTATACCCCGTTCCGCTTCTAATGGACCGCTTGGAGCTCGAGCATATGTACGAAGTCGTTGCAGGTGGTATGTTTGAGGACGAGAATTAGGAGGGTCCATGAACACCGAGGAAATTGCGCGCATCGTCGGCGATCAGCGCGCCTACTTTAAGACGCACGCCACGTTTGATGTCGATGCTCGACGTCGCGCGCTCGTGAGTTTACGCGATGCGGTGCGGGCCCACGAGGCCGATATCGCCCATGCGCTCAAGACCGATTTGGGGAAGTCGCATGACGAGGCCTATATGTGCGAGATTGGTACGTCGCTTTCCGAGATTCGACATCAGATTGCTCACGTGGCTCGGTGGAGTCGTCCGCGCCTGCGTCCGTGCGATCTCGCTAACGCCGTGAGCGTGTGCAAAACGCAAGCCGTGCCCTATGGCGTCACACTCATCATGGCTCCGTGGAACTACCCGTTTTTGCTAACACTCGAGCCGCTCGCCGGCGCCCTTGCCGCGGGCAATACCGTGGTCATCAAGCCGAGTGCCTATGCTCCGGCATCGAGCGCGGTGCTCAAGCAAATCTGTGAAGAGGCATTTGATCCGTGCCTGGTGACGGTTGTCGAGGGCGGGCGCGCCGAAAACGAAGCGCTGCTCGATGAGTGCTGGGACAAGATCTTCTTTACCGGTAGCGTTTCGGTCGGCAAGCTCGTTATGGAGCGCGCGAGCAAAAACCTCACGCCCGTGACGCTTGAGCTGGGCGGAAAGAGCCCCTGCATCGTGGATGCGACGGCAAACTTGAAGGTTGCGGCGCGGCGTATCGCCTTTGGTAAATGGCTCAACGTGGGGCAGACCTGCGTGGCGCCCGACTACCTGCTGGTCGATGCGCGCGTGCATGACGAGCTGCTGGACCTCATCAGGGAAGAGGCCCGCCGTATGTTTGGCGAGCATCCGCTCGATAACGAGGATTACGGGCATATCGTCAACGCCAAGCATTTTGCGCGCGTGCGTGGGCTGATCGATCCCGATAAGGTCGTGCTTGGAGGCACCGCGCGGGAGACTTCGCTGAAGATCGAGCCGACAATTTTGGACGGCGTGACCCCCGATGACGCCGTGATGCAGGAGGAGATCTTCGGTCCCATCTTGCCGGTGCTGACGTTTGAGAGCCTAGACGAGGCCGAAGCGTTTATTACGGATCGTCCGACGCCGCTGGCCCTGTATATCTTTAGTCAGGATCGCGCAGTTCAGCAGCGCTTCGTGCGTTACGTGCCATTTGGCGGTGGCTGTGTCAACGACACGATCATGCACTTGGCTACGAGCCATATGGGCTTTGGCGGCATGGGCGCGAGCGGTATGGGGCAGTACCATGGACGCGAGAGCTTCGATACGTTTAGCCACAAGAAGAGCATCGTGAACAAGGCAACGTGGCTGGACGTGCCATTCCGCTACGCTCCTTACGCAAGCTGGAAGCACAAGTTCGTGCGCATGTTTGTGCATTAGAAAAGGGCGCAGGTAATACGAACAAGTGTTCCTATTACCTGCATTTTGCGTTAGACTACTGTTATGGAGCACGGATGGGCCAACTCCCTTTAGAAGGGATTTGGTATGAACGTAAGCGATGTTATTTCGTTATTGGCGTTGTTGATTGCGGCTATCGAACTCGGTCTGTTTATCGGCCGAATGAAATAGCCGCCCCCGCGTAAGCGAAGACGGCCACTTCTCACGATGAAAACGTGTATCGGAGTTGGCAAGACCCGCGGCAACGGGTGCCATCCGTGTTCCTATCTTATCTGCAAGCGTTCTGTCGCGCAAGCGTTGAGGCAAACGATTGAAGGACGCAGACAGGATGTATTTGTGTCCGCACGGGACCGTAGACTTCTCAATTAAGGTTACACACCGGTTTATCCGGCCGTTAGAGGAGCTGCTATGTACGAGCCTTCGCGTGTTCTTCTGTCATTTCACATTGCAGGATTTCAGTATGCCGATGGCGCCTTGGTCTTGGGCGATCTTAAAGCGGGCGATAAGCTGACGCTGTGTGTCGAGCGCGATAATCCCCGTGACCCTGAGGCGGTTGCGATTTATTACGGCAACACCAAGCTTGGCTATGTTCCGGGAAACGAGGTCGGCCCACTGTCCTTGATGATGTATTACGGCCACGAGGACGTATTTGAGGCTCGCGTGCAACAGGTTGCTCCCGAGCGCAGCCCGTGGCACCAGGTGCGCGTTGGCCTCTATGTGGTGGATGCTCGCTAGTCGGCAAGGGAGGCGGCCATGTTTGATGACGACGACCTATTCAATCTGACAGACGATTCGTTTGAGTGGGATCTGCTACTCGATGACGATGAGTTGGAGCAGGATCGTAGGAAACGGCAGGGCAAGAAAACTCAGGGTGACGCTTCGAAAAAGCAAGACAAACGCCGTCGAGGTCTGTTCGGCGGGCTCTTTGGCTAACCGACGCGCCAGAGCGTCTGTATACTAGGCACGTGTTAGACGCGTTGCGAAATGAGGACACAGACGATGATGTGGTTTACCGCCGACCTGCACCTGGGCGATACGAATATCTTGCACGACATGGATCGGCCGTTTGATTCGGTCGAGGAGATGAACCGCAAGGTCATCGATGCCATCAATGAGTGCGTGACTGCGGACGACCGCCTCTATATCCTGGGAGACTTTACGTATCGCTTGCCCATGGCGGAGGCGGCGCGCCTGCGCGAGCGTATCGAATGCAAGAATGTGACGCTCATCCGCGGTAACCATGACGGCGACTGGGAAGATCCCGACACCCCGCAGATTTGGGAAGACGTGCGCGATTACCTGGAGATTGCTCCCGGCTATGCCAAGGGCCATCGTCTGGTGATGAGCCATTACCCCATGCTCAGCTGGAATGGTAAGGCGCGTGGCGCCATCATGCTACACGGGCATATCCACAGCAGAGGAGACCGCACCAACGTGCGCAACCGCGACCGCGAACGCCCTATCTTTCGCTACGATGTCGGTCTCGATGCCAACAAGTACAAGCCCGTAAGTCGGGATCAAATCCTGGGCTTCTTTGGACTGTAATGCTCGAACCACCACACAAACCACCACAAAGGGGACACAGTGCGCCTTTGTGGTGGTTCTGGCGCCGTTGCCATTATGGCGGCGGCGCCTTTTTTGTCCGTGCGGCGCGGTAGAGTGTAGGCGGTTGAAATTTGCGTCCATCGAGGAGCTGCTATGAATGAGATCAAGTGCCCGCATTGTGGCGAAGTCTTTAAGGTCGATGCGTCTGGCTATGCGGATATTGTCAAGCAAGTGCGTGATGCCGAGTTTTCGCGCGACCTGGATGAGCGTGTGAAGGCAGTCCAGCGCGAGGGCGAGCAGGCGCTGGAGCTTGAGCGCTCGCGTTCGACGGCTGCTTTGCAGGAGGCAGAGTCTCAGCGCAACGCTCAGCTCGTTGAGCAGAAGAACGCTGCGGCTCAGCAGCTGGCACAAGAGGTCGCCAAGCGCGATGCTGAGCTTGCCGAGCTGCGCGCTAAGCTCGAGGGCGCTGCCGCAGAGCGCGAGAGTGCAAGCCAGCGCGCGGCGGTAGAGGCGCGAGCCAATGCTCAAAAGGAAAATGCCGAACTCCAGCGTGAGATTGATAGCCTGCGTGCGCAGCTTGGGCGCAAAGATGACGAAGCAAAGCTTGCCGAGTCGGCGGCGCGCAACGCTGCTCAAAACGATTTAGCTGCACGTGATGCTCAGATTGCCGAGCTGCAGGCCAAGCTTGCCGCGGCGGACAAGGCCCAGGAGATGGCGCTTGCCGCCGCTGCGGCTGAGTCGCAGCGCGAACTCGATGCCGCTCGCAGCGAGGCCGAGCGCGCGCTTACTGACTATCGCGCGACGGTACAAGAGAAGTTTTCCGCCGCTAAGGCACAGTCCGAGCAAGAGGCCGAGGGTCTGCGTGCCCAGCTGCGCGAGCAGGAACTGATGGCAAAAATGAACCTGTCGGAGGCGGTCGCCGCGGCGGAGCGAGAGCGCGATGAGGCGCGTGCCAAACTGACGAGCGAGCTGGCGGTGCGCGATTCTCGCGAGGAACAGGCCAAGGCGGCACACGAGCTCGAGCTTGCGCAGGCCAAGCGCGCGAGCGATGACCTGATTCGCTACAAGGATGAAGAGATTGAGCGCCTTAAGGACATGAAGGTCCGCCTGTCCACCAAGATGGTGGGCGAGTCGCTCGAGCAGCACTGCGAGACCGAGTTTAACCGTCTGCGCATGACGGCGTTTCCCAACGCGTACTTCGAGAAAGATAACGATGCGTCTGAGGGTACCAAGGGCGACTTTATCTTCCGCGAGTGCGACGCGAGCGGCAATGAGGTCATTTCGATTATGTTCGAGATGAAAAACGAGAACGACGAGACCGCGACCAAGCATAAAAACGAGGACTTCTTTAAGAAACTCGATCACGATCGTCGCCAGAAAGGCTGTGAGTACGCGGTGCTCTGCACGCTGCTCGAGCCCGAGAGCGAGCTCTATAACGCAGGGATAGTCGACGTGAGCTATCGCTACGAGAAGATGTACGTGATTCGCCCGCAGTTTTTCATTCCCATGATTACGCTTCTTCGCAACGCCGCCATGGGTTCGCTGCGCTATAAGCAGGAGCTGGCGGAATACAAACAGCAGAATATCGACGTCACGAACTTCGAAGCCAAGATGGAGAAGTTCAAGAATGATTTCGGCCGCAACTACGAGATCGCGAGCCGCAAGTTCCAAACGGCGATCGATGAGATCGATAAGACGATTAGCCACCTGCAGAAAACCAAGGAGGCGTTGCTGTCCTCCGAGAACAATCTGCGCCTAGCCAACAAGAAGGCGGACGATCTTACCATTCGCAAGCTCACGTGGGGCAACAAGACCATGAAGGCCGCGTTTGACGAGGCGCGCGGGGCTGCGACAGAGACAAACGATGAGCCAGCCGAGGCGGATTCGTATGAGGTCGAGGGTGCCGAGTAAGGCATAGCGTATAGCGCAAAAGCGGGGCCGCTGGCTATATTGCCAGCGGCCCCGCTTCGTTTCGTTCCAGTATGTTCGGCTAGTCCTCGAGCAGGTCCTCGATAAAGCCGACGCGGTAGTTTTTGAAGATGACCTCGCCGCCGTCTTGCGTGGCGTCCAGATCGACATCGCCCATGATGCCAAAATCGTGGTCGCCATCCTCGTCGGCAAAGATCTGGTGCACGTGCCATACGTGCGCGGTCTTCTCGTCGGACTCGTCAATGGAAAACATCGCGGCGCTGCGGGCATCTCCGTCGGTGAGGATTTCCTCGTGCTGCTCGTGGTAAGCGTCGAGTGCTTTTTGCCAGCGGATCTCGCTCATGCCCCAGTCGTCGTCGAGCTCGCCCAGGTCGCGAACGTGCTCGCGGGCGGCAAGGGTCACGCGGCGGAAGAGCGCGTTGCGCACCAATAGCGTGCAGCCGCGACGGTCCGCCACGACCTCGTCGATGCCCTGCGGCGGCGCAGCATCGAGGGCTGCCGGGTTGCCGGCGTTCTCCCACTCATCCACCAGGCTCGAGTCCACCGAGCGCACCACAAAGCCCAGCCACGAGATAATGTCGCGCAGGCGCTCGTCGCGCTTCTCGATGGGCACGGTGCGGTCGAGTGAACGGTAGGCCTCTGCCAGGTAACGCAGCAAAATGCCCTCGGAGCGGGCGATGCCGAGCTTTTGGATATAGCCCTTAAAGTCGCTCGCGCTCTCCAGCATGTCGCGCAGGACGCTCTTGGGCGAGAGCTGGTAGTCGTTGGCCCAAGGTACTTCTTGGCAGTACTTGTCGAAGGCGGCATCGAGCAAGTCCTCGAGCGGCTTTTCGTAGGTGACATCCTGGATGCGCTCCAGGCGTTCCTCATATTCGACGCCGTCAGCCTTCATTTCGGCCATCGCGCGGTCGCGCGCGGCGCGCTCCTGCGCGCGCAATACCTGCTTGGGGTCCTCGAGCGTTGCCTCGACCATCGAGATCAGATCCATGGTATAGGTCTCACTCTCGGGGTCGAGCAGCTCCAGCGCGGCAAGCAAAAACGGCGAGAGCGGCTGGTCGAGCGCAAAGTCCTCGGGCAGATCGACCGTCAGTGCATAGTCGATGTCTGGCGCGGCGTCAGTCGGGGCGTCGGGCGCGGGCGGCACCTCGGTGCGAACGACGACGCCGGAATCGATGAGCGTGGCGAAGATTTCGTCGGCGCGAACCTCGAGCTTGGCCTTTTCCTCGGGGGTCTGCAAGCTCGTCTCGATGAGGTCGTGTACGCGGGCTCGGACATCGCCGCCCTGCTCGACCACGCTAATCACCATGGAGTGCGTGATGCGAAGGCGCGGCTTGAGCGTCTCGGGCTGCGTCTCGATCAGGCGCTCAAAGGTCTGCTTGTTCCAGGTGACAAAGCCCTCGGGGGCCTTCTTCTTTTTAATCTTGCGGAGCTTCTTGGGGTCGTCGCCCGCCTTGGCCATGAGTTTGGCGTTCTCGATCTCGTGCTCCGGGGCCTCGGCGATGACCATGCCCTCGGTATCGAAGCCCGAGCGGCCGGCGCGACCGGCAATCTGATGGAACTCGCGGGCGCGCAGGCGACGCATCTTGTAGCCGTCGAACTTGGTGAGCGCGGTGAGTACCACGGTGTGGATGGGTACGTTGATGCCGACGCCGAGCGTATCGGTGCCGCAGATGACGGGCAGCAGGCCCTGCTGCGCCAGGCGCTCCACCAGCAGGCGATAGCGCGGCAACATGCCGGCATGGTGCACGCCGACGCCGCATCCAAGCAGGCGTTTGAGAATCTTACCAAAGGCCGTGGAGAAGCTCGTCCCCTTTGCCGCTTCTTTGATGGCCTCGCGCTGCTCCTTGCTGGCGATGCCAAAATTGGCGAGCGACTGTGCCGTTGCAAGGGCGGCATCCTGGCTAAAGTGCACGATATAGAGCGGGGCCTCGCCGCGGCGCATGGCGAGCTCGACGGTGCCCTCGAGGGAGGTCGTCACGTAGTCGTAGCTCAGCGGCACGGGGCGCGGGGCATCGACGACCAAGTCGCAGGTAGCACCGGTGTGTTCCTCGAGTGAGGCGGCGATGGCAGTGACATCGCCGAGCGTGGCGCTCATGAGCATGAATTGCGTGTGGGGCAGGGTGAGCAGCGGCACCTGCCAAGCCCAACCGCGGTCGGGGTCGGCAAAGTAGTGGAACTCGTCCATGGCCACGCAGCCCACGTCGGCATCTTCGCTCTCGCGCAGTGCGTCGTTGGCAAGGATCTCTGCCGTGCAGCAGATGACGGGTGCCTTGGTGTTGATATGCGTGTCGCCGGTAATCATGCCTACGTTATCGCGGCCGAGCACCTGCACAAGGTCGAAAAACTTCTCGCTGACCAGAGCCTTGATGGGGGCCGTGTAATAACAGCGCTTGCCTTGCGCCATGCCCATAAAGAGCATGCCTAGCGCGACAAGCGACTTGCCCGATCCGGTCGGTGTTCCCAAAATGACATGGTCACCGGCGGCTAGATCCATGAGGGCCTCTTCCTGGTGGTCCCACAGCTCAATACCGCGGTCGCTTGTCCATTCAAAGAAGCGTTCGAAGGCCTGATCGGGCGTGAGCCATGGTTCGGGCTCGCTACCATCCTCGGGCTCCCACCAGGTGGGGGAGAGCGCGCCGAGCGAGCCGAATTCGGCTTCGGTTCCCGTGCCGCCCGAGAACGAGCTGGCGGCGCCGGCGCCAGAAACGGTGCTGGCGGCGGTATCTGTCGTGGTCTGTGCCATGTGGTTGCTTTCTCTCGCCGTTTGTCCGCCAACTATTATGGCGTAGCGGCGGCGCGGGGTGCCAGCGCGCGAGAAAATGCAGGAAATGGGCGTTCTGCCCGGCCGTTTGGTGCGGTTGCCAGCTAAGTGAGTAGACTTTTTGCGATGTCGCGAGCACATGGCTTTTGCACAAGGGCTCTACCTGCGGTTTTATTTTTCGCTATGCGGGTTGTGCTTGGCTATTGCAAAAAAGTCTACTCACTTAGGCTTGAGGGTCGTTCGCCGGCGCCTATTCGCGCTTGTTTGTCGACATCGCGACCATCAGAAGCCCCTAGGACTCTTGCGGCAGACGCTTCTTGCCCTTGCGGGCGCGGTTTTTAAAGTTCTCGACGGCCTCTTCCATGCCGAGGGGCACATAGGTAAGCTTATCGAGGTTATCGGGCAGGTAGCAGGCAAGGCTTTGCTCCTGCGCTCGGCCTGCTGCGAGTTGCTCTTCGGTAGGCTTCTCGCCGGGTGTGGCACAAATGCCGTAGACGACGGCACCCATCTCGCGCGTGCGGCACTCGTACTCGGTCTCGGGATGCTCGGGATGGTCGCGGCGCACGTCATCGCTTACCCAAAGTGTGTCGTAGCCCGCCGCGGCAAACTGCCCCAGGGCGTAGTCGCGCAACGGCTTGCTGTCGGTGCGCAGCGTGACGGTAGCGCCGGCTGCAAAGAGCGGGCGGTACAGCATTAGGTGGTCGACATGGACGAGTCGCTTTTTGGCGTACTTGGCCTTGGGCTGCGGCGTGGGAAAGTTGATGGTGATGGCATCGAGCTCGCCTGTGGCAAATAGCTGCGGCAGCGATGCGGCGCCTCGAGGCAGAACGAGTGCGTTGGTCAGTTCATGCTCGCAGATTTTCTGTGCGGCATAGGCGATGCAGATGGGCTCTTGGTCCATACCGATAAAGAGGGTGTCGGGCTCGCGGCGAGCGCGCTCAACCAGATAGGTGCCTTTGCCGCAGCCCAGATCCAGATGAAGGCGGGTGAACGAGACGCTGCCAACTGGCGCGCAAGCCGCGCGCCAATCTCCGGCATAGGCCTCGGGGTTCGTCTCAATCGCATCGGCGTAACGCTCCAGGCGCTCCTCGAGCACAAAGTTCTTAGGCGTGCGAACGTGGACGGCTCCCATGAGGCTCCTTGGTCATAAGTTTGGAACGCATAGCTGCACGTTCCGTCAATGGATTGAAAAAGGGCGGGCATAGCTTGCCCGAAAGATGCGGTGCAGCCCGGCGGCGAGTCGCCGATACCTACAGGCGCTTGAGAATCACATAGCGGTTGAGCTCGCCGCTGCGACCGTCGGCATGGAAACGCTCAAGCTCGCGCACGGGGACCTCGCCACTCTTGTAGAACGTACGGACGCCGCGCACCAGGTCGGTGATCTGCTGATCGTCAAAGTGATGACAATAGCGGTAGGCGTGGCGGTCGTTTTGCCAGCCGATGAGGTGGTCGCCGGCTTCAAACTGCGCGGAATCGTAACCCTCAAACGGCGGGGTGAGCTCGGCGCGGGCCTCGGCGCGAACAGCCTTGCGCGCCATGCGCTCGTCGTTCATAAACTCCCAAAAGCTGATGGCGATGATGCCGCCCGGGCGCGTCTGGCGCACCAGAGCGTCGAGCACGCGTACACGGTACTCGCACGACGGCACATGGTGCATAAAGCCAAAGCAGACCGAGATGTCGGCGAGCGGGGCGTCGAAAAGCACGTCGGGCGTCTCGGCGGGGTTGAGCTTCATAAGGGCGTCGAGCACGTCGAGTTCCTGGAAGTGCAGGTTGGGAATGCGCAGCGCGTGGCCATGTGCATCGATGGCCAGGTCTTGGCACGAGTCGACACCATAGAACTCAAACGGGCAGCTGGCATCTGCCGAGGGGTTTGCGCCATCGACGCCCTTGGCGGCAAGTGCGCCGCCGGCGGCAAAGTTCTCGAATCGCATATTGCCACAGGCAAGATCGAAGACGCGGACGGGATGCTCGATCGTGGCGACGTCGAGCTGTTCGAGCGCGATATCCATGGTGCGTACCCAGCCGGGCCACGGGGCCTGGCGCGTATCGGAAAAGGAAGCGGAGTGCTCGCGATAGAACGTGTTGTTGAGCTGGATGAGCGATGAGGCGAAATCGCGGTTCACGGCGCGGAACTCCCTCCGTTAGCGGTGCGAAATAAACAGTACGACCATACTACCGTTAACGCCGCAACGGGGACAACCGAGCTGCGGCTCATTGTTTTGTTTGGACACATTTCCGCAGCTCATATGTGCCCGCAACCGCCAGTTGTCAAAAATCTCACTAGAATAGGTGGCATGCTTTTGGCGGTGGCGGATAGATTTTTAACTGTGCAAGGCGCCTTAAGAACAAAAAACGGTCCGGCGGCACGGCTGGCATCACATAGGAGGAACCATGAATGTAGAAACTGCGCAGCGGCTCGCCGACCTTCGCCGCAGCAAGGGCTTTAGCCAAGAAGGGCTGGCGCGAAAGCTGGGGCTGTCGCGCCAGGCGGTTAGTAAATGGGAGCGTGCGGAGAGCTCGCCCGATACCGAGAACCTGATCTCGCTCGCCAAGCTTTATGGTGTGAGTCTGGACGAGCTGCTCAATCCGAGCGATGAGATCGAGGACGATATCGAGTTTGAGAACGAGGACCGCGCTCGTCAGCGCGAGGCCGAGGCAGCAGAGCGTGCTCGCACCCATGAGGCGGCGGCGCGCGCTACTGAGGCGGCAACACAGGCGAGTGATGCTGCGGCCAAGGCGGCGCAAGCGGCAAGCTGGAGTGCGCAGGCCGCCAATGCCGCTACGGCGCAGGCGACGAGTGGCGGCGCAGTTGGTTCGACTCCGGTGAAGGGCCCGTTCCAGTCGTTCCCGTATTGGGCCGTGTGCTGGCTGCTGTTCTTTTTACTGATGTTCCTGGTTGGTGCCAGCCCCTTTCCCGCACTGATCTTCTTTACGATTCCCATCTATCACTGGGTGGCGCGTGCGCTCGATGGTGATTGGGCACGCGGGGATATTCAGGTTGGTCCGGCGTCGGTGGCGATCAAGGCCCAGGGGAAGGATGCTTCTGCGGAACCCGATGCTGACGTGGCTACCACGATCACCGCTGAGCCATGTGCCAAAGAGGGTGACGAATGATGAAGCTTTCGCATGAATCCAAGGTACGCCTGGGTGTTGGCATCGGAGCGTTTGTGCTCATTGTTGGGCTTGTCTTTGGCGTTTCGCGGACATTGATTCATTTTGATGGCCCGTGGGATCTCGACGATGTTGTATCCGGCCTGTCTGGTATGGACGATGTGGTGGGCGAGGGCAATCTTTTGGATGACGGTAACTATTCCGCTCAGCCTCAGCAGCTTTCGAGCGAAACCTTTGATGCCGACGCGTTCACATCGCTTGACTTGGACGTGACGTCGGGCACGGTCGAGGTCAAACACGTCTCCGGCGGGCCAGTGCGCGTAATTGAAAGCGGTCGCGTGGCAACGGGGACCGTTGCCTTCGATGCGGCAACCCAGAACCTGGCCGAAATCAAGGGCTCTACGCTCAAGATTCGCCAGTTCGATTGCGATGACGAGCGCGCCATTGACCGCACGGTTACCGTCGAACTGCCGCGCGAAGTTGCCGATAACATGGTGGGCATTACAGCGAATGTGGGATCGGGTGACCTGACGGTCGCGGGCATTGCGTGTCATGACCTCAACCTGACTTTGGACTCTGGAGACGTTGAGTTTACGGGCACCGTGACCGATACCCTGAATGCCGAGGTCGGTTCGGGCGATGTGACGTTCGAGCTCTACCAGGCCCCCGCGAAGTCGATGGACGTGAGTGTGGGCTCGGGCGATGTGGAGATGACGGTTCCGAACTCGACGGGCTTTAAGGCGAGCCTCGCCTTGGGCAGCGGCGACTTCGAGAGCGATTTCCTTCCGCTTGGCTACGACGGCGAGACCATTTTGAATCTTGAATTCGATAACGGCGATAAGTCTGCTGCGTATCGTTTTGAGGTCGGTTCGGGCGACATGTCGTTTGATCCGGAGTGACATGCGGTTTTCGGAGATCGGTACATATAGGCATGCTCTTTGATGGAGGCGCCGGAGCCGTGACGGGCTTCGGCGCCTTTGCCTTTACAATGGGGACATGGAACAGATTATCTTGAACATACTCGAGGCTCTGCGTCGCGGCGAGACCGTGGACGACAAAGCGCTCGTCAAATTGATACATGCCGAGGCGCGCCGTGAGGGCGCCGACAAACGCGATTTGGCCAAGCGCCGTCTGCTGCCGTTCTACCAGCGGGTTAAACGTGAGGAGCCGGCTCGGTGGACTGCGTGGAATGTCGATTCCGATCTGGAACGTCAACTGCTGCAGGTGCTGCGTATGAAGCCGCGCCGAACGGCCTCGGGCGTGGCGACCATTACCGTCATCACCAAGCCGTGGCCGTGCTCGGGCGATTGTCTGTTTTGTCCCAACGACCTGCGCATGCCCAAGAGCTATCTGCACGCCGAGCCGGCGTGCGCCCGCGCAGAGCAAAACTGCTTCGATCCGTATTTGCAGGTGAGCGCTCGTCTGACCGCGCTTTCGCAGATGGGGCATGCGACCGATAAGATCGAGCTCATTGTGCTCGGCGGTACCTGGAGCGACTATCCGCAAGGGTATCAGACGTGGTTTATGTCGGAGCTTTTCCGTGCGCTGAACGATGACGCCGTTGCTGGCGTGGCGGCCAACCCCATGTTGGCGCGTCCGGGCATCAGTCGTGCCGAGGCGGGGCGCCTGCTCGATGACGCTCCCGCCGATGCTCTGCCGCCGGTGGTAGCAGGGCGCCGCGAGCGCTATCGGGCTGCCGGCATTGCGACAGACGAGGCCGAGCTCGCTGCCGGCGTTGCCGACGAGCAGGGGCGTGTGGATGCTGCCGTGGGCGGCTATAACCGTGCGGTGCGTCGTCTGTACGGCTCCGGTACGCCGTGGGGCGAGGTTGCCGAGTGGCAGACGGCAACGATGGAGGAGCTTGAGCGTCAACAGCGCATCAACGAGACGGCGAAGCATCGCGTGGTGGGGCTCGTTATCGAGACGCGCCCCGATGCCGTAACGCCGCAGGCCCTTACGCTCATCCGCCGCCTGGGCTGCACCAAGATCCAGATGGGTATTCAGAGTCTCGACCAACATTTGCTCGATATCAACGAGCGTCGCATTTCGGTGGCTCAGATCGAGCGGGCGTTTTCGCTTGCGCGCCTGTTTGGCTTTAAGATCCACGCGCACTTTATGCTCAACTTGTTGGGTGCCACGCCCGAAGGGGACAAGCGCGACTACGAACGCTTTATGACCGAAGGGGCCTTTATGCCCGACGAGGTCAAGGTTTACCCGTGTGCGCTCATCGAGGGCTCGCGTCTGGTGGGCTGCTATGAGCGTGGCGAGTGGCGCCCCTATACCGAGGAAGAGCTGCTCGATGTGTTGGCCGATGACATCGTGGTGACGCCGGCGTTCTGCCGCATCAGTCGCATGATTCGCGACTTTAGCTCCGACGACATTATGGTGGGCAACAAGAAGCCTAATCTGCGTCAGCTCGTTGAGAACCGCCTAGCTGCTCGGGGTGACGGTGCGACGGTGCGTGAGATTCGCTATCGCGAGATCAGCACGGCGGGTGCCGATCTGGACGAGTTGACCCTTGACGAGGGAGTGACGTACGAGACGCCGGTGACGCGCGAGCGCTTTTTGCAGTGGGTGACGCTCGAGGGCAAGATCGCGGGCTTTTTGCGCCTGTCGCTGCCCGATCGTACTTTTGTTGCCGCGCATGCGGACGAGTTGCCGACGGCACCGGACGAGGCGATGATTCGCGAGGTACACGTGTATGGCATGGCGGCACGCGTGGGCGACCAGGGCCAGGCGGCGCAGCATCACGGGTTGGGGCGTTTACTCGTAGAGCGTGCGTCCGAGATTGCCCGGGATGCCGGCTATGCGCGCGTCAACGTGATCAGCGCGATTGGTACGCGCGAGTACTATCGCCATTTGGGTTTTTACGATCATGGACTCTATCTGCAAAAGGAGCTCTAGATGAACAAGCCGAGTGTTTCTGCCGGCGTCGTTGCCGGCGTTGCTCTGGGAGCCGCGGCGCTTGGTGCGGCCGCTGTCGCTGTTCGTGCTGCCTGTCTGCAGGTTGCGCGAACCCGCAATGGGTTGGCGCGTGTGAAACGCGTGCACGACGAGAGCGGTGACGAAGTCCGCGTATTGGTGCAAGGCGGCGTCTACCAAAGCGCGAGTTACGTTGGCGAGCGCTGGGCGGAGCCCGTCTTTGCGTACTATCGCGCGTTTGACGACGTGTTTGAGGCCGAGGATGCGATGCGCGACGCTTATGGTCACGGTATCAACCGTATGCTGATGCTGGGCGGCGGCGGGTTTGCCTATCCCAAGTTCGCGCTGATGTCGCACGAGGGCTTGCGCATGGACGTCATCGAGTATGACGGAGAGATTACGCGCCTGGCGCGCCGTTGGTTCTATCTGGACGAGCTGGAGCGCACGGTGGGCGACCGCTTGCGGGTGATTACTGCTGAGGCTCGCTCGTATCTGGGTGTGACGAGTGTGGGCCATCGTCGCTACGACGTGGTCGTGAGCGATTGCTTTGGCGGTGCCGAGCCCGTACGCGAGCTGGCGACGGTTGAAGCGTTGCGTTTGGTGCGGGGCAGCCTAAATTTCGGTGGCGTCTACGTTGCCAATATCGTGAGCGCAAGCGAGGGGAGCGATGTGACGTTCCTGCGCGATTGCGCTGCCACGGCACTCGAGGTATTCGCCCACGCCTGGGTGGTCCCATGTGGCGATGCGAAGTTTGGCGGCGAGGAAAACTACCTGCTCATCGCCAGCGACGGCAACTACGCCTTTGCCGAAGCCGTGCCCTTCGACACCGACTTTCTCGGCACCGTCCTTCACGACAAATAGGTCTCCCCGTCCCAAAAAGACTGGTCTTAGGCGTGGTCGCGCCAGCCGAGAACGCGCTGCTTCATGCCCTCTATGTCGAGCATGCCTTCGGCAAAGCCCTTGCGCACGAGCTCTTCGGGAACGTACTCGTCGTAACGATCAAAGTAAGGCACCTCGCCGGGATAGACGAGCTCGATGGGATCGAAGTCCTTCTCGGCCTCGGCGGCGAGCACCTCAAAGAACGTCTCCTCGTCGGCCTTCATCTTGAACTGCATAAAGTACGGGCGTGATGGGTCGAGTCCGCGAAGGCCCAGCTCAGCGGCACATTTAATCTTGAGCATGCGCTCGAGCGCCAAAAAGGCGTAGCTGCCCAGCCAGGGGAAGAGCACCCAGGTATCGCCGCCCAGGTTGATGAGCGGTTTAGTTCCCGCACCCGAAAGCTTGGCCGTATGACGAGCCTGCGCTAAGCGGGCCCGTGCGTTACCCATGAGGTACGGATATGTTGCGTGCTCGTTGAGCGCCTTGCGCATGCGCTCGAGTACGTGCGTGTTGATGTCACCGGGACAGTCGCCAAAGTAGGCCGGCACACGGCCTTTGACCTGCGTGGCAAAGACGGTATGACGCTTCCAGTCAACTTCCTCGACAATCCAGCAGTGTCCGGCGATGGCGATGCGCTCGCCGGGCGGTGGGGGATTGACGATCGTGCCCAACTCGGCCGACTCGCTGCGAACGGTGAACTCCTCGTTTTCCTGGAACACGGCGTAGAACTTAAAGTTGTTAATGATGCGCTCCCCCGCGAGGCCCACGATGAGCCCGCCACCTTCGGTGACCTGGATATGGTCGATCTTAATGAGGTGACGTAGCAGCACACGGTAATCGTCTGCCGAGACACGGTGGAAATAGCTGAGCGTGAGCACGCGCTGGGCAAGTTCGGCCGGCGTGAGCTCGCCGGTGCTGGCGAGGGTCGACATAGTCTGGTGATAGAGCAGACTGTAGGGGAGTCGATCGAGCTCGGGCGGCTCGACCCACTTTTCCTCGCGATAGAGTTGTACGAGCGCGATACCCTGCAGGAGCTTCCAGGGAATGGTTTCGGGCATCATCGTGCGCGGCTCGGGCTCTTCCTCGCGCATGACGAACCACATCTCGGGCGGAAGATCGCGGCGCCCCGTGCGGCCCATTCGCTGCAAAAAAGAGCTGACGGTAAACGGCGCGTCGATCTGAAACGCACGCTCCAGACGGCCGATATCGATACCGAGTTCCAGCGTAGAGGTGGTGACGGTTGTCTGTGCCTGCTCTTCATCGCGCATGAGTTCTTCGGCCGTCTCGCGTAGTGATGCCGAAAGATTGCCATGGTGGATGAGAAAACGGTCGGGCTCGTGTCGACTTTCGCAGTAGCTGCGCAGCATGGAGCACACGGCCTCTGCCTCCTCGCGCGAGTTGGCAAAGACCAGGCACTTGCGGCCGCGCGTATGCTCAAAGATATAGCCCATACCGGGGTCGGCGTTGTCGGGTGCGGTGTCGGTGGGGTTGAGAAGCGCCTGCTCGGTCGCTCGTGGGATGTCGACTTCGCCCTCGGGGGCCGAGGAAGTTCGGCGGTCCTTGGGTGCGGCCTTGCCCCGTGCCCGCTCACGACGTTGACGGCGCTCCTCTTGTGTGAGCTGTCCGCTGTGACGCATGTCTTGGGCGCCGGCGGGCAGTGCCGCTGGTGCCGCTGCCTCAATGCGCTCGCATGCGAGCACCTCAGCTTCCTGCGGACCTGTGTTCGCGAATCCTCGCTGCTGCGCCTGGGGACCCGAGTTGTAGAAGTGCTCCATGGAGATGCGCCACACGCGGCGCGGCTCCTCAAAACGGGGGATGACGCAGTTGCGTCCCGTCCCCTGCGACAGGAAGGCGCCCGTGCGCTCGGGGTCGCCGATGGTTGCCGACAGACCGATGCGGCGGGGCTGCACGCCTGCCATGCGCGAGAGCCGCTCGATAAGGCAGAGCGTCTGCCCGCCGCGGTCGCCGCGCATGAGCGAATGGACCTCGTCGATGACCACATAGCGCAGATCGCAGAACATGCGCGGGATCGCCATGTGCTTATGGATCAGGAGCGCCTCGAGCGACTCGGGCGTAATCTGTAGGATACCGCTCGGTTTTTTGATGAGCTTAGCCTTGTGCGACTGCGAGACATCGCCATGCCAGTGCCAGACGGGGATATTGGCTTCTTCGCACAGATCGTTGAGGCGGACGAATTGGTCATTGATGAGCGCCTTGAGGGGGCCAATGTAGAGGGCGCCCACGCTTGCGGGCGGGTTCTCCCAAAACTCGGTCAGGATGGGAAAGAAGGCTGCCTCGGTTTTGCCAGATGCCGTGGAGGCCGTCAGGAGCACATTGTCTTGCGTGTTGAAGATGGCATCTGCCGCCGCAACCTGGATGGAGCGCAGGCTCTCCCAATCGTGGGAGTAGATGAAGTCTTGGATAAACGGAGCATATCGGTCAAAGGCGTTCACGAGGCCTCCTTTCAAAAGCGAATCTCTCAACGCGGCGGGCAGTGGCTTGCTGCATTACTGCTTCAACGTTTGCCCAGATAAAGCCTGCCAAAATAAACCTGTCCCTTTTTGGCAGGTTAGATGGTGAATTCGGCGAAATTGCGGTCGCCGCTTGCGGTGCCGGTGTCGCCTGTTGCTGTTGCCGGCGCCAGCGCGTCGCCGCCGACGCTTTGCAGTAGCTCGGCCACGTTGGCGTCGGGGTTTTGGCATAGGATGTCGAGCAGCTCGATAAAGTCACGAATGACCTCACGCGGCGTCAGATGCGTGTCGGCTCCCACGCGGCCAAACTCAATCTTGAGGAAGTCCACCAAGTCGTTCTCGGTAAGCGTGGGCGTCCAGCCAAAGTAGCCGGCATGGATCTGCATGAGTTTTTCGATGAGCACCAGCAGCTCCTCGTAGGTGAGTGGCTGCAGACGGATGATGGGCGCGAGCATGTCCTTAAGGTCCTCGCGCGCAAAGCGGCCCTGAGCGAGTCGGCTGCGCAGGGCCTCGTAGGAGAACACACCGCGGCGCCGGTCTTCGATGGAGGTTGGCGTGCCGCCCATGATCATGCCCAGGTACTGCGCCTTGCCCTGGAGCGTGTCGTTGTACATGGTTAGGATCTTCTCGTAGTTGTATTGGCGCGTGATGGCGTTGGGAATCTTATACAGATTCACGAGCTCGTCGATGAGCACCAGCATGCCCTTGTAGCCGCCGCAGACCAAAAAGCGCGCAATGAGCTTAACGTAGTCGTACCAGTCGTCATCGCTGATGATGGTCGAGGAGCCCAGCTCGGCGCGTGCCTCACTCTTGGTGCGGTACTCGCCGCGAATCCATTTGGTCACGCGGCTCATAGCTTCTTCGTCGCCCTCGGATACGGCCGCGCGGTAGCGGCGGAGCATACGGGCGAAGTCGAAGCCGTGGACCATTTCCTCGAGCGGGGCCAGTTGGGCATTGACGGCAGACTCATCGGCATCGGCACACGAGGCGACCCAGCGATCGAGGATTAGGTTGAGCGCACCGCCCTCGGGGCGCGTTTTAGTCGATATGTTGCGGATGAGCTCGCGGTAGGTGGCAAGGCCCTGCCCCTGGCCGCCCTGTAGGCGGCGCTCGGGTGACAGGTCGGCATCGGCGACGACGAATCCCTCGCCCATGGCGTGCGTGCGGATGGTCTGGAGCAAAAAGCTCTTGCCGGCTCCGTAGCGACCGACCAGAAAGCGGAAGCTCGCGCCGCCGTCGGCGATGAGACTCAGGTCGGTGAGCAGGGCGCGGATTTCGACCTCGCGCCCTACGGTGATGTAGGGAAGGCCGATGCGCGGGACCACGCCGCCCTTGAGCGAGTTGAGAATGACGGCGGCGACGCGCTTGGGCACGCGGGGTGCTGCGGATGCGGTATCACTCATAGTCTAGGTATCCTCTCACGTCTGCTTCGTAGTCCTCGATAATTTGCGGTCCTGCCGCGCCAAATTCAATTACGGTGTCACCCACCAGGTCAAAGAGCGCCTCGTTGATGCTATCGACGAGCATGTCCTCGCTCTGGCCCGAGTGCGCCACTGCCGATGTCGCTTGCGCTGCGTTCTGCTCGAGCAGTGCGCGCAGATACGCGGTTGCGGCGGGTGCGAGTTCGCTCGCGGCGTCAGTGGGCGCAGCCGCTGCGAGCGGGGGCGTCGGCGCAAGAAGCGGCGCCACGACACCAAACTGTTCGGTGGAAATGGTTGGCTCGTCGGCCTCGTCCTGCCGAATGGGTGCCGCGACCGCCTCGACCGTCGCGTCGGCTACGGGCTCGGCTTCCGGTTGCCCTGAGCCCGCTGCCTCGGCTTCTGCGGATGCGTCGTCCTCGCGCTCTTCGTCGATCAAAAGCGCTTCGCGCGTTTGCGCAGCGGCGCTCCGAATGTGCCCCAGCTGAGTCAGGTCGATATCGATCTTGACGGGCTGGTGTGCGGCGTCCCACGAAAGCCATGCCACAATCTCGTCATCGATAATCTTGGCCAGATATTTGGGGACCTTTTCTTCCTTAAGGGGATGGGCGGGGTCCAGCGCCAGGCGCAGGCGTTGGTCGCAGGCGCGCATCATTTCGCCGAGCTTGCTGCTCTTTTGCCTACTACCGTGGATACGCATGCATTCCCAAAAGCCGTTTTGGCAACGGTAGATATGGATAGGATCCAGGCGGTATTCGCAGTCTTCGTGGCGCTCGGGCGCAAAGAATACGGCCGAGGCAAACATGGTGTAGGGCATGGCCGTCTCCTCCCCAAATAAGCTCGCCACGATGCCGGTCTTTCGGTGCGTGTCATAGTAGCGCGCCATGCGGACATACACGGCGCATGCCACGTGGCGCAGATCGCGGTGGTGGCTGCGGTCGAGCCGCGAGTTACTTAGGTTGTACGTGGAGAGGGCGTTGATGGCGGCCATGAGTCGCTCCTCGCGCACCTCATCGGGCGGAAGGGGGAGCGTGGGCTCGGAGGTTTTGCGACGCTTAGGGGTCTGGCCGGACGGTGCCGGCGCTGGCACAAGGTCTCGTGCCGCGTGCCGCAGCTCGATAAGGGCATTATCGAACATGACGGTTTTAGAGTCACGAAGCAGCTTGGGGTCGAGCGCGTGGAACACGGCGTAATCCTGCAGCCACACGCGCGCAAACCGGTCGATGCCGGGCTCAAAGGCGCGGTAGGCATCCCAAAAGGCCTTGATCTTGTTAAAACCTTCGAGCGGATTATCTACGCCAATGCCGCAAATCAGCTCATAGAGATACAGAAAGGCAAAGGATGTAGACGTTTCCTCGACGGTTCCGCGGC
Organism: uncultured Collinsella sp.; assembly: GCA_900544235.1. Classification (GTDB taxonomy): domain Bacteria; phylum Actinomycetota; class Coriobacteriia; order Coriobacteriales; family Coriobacteriaceae; genus Collinsella. Next base: position 23,499 of record UQUL01000006.1, read on the forward strand.
GCACTTGGGCACGCCAGGTAAAGTAGCCGCGCAACTGTCGATCGCTCATGGCATTGTAGGTGGGAAAGTACGACTTAAAGGTGCCGTTGTAGGGGCAGTCGTCCTCAAAGTCGGCCATCAGCAGGCCTTGGCGGTAGAAAAGCTCGGCTTCCGAAAGCCAGCGACCCGCGCCGCCTTTGGGGTCATCCTGCCAGCGCGATATCTCGCGCATCTTGCGGTACTGGTCGGGGAGGAAATTCTGCATCTGTCGGCCGGTTTTGAGAATCGGCTCGTCTGCGTAGATTTCGTTTGAGAAGCGGGCGGACTGATGGGTCCGGGCCTCGGCCATAATGCGCTCGATGAGCATCTTGATGTCCTGGTCGGCCACCGCTTCTCCTCTCCTAACGCAGCTTCGGTGACCTCATATCATAGCACAGCATCAAACAGGTGTTCGAGATACTGCTGCGTAGATAGATTTAGAACAGGAGGGCGTAGATGACGGCGATGACGACGGAGGGGAGCATATTGGCCGTGCGGAAGGTCTGAGGACGGATGAGGTTGACGCCGACGCAGAAGGTGAGCATGGAGCCTACGAGCGAAAGGCTGTCGAGGGCTGCCGTAGTCATGATGGGGGAGAGTGCGCCGGCAAACAGCGTGATCGTCCCCTGGAACACGGCGACGGGCAGGGCGGAGAAAATGCAGCCGCGGCCAAGGGACGCCGTCATGGTGCAGACGATGATGCAGTCCAGCGCTCCCTTGAGGGCGAGCGTGGACCAGTCGCCGAGCAGGCCGTCTTGGATTGATCCCACGATAGCCATGGCACCGATGCAGACGGTGAGTGAAGTCGAGACAAAAGCGTTGGTGAACTCGTTATCGCCCTCACTGCCAGTCTTGCGCTTGAGCCATTCGCCAAGGTTCTCGATGGCGGCTTCCAAGTTGACGGCCTCGCCGATGAGCGAGCCGAGGGCGAACGAGACGATGAGCATGGTGGTGCCGGTGGTCGCTAGCGCCTTCCCATCGATAAGGAGCATCTTTTGCATGGTGCCGCCAAGGCCGATAAACAGGACGCACAGCCCCGATGCTTTCATGAGCGTGTCTTGGATGCGCGGTGTAATGAAGCGGCCGCCCGCTAATCCCAAAAGACCGCCCGCAACTAAAAGCACAACGTTGATGATTGTTCCCAAGCCCGGCATGAGCCCTCCTATATTGATGCCAACGTGGCAATCGTAGCAGAACGAAATGCGAGGCACATCGCGACTCATCTAATACGTTATATAAGTGGCATTAGCAACGACGCGCAGCATTTAAGCCTCAGGTGCTTGTCGGGACATAGGGATAGTATTCAAAGCGCAGTGTCATAAGCCGCTGTGGGGATTCAATAGCCGCGGCAATGATATTGGCATCGCGGGCACGATCAAACCCTTCGAGTTCGATCTGATACGAGACGTCTTGCATAATGTCCAGACGCCGCCAGGCTAGGAGTGTGTCACCATCGAATTCCAAGGTCTTGCCTCCGTCTGGAGCAACGGCGTATAAACGCAGCTTGGCGGTGGTTGCAGGGTCGACAACCGTGACCTTTTTAATTTCGTTTCGAGTATTCTTGGCGCCCAACAAGGTGAGCAGTGTTGGGGCCACGACCTCGCCCGATGGCAAAAAGACGACTTCGATGGATTCAGGAAATGCGATGATAGCCGACTTGCGGACGGGCTGATTGGCGGCGGCAACTTCGATGTTCGCAGCGTCGATGACCTCCGTGTGGTCGAGCGCGGCAAGCACGCAGCAGTTACCTTCATCGATCTCTTGAGGATCAGCAAGCCCCAGACTGTCCGCGAGCTCGGGATCGTTTAGATCGGTAGCGGGCTCATTCGGTGCTTCGAAAGAAGCTGGGACGCTGTTTGTCGGCGACGGCGTGTCGCCCGCACCTGCTTCTTTGTCCGCACTCTCTTCTTGTATGGTTGCGTTGATGGGTTCGTCGTTTGGGGGGAGCGTCTTGGCGTCAAACGCGGAGGGGAGAATTCCGATGGCTCCGGATCCGTTCCACACCATTTCGAGAAGCGCCGGGTCGGCAAGAATGCGTTGCCTGCTTTGCGCGTGGGAATCGATTTCAATAGGGCCTGCCTCTATCCCTCGTGTAAGGCTGAGTGATCCGGCTGGCTTCTCGAAATGAGCGTCTGAGTCTTTGGTACTGACGGCGTAGAACAGCAGGGACGCTTCTCCCGCCGCGATGGCATCGGTGCCGGCTTTGGTCAGCCGCAACGATGCCGTGAATGAGAGGGTGGGCTGTGCATCGTCTGCATTCGCGGCGGCGCAGCCCAGACATATACCGCCTCCTTTCTCAAAAAACGTACCGTCGAAGGCGACCTTCGCTCCGTTCGCCGAGTCATCGACCGAAGCGATGTCGATGCGCAGCTCTAAATTGCATGGATCGCCATCTGCATCGAGCACAACCGAGCGCCACGTGCAGACGGCGCACCCCGCCTGGGAGCCGTTTGCCTTGTTCGAACGATTGATATCCACGACTATCGAGCCGTCCGTATTACGACGAAGGCATCCCGAGGTTGAGATTGCGGCCTGTGCGATCGAAAAACGCTTGCACGCAATGGCGCTCGACGGATTTGGTGCGGAGCTTAGGGCCGCTGGTAAGGAGTCTGCCATGACAGGAGTCGCCCAAGCGGCGACAGGCGTTCCGGTTGCGAGCGCGCCGCAGAGTGCGACGACGGGCAAAAGGTTCTTCGATGCCATGGGGTCTCCTTAGCTAATTTAGTGCGGCCTGTTCATGTTTTGTTTCTGGCTGTGTTTGATGTGCAGACCGAGGCCGGCGGTTCCCGCGCCTGCTGCTGCGGCGCCTGCTGCCAAGAGCCATCGTTTGTCGCCTGTCTGCGCCAACGGTTCCTCGCGGTCGCTGCGGTCGAGCTCCGAGAGGTCGACCGTCACTTGCGTGGCGGCCTGCGCCTGTTCTTGCTGGGCAAAGGCCATGGCTGGCCCAAACGCTAGGATGCTGACGGCGGCGGCCAGGGCGACGGCCTTATGCCGTGTGCGCACCGGGCTCGACCGTCCAGGTGATCGTTGCAACCTGATCGCCTTCGCCGGTTACGCGGAAGATGTCGCGCGTGACGCGGGCGACGTTTCCGCTTGTCTTGAGCTTAATTTTGTCCGTGCCACCGGCAATGCCCTGGTAGCCCATGTCGAAGGCTGCATTCTTGGAAAGATCGAGGCCCGTTCCCTGCATTGCGGCGCTGGCGTTCTGGAGCGCGCCGTCGGGGCCGACCTTAAAGTCGATGGAGTTCTGCGCGGTTCCGGCCTTGGCGTCGGCGGCAATGGTCCAGGTGTTCATGGCGTCGATCTTCATGTTGGTGACATGGATGCCGTAGGCCGAATGATTGTCGATGGTGGTCGCGTCTTCTGAGGGGCCCTGAAGCGTGCCGTCGGCCTTGGCGACGAAGGGAATAACCGTCGGAACTTTGAACTCAACGTTGTCGATCTCGGTCCTGACCATTACCTTCGTGGTTCCAACGCGCCCGGCTGCCATAGCTGGCGTCGGGGCGGCGCCCATTGCGAGCGCGAGCGCGAGCCCTGCGCCCACGGCGAGCGCTCTGGCTCCGTTCATGTTCCTGGTGATGTCCATGGTCGTTCCTTTCTATTCGCCGCGGGCCGTCCCCGCGATGATTGGACGAATGCTGGTGAATTGCGTGCGGTGCCGCGTCGGCCGGAAAAGCTAGTTCTCGGCTTGCTCAACCCGCACCTTGACACGTGTCGGATTGCCGTGGCTGTCGAGGGTCTTGGCATCGAGTGCCTGGATCTCGATGTACGCCTCGCCTTCTTTGATGTCGCCGGCGGGGCACGTTTCGATTGTCTTGCCGGTCTCGACCACACCGGATTCGTACATGGTCTCGTCGTTTTGGATGACGCGGAATCGCTGGGGAAATTTATTGTCTTGGACGTTTTGCACGTTGACGCGCAGCTTGCCGTCCTCCTGCAGCTGAGCGACCGGTGCGACCGAAATCGTCATCATGTTGTCGCGGGCGATGGCGTCGAGCTCATCTTGGATTTCCTGACGCGTTTTGCCCTCGGCCGTCGTAACCGAAGCGCCCGCCTCGGGTACGGGCTGCGACTGCCAAGCGTATAGTCCTACGGCGACAAGGGCACAGACGATGGCCAAGCAGGCAACGATGAGCTTCTTGCGACGACCCAGGCCTGCAAAGTGGGGTGGCTTCTTCGCGCTCATGCGGCATCCTTGGCGGTATAGATGCGCGCAAAGGTGGACGGGTTCGCTCCAAAGAGCATGTGAAGCATCAGGCGGCGTGAGTAGACAAGCTCGTCGAAGTCGGGAGGGAGCTCGATGTCGTGGATATGCGCGATGCGGTGGGCGAGCGCCGAGAACGACTCGGGGTCGCAGATCACATCGGTGGTAACGTGGTAGACCGTCGTATCGGGGAATGCCTCTTCGTCGAAAGGCAGGAGATGGGGATCGTCGTCGACTTCGATGGCGATGCCGTACTGGGGCCAGTAATATGCCATGGGAACCTCCCTGCTTCTGGGGCCAAAACTTCTGTCGATTTTGGCTGTCGATGCCGACGGTATCAGCCACTACTTGACCAATTGCTGACCAAATGCTTGACGGATTGGTGTCTCCGCAGGTAAAAGGCGGCAAAAAATACTCCAACTTTTTTCGAGCGACAATCGCGCGGTCGGCGACGGCGGGGCCATATGTGTCAAAAGCATCGTCTGCCGAGGAAATCAAGCCGCTCGCCGAATTGCACGAACGTAAAAATCGCCAATTATGGAGACGGTCTCGAACACGTCGACGAAACGATGCGGTAACATCTCCCTGCAAACACTGTAGTTAGCTAAAGGGGGAGTTCGCGTGTCTGCAACCATCAAACCCTTCACCGACGAGTTCGAAGAGTATGGTCGCGATGAGTCTCGCGCATCGGGCGAGGCCTCGAGCATCTCGTTTCCGACAACGGAAGACGAGGTCCGTGCCATTTTGGAAAAGCTCCATGCCGAGCGTGTCCCGGTAACGGTTCAGGGCGCCCGAACCGGCCTTGCCGCCGGTGCCGTGCCCCACGGCGGGCATATCCTCAATACTTCCCGTATGAATCGCTACTTGGGCCTTCGCCGCGATGAACAAGGCCAATTTCTGCTGCGCGTGGAGCCGGGCGTTGTGCTCTCGGAGCTGCGCAAGCAGCTGAGCAAGAAGGTGCTGCCGACCGCTGGTTGGGACCAGGCATCGCTTGAGGCCTACGAGGAGTTCCAAGAGGCTCCCGAGCAGTTTTTTCCCACCGATCCCACCGAGGCGTCTGCCTGTCTGGGCGGCATGGCGGCATGTAACGCCTCCGGTGCCCGCAGCTACGCCTACGGCCCCATGCTTCCACATATCACGGGACTCCACGTCGTGCTGGCTGATGGCGATTTGCTTGAGCTTCGGCGCGGCGAGGCTTTTGCCCAGGGCCGCCACCTGTCGCTCGTGACGGCAGCGGGCCGTACACTCGAGCTCGATCTTCCCGGCTATACCATGCCCAAGACAAAAAATGCTTCGGGCTATTTCGTTGCTGACGATATGGATGCCATCGATCTGTTTATCGGTGCGTGTGGCACAATCGGCGTCATCACCGAACTCGAGATTGCCCTGCAGGTGGCACCCGCGGTCGTTTGGGGCGTGAGCTGCTTCTTCGACAGCGAAGACAAGGCCGTGTCCTTCACCGATTCTGTGCGTCCCGTCCTGTCCCATGCGGCTGCCATCGAGTACTTCGATGCTGGCGCCCTGGATATTCTACGTCGCCAGCGCGAGCAGTCGACGGCGTTTGCCTCGCTGCCTGCGCTCGACAAAGACGCCAAGGTCTGTGTCTACGTGGAGCTCGACTGCGACGACGAAGCCCAGGCGACTGAGGAGCTGTATCACTTGGGGTGGGTACTGGAGCTTGCGGGCGGCAGTGACGATGCGACATGGGTCGCGCGCACCGAGGTCGATCGCGAGTGTCAGCGATTCTTCCGCCATGCGGTGCCCGAGAGCGTCAACATGCTCATCGACGAGCGCCGCCGCATGGATCCCACCATCACCAAACTGGGTTCGGACATGTCGGTGCCCAACGCGCACTTGGCCGATGTTATCGCCCTCTATCGCCGCACGCTGGCGGAAAGTGGGCTTGAATCTGCCGCCTGGGGGCATATCGGTAACAACCATCTGCATGTGAACATTCTGCCGCGCGATGCACAGGATTATCGCCGCGGCGGAGAACTCTTTGCCCAGTGGGCTTCCGAGGTCACGGCCATGGGCGGTGCCGTCTCCGCAGAACACGGCGTCGGCAAGATCAAGGCGGGCTTCTTGGAGACGATGTACGGTCACGAGGCCATGGTCGAGTCGGCGCGGCTCAAGCTCCAGCTCGATCCTGCCGGGCAGCTGGGTCGCGGTAACCTGTTTTCGGAGAAGCTCTTGGATGAGCTCGTCCAGAAAGGGGGCGCGTGAAGATGAGCGATTTCCATATGGTGGTGTGCGTCAAGGCCGTGCCGGGCAGCACCGAGGTCAAGATGGACCCCAAGACCAATACCATCGTGCGCGATGGCAAGCAGGCGGTCATTAATCCCTTTGATGCGAGCGCCTTGGAATGCGCGCTGGCGCTGAAGGACGACTTTATCGGCTTTGGCATGGATGTGCGCGTGACGGTGGTGTCGATGGGCATCCCCGCGACCGAGTCGCTGCTGCGCGGCTGCATCGCTCGAGGCGCCGACGATGCGCTGCTGCTGACCGATCGCGCCTTTGCAGGTGCCGATACCCTGGCAACCACCTATGCCCTCAAGTGCGGCATCGAGGCGCTCGACGAGGACTTCGACCTGCTCATCTGCGGCAAGATGGCGGTGGATGGCGATACGGCCCAGATTGGTCCCGAGCTTGCCGGTGCCTTTGATATTCCCTGCGTGACCGACGTGAGCTGCGTGCAGAGCGCGGGCTTTACGACCTGTGGCTCGCTGGCGCTCGTTCACGGATGCGATGCCGGCGAGGAGACGGTGTACCTTGAGATGCCGTGCGCGATGACGACTGCCAAGGAGATTGGCCAGTTGCGTATGCCGAGTATTGCCGGTATTCGCGCGGCGGAGGAGGCGGACGTGCGCGTGGTCAGTGCCGCCGACGTGAACGCCGACCCCGCGCGTTGCGGTCTTGCCGGGTCGCCGACACAGGTCGTGCGCTCGTTTGTGCCCGACCGTGACCAAACGTGCGAGGCCGTTGAGGGGACGGCGTCCGAGCAGGCGGCAAAGCTTGCCAAGATTATCGAGGGGATGGCATAGATGAGCGGACTGATTATCGATAGCGAAGCCTGTATCGGCTGCGGTCGCTGCGTTCGCGCCTGTGCCTCGGGCGGCATCGTAGTGGAAGGCGAGCGACCCAGCCGATGCGCCCGCGTAACCGACGGCTGCATCCTATGCGGTGGGTGCGTCGACGCCTGCCCTGTCAACGCTATCTCGATCGAGCGTGACGAGGCCGCTGGTGCGGTGGACCTTGATGCATATCGAGACATTTGGGTATTCGCGCAGACCGACGAGCACGATACGGTGACTCCCGTTGCCTATGAGCTTATGGGCAAGGGCCGCGAGCTTGCCGATGCTCGCGACTGCCGTCTGGTGGCACTGATCGGTATGGGTCCCGAGGGTTCTCTCGGCGACCTGGAGCATCTGGTTTGCGCGGGCGCCGACGAAGTCCTGGCCTGTCGCGACGAGCGCCTGCGCCAAAACGATGCGGAGGTCTACGCCCGCTTGATCTGCGATTTGGTAGCCGAACGCAAACCCGAGGCCATCCTATACGGTGCGACCGCTTTTGGCCGCGAACTGGCACCCGGCGTTGCCGTGCGCTTGCAGACGGGCCTTACGGCTGACTGCACCGTACTTTCGATGGATACGGAGACGGGGCTGCTGCAACAGACGCGTCCGGCGTTTGGCGGCAACCTGATGGCCACCATCGTCTGCCCCAATCATCGTCCCCAGATGGCAACGGTTCGTCCCGGCATCTTTAAGGCGCCCGACTTTGACTACGACCGCTCCGGCACGATCACCCAGATATCGCTTGCGGATGATGCTAAGGCTCGTGTCGAGATCTCGATTCCCGCCGAGGAGTGGAGGCAGCAGGCCTCGATCGCCGATGCCGAGCGCTTGGTCGTGGTGGGCCGCGGCATTGGCTCCAAGAAGAATCTGCCCCTGATGCGAAGGCTCGCCGAGGCTCTGGGAGCCGAGCTTGGCTGCACGCGACCTGTCGTGGAGGCCGGCTGGTTGGAGTATCGCCATCAGATTGGCCAGACCGGCGTATCGGTTTCGCCCAAGCTTCTCGTGAGTATCGGTGTTTCGGGCGCCATCCAGCATCTTGCCGGCATCGGTGGGGCTGAGTGCATTATCGCCATCAACGAGGACCCGGATGCCCCCATTTTTGGTACTGCCCAGTACAAGGTTGTCGGCGATGCCGTCGAGGTCGTCGAGGAGCTGCTGGCTCAGCTTGAGCGCTAGGCGCGCGCCAGCCAGTCGCGCATCTCGTCCTTAAGGCGGCTCCAAGTCGCCTGCGTGGCGGGGTCGGTAAAGGGCCGCGTAATGCCAAAGGGCGCGTCGAGCAGGCGGTAGATATCGCCCTGCTCGCGCGCCAGCGTGCGGCTCGCTGGATAGACGAGCTCAAACATAAAGCAGATGAGTCCCACCAGGTAGTCCGCCGGCTCGTTGCGCTCGTCGCGCGCGACGCACCGATGCTCGTCAAAGGCGGCAAGCGTCGGTACCGAGAAGCGACTGGCTAGAAACGCGTCCTCATCCACCTTGAGGATGGTATCGACGGTGCTGTCGGCGATGGTGCGCATAATGTCGATCTTGTCACCATCGCGCACGATATCGCAGAAGCACCGTGTACGCTCGTCGAGTTGTGCCGGCAGGCGAAAGTCGCTGTGATAGGCGATGCTCGCTCGGATGAGCTCGTCATGCGCACCGGTTTCGATAAAGTCACGGATGTTTGTCGTGGCGGGTGCATCGGCGGGATTCTCGCCAAAGAGGACCTCGATGCCCAGCGCCGCATGGCTCATGCTCTCGGCGTCCTTAAAGGTGTCCCAGCGTCGCAGCTGCTCAAAGCGGCCCATATCGTGTAGCAGGCCGCAAAGCCATGCCAGGTCAATATCTTCTGACGACCAGCCCTGCTCGCGCGCTACGGCATCGCATGCCTCGGCCACGTGGTACGTATGCTCGATTTTGAGCGCGATGCGTGGGTTGGTGGCGTCGTAGGCATCGGTGTAGCTTTTGAAGGCCGCGCGCGCCCGGTCTCGATCGATAGCTGTCATAATGACTTCCTAAAAAGTTGTGTCTTTCGATCCGGTGGCAATTGTAGGTGAACTCGGTTGCCGTCGGATGATGATTCTGCCGTATCGCTACATGCGGCTCGGAGACCTTGTCAGGATGAGAAGCGTATGGTGCTCAAAATCGTTAGAACCGTCTGGCCGGTGATGCTTACCTATGTTGCAATAGGCGCGCCGTGCGGAATGATCATGGGGCAGACGGGAATGGAGCCCTGGATGGTCTTTGCCCTGAGCAGCACGTTTGTGACGGGCAGCGGCCAGTTTATGATCTGCAATCTTTGGCTGGCGGGCGTACCGGCACCTTCGATTATCGCGAGCGTTGCCGCCATCTCCTCGCGTTTTGCGCTTTACTCGGCATCGATCGCGCCGCATCTGACGGGTGCCTCGAAGCGTCAGACGCTGGCTGTTGCCGCGACACTTACCGAGGAGGCATATGGCATCTCGCTTGCCAAGTTGGTTGAAGGGGAGGATTGGGGCCCGCGCGAGTCCTTTGTGCTCAACGTGATCCTCATCGCAACATGGGGCGTTTCGTGTACGATGGGCGCCATCGTCGGCGCCGTTGTCGATGTTCCCACCGCCATTGCAGCCTTTGTCTGCACCTCGCTCTTTATCTGCCTGCTCTTTTCGCAGCGGCTGTCGCGCGGCAACGTTGTCGCGGCGGTTTCGGGCGCGGTGTCCGTCGCCGTATGCAAGTTCTTGGGCCTCACGAATATTGCCGTGCCGGCAAGCGTCGTGGCCGGCATTGCCATTGCGTTGGCGTGCGATGCTGTATTTGACGGAAGAGGTGCCCGCGATGCCCGTTAACGAGTTCTTGGTTCTGTGGCTGTCGTCGTGGGCTGCTATCGCGTTCTTTCGCATCGCGCCGGCGTTCGCCTTGCGCGGGCGGACCCTGTCGCCCCGCATTACCGAGGCCCTGGGCTATATCCCGCCCGCTGCCTTTGCCGCGCTGGTCGCCAACGACTTGGTGAGCCCCGGCGCGTTCGACGCGGGACTCTGGCCTGCCTTGGTTCCCTGGATTGCGGCCGTCGGCGTCGTGGTCGTGGCGGTCAAGACAAAATCGATGCTGTGGTGCTGCGTCTCGGGCATCGTACTCTATATTGTCTTGAGCCTTATATAGGGGTGGCGTCGCGGGCGCCGAATCTCGTTCCATCCCAACTTGTCGAATTTTTCACCGAGCTGGTCTATTTCTTCTGGTACCATGGTCAAACTTTACTGTAGCAAAGCATGACGTGGGCTTTTGTTCCGCGTCAGCGGAAATGGGGGTTTCATGGCACAGGAAGCGACCGCCAACGAGCAAAAGAAATTCAAGGTTCCGCGCATCCCGGGCGACATCATGATCTATCCGATGATCGTCGGTCTTTTGCTCAACACCTTCTGCCCGCAGGTTTTTGAGATCGGCGGCTTCTTTACGGCTGCCTGCCGCGGTGGCTCCAATACCATCGTCGCCGCGATCCTGCTGTTTGTGGGCGCCGGCATCAGCTTCAAGTCCACGCCGGGCGCCATCAAGACCGGCATCGTCGTGCTGATTCCCAAGCTGGTTGTCGCAGCGGCCCTCGGCCTGGGCGTGGCATATTTCTTTAACGATAACTTCCTGGGTCTGAGCTCCGTGTCTATCATCGGCGGCATTACGTTTTGCAACATGGCGCTCTATACGGGCATCATGGGCGAGTTCGGCGATGAGTCCGAGCAGGGCGCCGTCGGTATCCTGTTCTTTACGGCCGGCCCCGCCGTCACGATGATCATCCTTGGTGTTTCGGGCCTTGCCAACATCCCTGTCGGTACTATCATCGGCTCCATTTTGCCGCTCGTTATCGGCATGGTTCTGGGCAACCTGTTCCCGTTTATCAAGAACCTGCTAGTTCCCGGTGCCAACCCTGCGATTGCCGTCATCGGATTTCAGCTTGGCGCGTCCATGAGCCTGTCGAGCTTTATCACCGGTGGTATTTCCGGCATCTTGCTGGGCCTTGTCACGCTGTTTGTCGTCGGTCCCATCACCTTTGCGTTCGAGCGCCTGTGCGGTGGTAACGGCAAGGCTGCTGTGGCTTGCTCCACCATCGCCGGCACGGCTATGACCACGCCGGTTGCTCTCGCCGAGGTCGCGCCGCGCTACGCCGAGCTTGCGCCCACCGCGTACGCCCAGATCGCCACTGCCGTTATCATCACGGCAATCATGGCTCCGATTCTGACCGGCTGGGTCGACAAGAAGTTCTGCCAGGGCAAGGAGGACCTGTCGCCTGCCGGTGCCGAGGCCATCGAGGAGGCCGTCGCGACCGACATCGACGGCGAGTAACGGCCGTTACCGATAATTGATTCCGGCGTGCAATTCGCGCCGTCCGAGCGCCCGAACAGAAACTGTTTTGCAGTGATGTTCGGGCGCTTTGCTATGATTCCCTTTACCCCTGCGGAGTAAAGGGGTGTTTATTGCCCTGATTCGAATTGGGCGATTCTGACCATTCGGATATTGAAGGGATGGCGTCTAGTGGTTAAGGCACTCAAGATTGAGATATTCCTGCTATGCATGATTGTTCTTATCGGGCTTGCCGCGCGAAGTCGTCGCTCTTTGTTCTCGAGCACCCTGCAGCTATTGTTTAGCATGCTTGGCTACACCTCTGCCGCGTACATATTATTCGATATGATCTGGACGCTTTCGGATGGTGCGGACGGCACGTTGGGTATTGCTGCCAACTGGATTTCCAACGCGGTTTCGTTTTCGCTCTTTGCCATCGCGTGTCTCATTTGGTTTATCTATTCCGAGACGATGCAGGGCTCTCGCCTCGTGACCTCGCGCTATAGGGTGGTGCTTGTAACGTTGCCTACGGCTCTGGTGGTCGTGCTGGCTTTTACCAGTTACTGGACGCACGCCTTGTTCTATATCGATTCGCAGGGCGTGTATCGTCGCGGCTTTGCCTATATGATCCAGCCCATTGTCAGCTACTGTTACGTTATACATACGTCCCTGCATGCGTTTGTGCAATCTCGTAGGGTCGAGAGCCTGCAGACGAAGGCTATCTATCGAACCTTGGCATTTTTCGCCATTCCGGCCCTGGTGGGCGGTACCTTTCAGATCGTATACTCGGTGCCTGGCCTTTGTGTCGGCATAATGATTAGCATGTTGCTGCTCTATATCATCTGCCAGGAGCAACTGATCTCGACTGACCCGTTGACTGGACTCAACAACCGCAACCGTTTTGAGACCTATATGCTGTCGCTCTTTTCAAATGTGGATCAGGCCGAAGATGTATATCTGCTTATGATGGACGCTGACGGCTTTAAGCAGATTAACGATCGCTATGGACATGTGGAGGGCGACCATGCTCTTCAGGTAATATCCGCTGCGCTCAAAGAGGTCTGCTCGGCGTCTGGTGGCTTTATCGCGCGTTATGGTGGCGATGAGTTCGTGGTGCTCCAAAAGGCAGCGGCGGAACAGGATATCATGCATCTGTGCGCGACAATCAACGACGAGCTCGCGCATGCCGAGGTGCCGTATGCATTGCGGATGTCCATCGGTTGCGCGCGGGTCGGCGATAGTGTTGATACCTGGCAAGACTTACTTCGCGCTGCCGATGCGGAACTCTACCGCGTCAAGGCCGAGAAAAAGAAAGCCGGCATCCAGATACGCTAGGAAAAGGGTCGCACGCTTGCGTGCGTGGCGGCCCTCAGCTCATCGATGTATTCCATTATGCTAAAGTGTGCGAACGCCCTCTCTAAAAAGGTGAGCTCGCTAGGCTTTTTTGGGTTTGTTGACGATGATGATGCCGCCGCAGACCAACAGCAGGGCAACGATGACGGTAATGGGGCTCGTGCCAGCGCCCTCGCCGAGTAGCAGCGCGCTCAGCAGCACACCAAAGACGGGGTTCATAAACCCAAAGACCGAGACGCGGCTGACGGGGTTGACGGCAAGCAGGCGCGACCACAGCGAGTAGGCGACCGCGGAGATAAGCGCCATGTAGATGATGAGCGCGATGGCGGGGGCAATCGCCGTGGGGGAGAGCGCGCCACCCATCAAAAAGCCGATGGCGGTGAGGACCAGGCCGCCGACCAAGAACTGCCACCCGGCAAGCAAGACGCCGTCGTGCTCACGCGAGAAGATACCGATCAGGCAGGTCGAAAGGGCACCCGCGACGGTGGAGGCTAGGATAAAGCCCTCGCCATCGAGCCTGAAGCCAAAGGTGCCATCCGCGCCCGAAAGGTTGACGAGAGCGACGCCGGCAAAGCCCAGTACGCAGCCGAGCACTTTGGCCGCATTGAGCTTCTCGGTGTGAAATGCCAGGGCGGCAAAGAGGATTGCGAGGAAGTTGGCGCTGGCCTCGATGATGGAGCTCGACATGGCGCTGGCGCGCGAGAGGCCCAGGTAGAAAAAGAAGTACTGCCCGATAGTCTGGAAGAGCGACAAGATGCAGATGGGCTTGATATCGCGCGCTTGCGGAACGAGCGGTCGGCGCTGGGCCACGCTCATGCCAACAATGACCAGCATGCCGGCAAGGGTGAAGCGCAGGCCCGCGAAGAGCAGCTGCGAGGCGCTGTCGTGCGCGGGAATACCAAAGAGGCCGTAGCCGATCTTGATGCAGGGGAAGGCGGAGCCCCAGAGCGCGCAGCAAACGAGACAGCCCAGGATGAGTCCGGGCAGGGTGGCGAGATACGGCTTGCGGCTTTCCATGATGTCCTTCTCCTATACGCGCAAAGCAAAAAAAGAACCCGCCATCGGGGGTGCCGGTGGCGGGTGTTGTTACCCGAGGGGATTGTACCCGATGGAAACGTATTAAGCGAAGTAGGCCACGCCGCTCTCAAAGATCGGCATGAACTTATCGCCGGGAACATGCTCGGGCACGTTGCGGTACAGGTTGTCGCCGCGACGCTCGGCATGGCCCATCTTGCCCAGGACGCGGCCGTCGGGGCTCGTGATGCCCTCGATGGCGAGTGCGGAGCCGTTGGGGTTGACGGAAAGGTCCATGCTGGGCTTGCCGTTCTCGCCCACGTACTGCGTGGCGACCTGGCCGTTGGCGATCAGCTGGGCGAGCACTTCGTCATTGGCGACAAAGCGGCCCTCGCCGTGGCTGATGGCGACGGTGTAGGGGTCGTCCAGGCTGCACTGCGACAGCCACGGGGACAAGTTGGACGAGATGCGGGTGCGCACCAGACGGCTCTGGTGGCGACCGATGGTGTTGAACGTCAACGTGGGCGCATCGGGCGTGGCGTCGACGATGTCGCCGTAGGGCACCAGGCCGAGCTTGATCAGGGCCTGGAAGCCGTTGCAGATGCCCAGCATCAGGCCATCGCGGGCCTTGAGCAGGTCGCGGACTGCCTCGGTGACCTCGGGAGCGCGGAAGAACGCCGTGATGAACTTGGCAGAGCCGTCGGGCTCGTCGCCGCCCGAGAAGCCGCCGGGGATCATAACGATCTGGCTTGCACGGATGCGGCGGGCAAGCTCGTGGGTGCTCTCGGCGACGGCCTCGGGCGTGAGGTTGTTGATCACGAAGGTGTCGGCCTCGGCACCGGCGGCACGGAAGGCGCGGGCGCTGTCGTACTCGCAGTTGTTGCCGGGGAACACGGGGATGATCACGCGCGGGCGGGCGATCTTGGCGCCGCCGTACACGTGGATATCCTTGGCGCGGAAGTCGATGGTCTCGACCTCGGGGGTCTCGCCGGCGCTGCGGTAGGCGAAGACGCCCTCGATGCCGCTCTCCCAGGCCTCCTGGAGCTCGGCGAGCTCGATGACCTCGGAGCCGGTGTCGATGACATAGCCCTCGACGGTGGTGCCCAGGGGCTCGACGACAACGCCGTCGGCGACCTCGGGCAGCTCGGCGTCCTCGGCGAGCTCGACGATAAAGCTGCCGTAGAGCGGGGTGAAGAGGCTCTCCACGTCTACATCCTCGGCAAGCTCGATACCGATCTGGTTACCGACGCACATCTTAAAGAGGCTCTCGGCGCCGCAGCCGTAGCCGGGCGTGGATATGGCCAGGGCGTTGCCGGTAGCAGTGAGCGCCTCGACGGCGTCAAACGCGGCGAGCAACTGCTGGGCGTCGGGACGGTAGTCCTCGCCATAGGTGGCGGGGGCGATGCGGACGACGCGGTGCGTGAGGCCCTTGAACTCGGGCGAGACGGCGCGGGCGGCCTTGCCCACGGCGACGGCGAAGCTGATCAGGGTCGGCGGAACGTTGAGCTCGCCGGTCTCGTCCTCAAACGAACCGCTCATGGAGTCCTTGCCGCCGATGGCGCCGGCACCCAGGTCGACTTGGGCCATGAGGGCGCCCAGGACGGCTGCCGTGGGCTTGCCCCAGCGCTCGGCCTCGGTGCGCAGACGCTCGAAGTACTCCTGGAAGGAGAGATAGGCGCGCTTGTGCTCAAAGCCGGCAGCCACGAGCTTGGCGATGGACTCGACCACGGACAGGTAGGCGCCCGCAAACTGGTCGGCCTCCATCAGATAGGGGTTGAAGCCCCATGCCATGGCACTCGCCGTGGTGGTCTCGCCGTCCACGGGGAACTTGGCGACCATGGCCGAGCTGGGGGTGAGCTGCGTCTTGCCGCCAAAGGGCATGAGCACGGTCGCGGCGCCGATGGTGGAGTCGAAGCGCTCGGAAAGGCCCTTGTTGGAAGCGACGTTGAGGTCGGTGACGAGCGAGGTCATGCGCTCGGCGAGCGTGGTGCCGGCCCAGCTGGGCTGCCACACGCTACGGGCGCACACGTGGGCGACCTGGTGCTTGGGTGCGCCGTTGGAGTTGAGGAACTCGCGGGACAGGTCGACGATAGCGACGCCGTTCCAGGCCATGCGCATGCGCGGCTCAGCGGTAACCTCGGCGATAACGGTCGCCTCCAGGTTCTCCTCGGCGGCGTAGCCCATGAACTCCTCGACGTCACCGTCGGCGACGGCGCAGGCCATGCGCTCCTGGGACTCAGAGATAGCGAGCTCGGTGCCGTCCAGGCCGTCGTACTTCTTGGTCACGGTGTCCAGGTCGACATACAGGCCGTCGGCAAGCTCGCCCACGGCGACCGAGACGCCGCCGGCGCCAAAGTCGTTGCAGCGCTTGATCAGACGGCAGGCGTCGCCGCGGCGGAACAGGCGCTGCAGTTTGCGCTCGACCGGGGCGTTGCCCTTCTGGACTTCGGCGCCCGAGGTCTCGATGGACTCGGTGTTCTGGGTCTTGGAGGAGCCGGTGGCGCCACCGATGCCATCGCGGCCGGTGCGGCCGCCCAGCAGGATGATCTTGTCGGTGGGGGCGGGGCACTCGCGACGAACGTGGTTTGCCGGGGTAGCGCCCACGACGGCGCCAACCTCCATGCGCTTGGCCACGTAACCGGGGTGATAGAGTTCGTTGACCTGACCGGTGGCAAGGCCGATCTGGTTGCCGTAGCTGGAGTAGCCGGCGGCGGCAGTGGTCACGAGCTTGCGCTGCGGCAGCTTGCCCTCGAGCGTCTCGGAAACCGGGACGGTGGGGTCGCCGGCGCCGGTGACGCGCATGGCCTGGTACACGTAGCTGCGGCCCGAGAGCGGGTCGCGGATGGCGCCGCCCACGCAGGTGGCGGCACCGCCGAAGGGCTCGATCTCGGTCGGGTGGTTGTGGGTCTCGTTCTTAAACAGGAACAGCCAGTCCTGGTCCTCGCCGTCGACATCGACCTTCACCTTGACGGTGCAGGCGTTGATCTCCTCGGACTCGTCGACATCGGTCATGACGCCGGTCTTCTTAAGGTACTTGGCGCCGATGGTGCCCATGTCCATGAGGCAGACGGGCTTGGCGTCGCGGCCGAGTTCGTGGCGCATCTCCATGTAGCGGTCGAAGGCTTGCTGCACCACGGCGTCGTCGATCGTCACGTCGTCCAGGACGGTGCCGAAGGTGGTGTGGCGGCAGTGGTCGGACCAGTAGGTGTCGATCACGCGGATCTCGGTGATGGTGGGGTCGCGGTCCTCATCGCGGAAGTACTGCTGGCAGAAGGCGATGTCTGCCTCGTCCATGGCAAGGCCGCGATCGGCGATAAAGGCGGCAAGGCCGGCCTCGTCGAGCTCGCGGAAGCCGTCGAGCACCTCGACGGGCTGGGGCTCGGGGGCCTCCATGTACAGCGTCTCGGGCAGGTCGAGCGAGGCGATGCGCGCCTCGACGGGGTTCACCACGTAGTGCTTGATGGCATCGATGGCGGCCTCGTCCAGAGCGCCCGAGATCATATAGACCTTGGCGGAGCGCACGGCGGGGCGCTCGCCCTGGCTGATGAGCTGCACGCACTCGCTGGCGGAGTCGGCGCGCTGGTCAAACTGGCCAGGCAGGAATTCGACGGCAAAGACGGCGCCATCGCTTGCGGGGAGCTCGTCGTAGGTCACATCGACCTGGGGCTCGCTAAAGACGGTCGGCACGCAGGAGCGGAAAAGCTCCTCGTCGATGCCCTCGACGTCGTAGCGGTTGATGATCCTCAGGGCCTCGATGCCCTTGATGCCGAGAATTTCGGTCAGCTCGCCCTTGAGCTGCTGAGCCTCGACGTCGAACCCGGGTTTCTTCTCCACGTAGATACGAGAGACCATTGGTTCCTGCCTTCCTGATCGGTTGGGCGTACGGTACGGTATGCGGCAGCGGTCGGTTTGCGGGGCAAGCCTCGCGGTCGCCTTGAGCCACATGTTTGTAAACCTCACTATGATACGACAGCTCGCGGCGCGTTGAGGACGGCGAGGGTGCTACAGTGAAGCGCAAACAAGAGAAAGGCATCACATGGCATTCGTTTCACTCGCCATCATCGCGCTCGTGGCCTTTGCAAGCCCCTTCATCGCCTCGGCGATCCCCGGGAAACCCGTTCCCGAGACGGTCTTTTTGCTCGTGCTCGGCGCGGTGCTGGGACCCCATATGCTCGACATTATCCATGTAGATGCCGAGGTCTCGCTCGTGTCCGAGCTCGGCCTGGCCTTTTTGTTCCTGCTTGCCGGCTTTGAGATCGACCCCAAGAGCATCACGGGTGTGGAGGGGCGCTACGGCTTGGCGACGTGGGTCGTCACGTTTGGTATCGCCTGGCTTGCCGTGCGCTTTACCCCGTGGTTCTCGGTTAGTCATTTCGACGGTATCGCCGTGACGCTTGCCCTCACTTCGACGGCGCTCGGCACGCTCGTGCCCATCATGCGTGAGCGCTCGCTCACTGGCACGCGTGTGGGCGACTCGATTCTCGCGTATGGCACTTGGGGCGAGCTCGGCCCTGTGCTCGCCATGTCGGTGCTGCTGTCTGCCCGCACTGGCATCCAAACGCTCGTAGTCCTTGGCTTGTTTGCGGTGGTTTGCGTGTTGCTGGCCGTGGTCCCAAGTCGCTCCAAGCGCGTCGGCAGCCGCTTCTTTGCGTTTGTCGAGGAACGCGCCGATACCACGTCGCAGACCTTCGTGCGCCTGACGGTGCTCATCCTGGTCACACTCGTGGCGTTCTCGGCCGTCTTTGATCTCGACATCGTGTTGGGTTCTTTTGCCGCCGGCTTTGTCTTGCGCTACATCATCCCCGAGGGCAACCATACGCTCGAGACCAAGCTCGACGGCCTGGCCTACGGCTTTTTGATTCCGGTGTTCTTTACTGTATCGGGCGCAAAGATCGACCTGACGGCCGTGGCGTCGCGCCCCGGGCTGCTCGTGGGCTTTATCGTGGCGTTGTTGATTATTCGTGCCGTGCCCATTCTTATTTCCATGAGCATTTGTCCTGCGACGCGCGATGTGTCGGCGTATGGTCGCATTACCGTGGCCCTGTACTGCACCACGGCCCTGCCGATCATCGTTGCCGTTACGAGCGTTGCCGTCAACGCGGGCGCGCTGTCGCAAGATATTGCGTCGGTCATGGTTGCCGCCGGTGCCATCACGGTGTTCTTGATGCCATTGCTCGCGCAGCTCTTCTACCGCGTGGTGGATGCCGCACCGGTCACCGCCGTGGCAGAGGTTGCCGAGCATCCATCCGATGCGCTCGACATCCTGCGCGCCCACCACGACCTAGCGAGCTTGCTCGCGCGCGAGCATGAGCTGCTGACTTCGCATGGCCATGGTCGCGTATTCGAGGGCCTGCCTACGCTCGATACGATTGCCGAGCGTCTTTCCGCCGAGGCGGCGAGCGGCCACATCGATGCCCGCATCGTGGACGCTGCGCACCTGCTTGCCGATAAGACCTATGGAGACGAGGTCGACCCGTCCGAGCTGACTCCGCGCGAGCGTCGCCGCCTGGAGCGCGCCAAGCTCGCCGTGCGCGAATACCGCCGCCGCATGTTGGAGTTCTATGCGCGCGATGAAGCCCAGGACGACGACGGCAAATAACGAGATGCTTCCCTAGGGGAAGGCGCGTCCCGCTTTGAAGGCTCGGAACGGGATGCGGTTTCCGAAACGGGGGCCGTTGGGAAGCTGTGTCCCGGAATGGGCGCTCAGAGTGGGATGCAGTTTCCGCAAGGAGGTCCTGGGGGAAACCGTGCCCCGTTCTGATTCGAAATAGTGGGACATAGTTTCCCTTTCAAACAGAAGAAGGCGCGCTGCCTGCGGTTGATGCAGGCAGCGCGCCTTTTGCGTTGGGCCTCGTTGAGGTTCGAAGTCGTGGCTTGCGATCTTTAGGAGCGGGCGGCTCCGTCGACGGGGAGCACGCGCCCGTGACATGGAAGGACATATCGCTCGCCAGGAAAACATATATGCCGTATAGCGAAGAGCGAATTAGTTGGCCATAACGCTTTCGGTCCAAGCCTCAATGTCCTCGATGCGCAGGACGTTGGCGACCTCGGCCACGCAGTCGACGCTGGCAAGCTCGGTGGCGGCAGCCTGGATGTCCTTCTCGAGCGCGCGGTGCGTCAGGAAGATGACCGAGCAGGCATCGCTGACGCCCGACTTGCCGTCCTCGACCTGGTTGATAAGCGAGATCGAGATGTTGTGCTTGGCAAAGATGTCGACCGTCTCGGACAGGGCGCCCACGCGGTCGGCGACCTTCAGGCGCACATAGTACTTGGTCTGGAGCTCGTCCATGGGCTTAAAGGCGAGGTTGTGACCATAGGGCTCAATCTCGGGTAGCGGAGCCACGCTGCGGCTGATCTGCTCGGAGAGCGACAGGATATCGCCCACGACGGCGCTTGCGGTGGGGAAGGAGCCTGCGCCGGCACCGTAGAACATGGTCTCGCCCACGGCGTCGCCTACCACATAGACGGCGTTCATGGCGCCGTTGACCTTGGCAAGCATATGGTCTGCCGGGATGAGCGTGGGGTGCACGCGAACGTCGACGCCGGCATCGGTGTTGCGTGCGATGCCCAGCAGCTTAATGGTGTAGCCGAGCTCGCGGGCCTGGGCGATGTCCTCGGCGCCGATGGTGCGGATGCCCTGCTGGTACACATCGTCGGTGGTAACGCGGGTGCCAAAGCCGATGGAGGCGAGGATTGCCGTCTTGCTGGCGGCATCGAAGCCGTCGACGTCGGCGGACGGGTCCGCCTCGGCATAGCCCTTGGCCTGCGCGTCGGCAAGCACGTCGGCGTAATCGGCGCCCTCGGCGTCCATGCGCGACAGGATATAGTTGGTGGTACCGTTGAGGATGCCGGCGATGGTCAGGATCTTGTTGCCCACCAGGTCGTGCTCAAGCGTGCTCACGATGGGGATGCCACCGCCGCAGCTGGCCTCGCACTTAATCTGCACGCCGCACGCGCGCGCCTTCTCGGCGAGCGTCTCAACATGACGGCCCAGCAGGGCCTTGTTGGCAGAGACGACGTGCTTGCCGTTCTCGAAGGCGGTGGTGAAGATTTCGGTCGCGGGGTGCTCGCCGCCGATCAGCTCGACGACGATGTCGACGGCGGGGTCGGTGACGACGTCGTGCCAGTCACTCGTAAAGGCCTCGCGCTCAATGCCTGCCGCCTCGGCCTGCTCCCAAGCAAGCGCGCAGGCGCGGGTCAGCTTAAGGTCGATGCCGTAGGCTGCCAGGTACTCATCGTGGTGGCTCTTGATCAGACGGGCCACGCCGCCGCCGACGGTTCCCAGACCGATGAGGCCGACGTTCACGGTGCGCAGGGGTTCGCTCATAGATAGCTCCTTCGTGCATCTTATGGATGGATTAACCGCTTAAAGGTTGAGTGCATTCTAGCGTGAACCGAGGGCGCGTGCTCGCCAGGCAACAGGAGTCGCACAAAACGGCACCCCCGAAACGCTGCGGAAACATTGGAAACATGCTCGCTACAAACGAAACTCCGTAACAAACTGTCAACGTTTGCGCCATAAGGTTTGCCCCGTACCGCAAGACGGCCGCACTGCGGCCAGCGAAAAGGGGGACACCATGTTCAACATCAACAGCACGCTCAGCCGTAGGAACTTTCTCGCCGGCGCCGCGGCGCTCGGCAGCACCGTCGCGCTTGCCGGTTGCTCGTCGGGTGGTTCTGACGATGGCTCCGCCGATGACGGCAAGACCTTCAAGATCGGTGCCATCGGCCCTCTGACCGGCGCCGCGGCAACCTATGGCGTTTCGGCCGAGAAGGGTGCCAAGCTCGCCGCCAAGGATTTCTCGACCAAGGACCTCAAACTCTCGCTTAAGTCCGAGGACGATGTCGCCGACGGCGAGAAGGCTATCAACGCCTTCAATACCCTGTGCGACTGGGGCATGCAGGCGCTCGTCGGCCCCGTCACGACTGGTGCCGCCGTCGCCGTCTCGGGCGAGATTGCCGATGACATGCTCATGGTCACGCCTTCGGCCTCGTCGCTCGACGTCACCAAGGACAAGACCACGGTCTTTCAGGTTTGCTTCACCGATCCCACCATGGGCGCCAGCGCCGCGAAGTTCTTGGCCGAGAAGTACGCGGATGCCAAGATCGCCCTGTTCTACAACTCCGGCGATACGTATAGCTCGGGCGTTGCCGACGCTTTTGCCGAGCAGGCCAAGGCGTCCAAGCTCGACATCGTCGATACCGAGACCTTTAAGGACGACTCTTCCACGAGCTTTACCAACCAGCTCACCAAGGCCAAGGAGGCCGGCGCCACGCTCATCTTTGCGCCGATCTACTACACGCCGGCGTCCGTTTTGCTCAAGAACGCCAAGGACATGGGCTACGACATGACGCTCATGGGTACCGACGGCATGGACGGCCTGCTCTCTGTGGAAGGTTTCGATACCTCTCTTGCCGAGGGCGTACTGCTCATGACCCCGTTTTCGGCTGACGACGAGAAGAATGCCGACTTCGTCAAGGCCTATAAGGATGCCTACGACGAGACGCCTAACCAGTTTGCCGCCGACGCCTACGATTGCGTCCACGCCATCGTCGAGGCTATCGATAAAGCGGGCATCGACCTTACGGCCGACGGTGCCGACATTGCCGACGACCTTGCCAAGGCCATGCGGAAGATCAAAATCGAGGGCCTGACGGGCGAGCTCACGTGGAACGACGAAGGCCAAGTCGAGAAGCCCGCTACGGCCTATGTGATCCAGGACGGCAAGTACATCGCCGCCTAAGTGCGCATGAAGCACGACCGGTGAGGCCGTTTTATTCAGGGTAGGGACGCCTGTAACAGAATGGAAACATTACTTTTACATAATAAAGTGGCAATACTGCATAAAATAAGTGAAATACGCAGAATTATGGATAAATGAACAAATCCAAAGAAAAGTTGAAATAATCGCCACTTTTCTCAACTAAAGCGTCTACTATTTTGCGAACGCCGAACACGGCGAAGGATGGCCTGTCGGGTAACCGAAACCCGACGAGATTTGAGAGGAGAGCCGCATGTCGAGCCTCACCGGTAAGTCATTGAACCCTGTTATGAATCGCAGGAGCGTTATCGCGAGCGCAGCAGGTCTGGGGGCGATGTCCATTCTAGCTGGCTGCTCCTCCAACGGCGGCGACAGCGGTTCCGCTTCGAGCGACGCTTCGTTTAAGATCGGTACCATCGGCCCGCTGACCGGCGCCAACGCGTCCTACGGCAAGTCCGTTACACAGGGTGTCGAGCTTGGCTGCAAGGATTTCTCGACCAAGGAGCTGCCGCTTGCCAGCAAGGCCGAGGACGACCAGGCCGATGGCGAGAAGGCCGTCAACGCCTTCAACACCCTGCTCGACTGGGGCATGCAGGCCCTCGTCGGTCCGACCACCACGGGTGCGTCGGTTGCCGTTGCCGCAGAGTGCGGTAACGACCCCAAGACGTTCATGATCACCCCGTCCGCGTCCTCCGAGGACGTCACCGACGGCAAGGATTGCGTCTTCCAGGTTTGCTTCACCGACCCCAACCAGGGTGTCAACGCTGCCAAGTTCCTGGCGCAGAAGTATGCGGACGAGAAGTTCGTGCTGTTCTATAACTCCGGCGACGCCTATTCTTCGGGCATCGCAGATTCCTTTAAGGCCCAGGCCGCTGAGTCCAAGCTCGAGATTGTCGACGAGGAGACCTTTAAGGACGACTCCGCCACGAGCTTTACCAACCAGCTGACCAAGGCCAAGCAGGCCGGCGCCACCATGATCTTTGCGCCGATCTACTACACGCCGGCGTCCGTCCTGCTCAAGAACGCCAAGGACATGGGCTACGACGTCAAGATGATGGGCTGCGACGGCATGGACGGCATCCTGGGCGTTGAGGGCTTCGACACCTCTCTTGCCGAGGGTCTGCTGCTCATGACCCCGTTCTCCGCCGACGACGAGAAGAACGCCGACTTCGTCAACGCTTACAAGGATAAGTACGGCGATACCCCCGACCAGTTTGCCGCCGACGCCTACGACGGCGTGCACGCGGTGGCCGAGGCCCTCAAGGAGGCCGGTCTTGGTGTCGACGCCGACCCGACCGAGGCCGCCGAGAAGCTGTCCAAGGCTATGCTCAAGATTACCGTTGACGGTCTGACCGGCAAGCTCACCTGGAACGACAAGGGCCAGGTCCAGAAGGAGCCCACGGCTTACGTCATCACCGACGGCAAGTACGTACAGGCCTAATTGGCCGCCTTACATAGAGCGGTTTTGATCCCAAGCAGGGGAGGTTTTGGCCTTCCCTGCTTGCTTGGTATCTAGGGACGATGTAACGTCCCTGTTTCATACATCAACTGGAAACCTATTCGAAAGGGGGATGTGGAACATGACGGTCTTTATCCAATACCTGGTCAACGGCCTGTCCATGGGCAGCGTCTACGCCATCATCGCGTTGGGCTATACCATGGTCTACGGTATCGCCAAGATGCTGAACTTCGCTCACGGCGACGTCATCATGGTCGGTGCCTATGTCTCGTTCTGCGCCACGTCGTATCTCGGCCTCCCGGGCTGGGCATCTGTAGTTCTCTCTTGTGTGGTCTGTACCGTTCTCGGTGTTCTCATCGAGGGTCTGGCCTATAAGCCGCTGCGCCAAGCAGGCCCGCTGGCCGTTCTGATCACGGCTATCGGCGTGTCTTACTTCCTGCAGAACGCCGCGCAGCTTCTGTGGGGCGCCACGCCCAAGAACTTCACTTCGCTCGTCACCTTCCAGGTGCCGGAGTTCTTGGCCAAGTTCAACGTAAGCGCCGTCTCGCTCGTCACCATCGTCGCCTGCCTGGTTATCATGGCCGGCCTGATGTTCTTTACAGGTAAGACCAAGATGGGCAAAGCCATGCGCGCCGTGTCCGAGGACAAGGCCGCCGCTCAGCTCATGGGCATCAACGTCAACCGTACCATCTCGATGACGTTCGCCATCGGCTCTGCCCTTGCCGCCATCGCCGGTGTGCTCCTGTGCTCCTACTCACCGGTGCTGCAGCCCACCACGGGTGCCATGCCTGGCATCAAGGCCTTCGACGCCGCCGTCTTCGGTGGCATCGGCTCCATCCCCGGCGCCTTTGTCGGTGGCATTCTTATCGGCATCATCGAGGCGATGGCACAGGCTTACATTTCCACGAGCCTTGCCAACTCCATCGTCTTTGGTGTTCTGATCATCGTCCTGCTCGTCAAGCCTGCCGGCCTCTTGGGCAAGTACGTCCCCGAGAAGGTGTAGGTGAGCGTTATGAAGTTTCTTAAAGACAAGCAGACGCGTCACGACTTTGTTACGTACGCCATGTGCCTTGTGGCGTTCGCCATCGTGTTCTTTATGCAGTCTAACCACATGATTCCGCGCATGATCGCCGGTCAGCTGGTTCCCATCACGGCCTATATCGTCATGGCCATCTCCCTTAACCTCGTCGTCGGCATCGCGGGCGACTTGTCGCTGGGCCACGCGGGCTTTATGAGCGTCGGCGCCTATACGGGCATCGTTACCGCCGTCGCGCTGGAGAGCGCCGTTCCCTCCGATCCGGTGCGCCTTATCATCAGCATCGTGGTCGGCGCTATCGCCGCTGCCATCTTGGGCTTCTTGATTGGTATCCCGGTCCTGCGCCTGAGCGGCGACTACCTGGCTATCGTGACGCTGGCCTTTGGCGAGATCATCAAAGAGATCGTCACCTGCCTCATTGTGGGCGTCGACTCCCGCGGCCTGCACGTGATCTTTAACATCACGGGTAACTCTACGATCGACGACCTGCACCTGCTCGAGGACGGCACCGCCATCATCAAGGGCGCCCAGGGCGCCTCGGGCGTGTCGACGTACTCGACCTTCCTCGCCGGTGCCATCCTGGTCATGGTCGCACTCGTGATCGTGCTCAACCTGGTTCGCAGCCGTACCGGCCGTGCCATTATGGCCGTGCGCGATAACAAGATTGCAGCCGAGTCCGTAGGCATCTCCGTCACCGAGTACCGCATGATCGCCTTCGTGGTTTCCGCTGCCCTCGCCGGTGCTGCCGGAGCCCTCTTCGGCGGTAACTTCTCGCAGCTCTCCGCCACCAAGTTCGACTTCAACACGTCCATCCTCATCCTGGTGTTCGTGGTCCTGGGCGGTCTGGGCAATATGCGCGGCTCCGTCATCGCGGCGGCGCTGCTCACGGTGCTTCCCGAGCTGCTCCGCCAGTTCTCGGACTACCGCATGCTCATCTACGCCATCGTGCTGATCCTGGTCATGATTTTTACCAACAACTCGCAGCTCAAGGCGTTCTTCGGTCGCGTCAAGGACCGCTTTGCTTCCAAGAAGGAGGTGGCAGCCGATGCCCAGTAAATTTGAGTTCAAGAAGGGCAAGATGGTCCCGTATCCTTCTGGCGCCATCGTTCCCGACCGTGACCTAGGCGAGCGCCCGGCACTCGAGTGCATCCACCTGGGCATTGAGTTCGGTGGCCTTAAGGCAGTCGACGACTTTAGCCTGACTATCGGCAAGACCGAGATCGCCGGTCTGATCGGCCCCAACGGCGCCGGTAAGACCACGGTCTTCAACCTGCTCACCAAGGTGTATCAGCCCACGCACGGCACCATCCTGCTCGACGGTGAGGACACCTCGGGCAAGTCGGTCTACCAGGTCAACCGCATGGGTATTGCCCGTACCTTCCAGAACATTCGCCTGTTCAACACCATGACGGTGGAGGATAACGTTAAGGTCGGCCTGCATAACCAGGAGCGTTACTCCGGCTTTGAGGGCGTGCTGCGCCTGCCGACGTATTGGAAGCACGAGAAGGCCGCCCGCGAGCGCGCCATGGAGCTGCTGTCCATCTTTGATATGGAGCATCTGGCAAACGAGCAGGCCGGCTCGCTGCCTTACGGCGCCCAGCGTCGTCTGGAGATCGTCCGCGCGCTTGCCACCAACCCCAAACTGCTGTTGCTCGACGAGCCTGCCGCCGGCATGAACCCGTCCGAGACCGCGGAGCTCATGGAGAACATCGTTAAGATTCGCGACACCTTCGGCATTGCCATCATGCTTATCGAGCACGACATGTCGCTCGTCATGAATATTTGCGAGGGTATCTGCGTGCTCAACTTTGGTAAGGTCATCGCCAAGGGCACGGCAGAGGAAATCCAGAACAACGACGCCGTTATCGAGGCGTATCTGGGTAAGCAGGATAAGGGGGAGAACTAAATGGCAGAGCCGATGCTTTCCGTCTACAACATCAACGTCTGGTACGGCGCCATCCACGCCATCAAGGATATCTCCTTTAACGTTAACGAGGGCGAGATCGTGGCCCTGATCGGCGCCAACGGTGCCGGCAAGTCCACAACGCTCAAGACCGTCTCGGGCCTGCTGCGCTCCAAGACCGGCTCCATCAAGTTTATGGGCGAGGATATTACCCATACGCCCGCTGATAAGCTGGTTGGTAAGGGCCTGGCTCAGGTTCCCGAGGGTCGTCGCGCCTTTTTGCAGATGACGGTCGAGGAAAACCTGGAGATGGGTGCCTATACGCAGCCCAAGTCCACGGTGGCTCCGGGCCTGGAGCGCGTCTACGAGCAGTTCCCGCGCCTGAAGGAACGTCGTCGCCAGGTCGCCGGCACCCTTTCGGGCGGCGAGCAGCAGATGCTCGTTATGGGGCGCGCCCTTATGAGTAACCCCAAACTGCTTATGCTCGACGAGCCTTCCATGGGTCTGGCGCCGATTCTGATTGAGCAGATCTTCCAGATTGTCGAGGACCTGCACAAGGCCGGCACCACGGTGCTTCTGGTCGAGCAAAACGCACAGATGGCTCTTTCCATCGCCACACGCGGCTACGTGCTCGAGACCGGCAAGATCACCATGACCGGCACCGGCCAAGAGCTCCTGCACGACGACAACGTGCGTAAAGCCTACCTGGGCGGTTAGGCGGTTCCGCCGTTCTGCCGAACGGCGGACCAGTCGACACTGCGCGGGCACCAGAGCGACAACTTGTCATTCAAAGAGGACGGCATGACCAGAAGGTCTATGCCGCCCTCTTTTCATGCCAATTTGTTCGCTCTGGTGCCCGCTCGCTGTCCGTCCTCTGCCTGCGGCGTTACTTTGGTTCTGCCCCCATGAAGTTGCGGTGGAATAGGGACTAAATGGGAGTCTCAGAGGCCAAAAGAGTCCCTATTCCACCGCAACTTCATGGGGGCGTGCGACAATGCCCATCGGAAAACGTTTGTCATCTGGGGGTCTATCTATGCTGTACGAGTTTTGTGCCGAGAACTTTGAGCGGGTGCCGGCGGCTATCGATGCCGGTGCAAGGCGCATCGAGCTGTGCGACAACCTTGCCGTCGGTGGTACCACGCCCTCGGCCGGCGTTATCAGCGCTGCGGTCAGCTATGCTCACGAGCATGATGCGCGAGTGATGTGCATGATTCGCCCGCGTGGCGGTGACTTTCATTACAACCAGGACGAGCTGCGCATGATGGAGATGGACCTGGGCCTTGCCGTGAGCGCCGGCGCCGACGGCTTGGTCTTTGGCTGTTGCAAGCCTTGTGCCGGCGGATGGGCGCTCGACGAGCTTACGTTGGGCGCCCTCGTGATGGCCGCGGGCTGCGCGACCGAGGAGTGCAAGCGCGGACCCATCGATATCACCTTCCACATGGCGTTTGACCAGCTCTCGCCTGAGGCTCAGTTGGATGCCATTGACACGCTCGCCGACTGCGGCGTTACGCGCATCCTCACGCATGGTGGTGCTGCCGGAACGCCGATCGAGGACAATCTGGAGCACCTATCGCGTCTTGTCGAGTATGCGGGCGACCGCCTGACCATCCTTCCCGGCGGCGGCATTTCCACGGCCAACCGCGATACCGTGGCGGCGGCATTGGGCGTCTCCGAGCTCCATGGCACCAAGATCGTGTCGTTGGAGGCGTAACCCGTGGCGCTGGTATTTGACGTTCAACAGGCGAGCGGTAAGCCCGACGACAACCGGCGCCCTGGCACCGCGTGCCCCTTTTGCGATACCGAGGGGCTCGCCAATATCATTCGG
The DNA here is from genome assembly GCA_900544235.1 of uncultured Collinsella sp. Classification (GTDB taxonomy): domain Bacteria; phylum Actinomycetota; class Coriobacteriia; order Coriobacteriales; family Coriobacteriaceae; genus Collinsella. The sequence goes on from UQUL01000006.1 coordinate 52,431, forward strand.
CGCGACGGTGACTGCATCTGGCTCGAGAATAAGTTCAAAACCCTGCGCGCCACCCGTCAAACCGTGCTGATCGAGTCGGCCGACCACGACGCAGACCTGGTGACCTATGAGTCGGATGAACTCCACCATGTAATGAGGTTTGCCCTGGGTTGCTGGCAGCAGATGATCGATTCGCAGCAGTATCGAAGCGTGCTCATGTACAAGAACAAGGGTCCGCTCTCGGGCGGCAGTCTCGTTCATCCGCACATGCAGATTGTGGGTTTGGAGCAGGAAGACGGCTATGCTTCGCTGACTTCCGCCAATTTCGAAGGCATCAATGTCTGGCAACAGGGGAGAATCGCGGTCAACATCTCAGCCGAACCGATCATGGGATTCTTTGAGATCAACGTTTCAGCCCCGCAAGGAATCGCTGCCAGCGATGACACGAGAGACCAAGCCGAGACGGATTTCTTCGCCGATGCGATTCAGGTGGCTCTGCACTATATCCTGAACGAGCACCACGGCGGTCGCGCAGAGTCGTACAACTTGTTCTTCTATCGCCTGGGCGGTCGGACCATTGCCAAGGCGCTACCGCGTTGGGTGGTTTCGCCCTACTTTGTCGGCTATCGTTTGGCCCAGGTCAATGCCGAGACGACGCTCGATATCGATGCGGAGCGACTCCGCGCACATCTGGAGGCGCTCACATCGTAAAGTGAGCGCCCGCACACTGCGGACGGTTTAGCGCGCCATTGCATCGCGGCCGGCCTCGACGCGCTTGCGCTGGGCGGCGCGCTCCTCGCCGGTCAGACGCTCAAAGAAGTGCCCGATAAGCGAGGCGAGCACCTGCTGAAACAACGTTCCACACATGACGGGAAACACAACTTCGCCCGGAAAGTATTGCGTGGCGATGACGGCGCCCGAAGAGATATTGCGCATGCCGCAGGTAAAGCACATGGTGGTCGTTTCGCTATATGGCAGATGCAGCGCGCGGGCGACCAGAATGCCCACGACAAAACCGCTGATGGCGAACACCAGAATAAAGAGGGCGACTTCCAGGCGCACCGCGTTCATGTGTAGCACGTACTCGCTCATGGCGGTGGAGTTGGACGCGATGACGCCCATCATCATAAATTTGCAGGCGGGCGAGAGCGCGGGGGAGAGTTTCTCGTGTCCCCAGCCGTGCGTGAGCTCGTTGATCACGATGCCGAGCACGGCGGGGATGGCAATCATAAAGGCCATGTTCTGCATCATGCTCGGAACATCGATTGCGACGGTGGCGCCCAACAGGAGCTTGAGCGTGAGCGGAATCGTCACGGGCGATATAACCGAGGACGTCAGGATGATGGTGAGCGCGAGCGGGCCGTTGCCGCCGAACATGCTGATCCACATAAAGGCAGTGACTGCCACGGGTACGCTGTACTCGAGCACGATGCCGCAGACAAGGTTGGGGTTGGAACCAAAGAACAACGATCCCATGGCATAGGCCGCGATGGGAATAAGCGCCGCCGAGACCAACAACGCCAAAATCAGATGCAGGGGACGGTGGAACACCTCAGCCACCTGGTGGAAGGTGTTGCTGAGCGCGCCTTGGAACGTCATAAAGGCAAACAGGGTGGGAACGATGGGCTTGAGAACGCCGATCTGCTGAGGAAAGAGCACGCCGAGCGCCACGCAAATCGGAACGATGACCTGCATATGTCCTGCGAGAAATTTGCCCAGTCCAACCCATTGCTTCATATGCTCTTGTGACTCCCTTTGCTCGTGAATCCGTTTTGAATGGATATGCTAGACGCTCGCATGCGTCCGTGTGGCTGAAACGCTCGATTATTTCGAGGCTATTACCGCCCTCGTTTATCGAAACCACGGCGTGCTGGATGTTGTGCGTCCGCGCTGCACGGTATAATAAATCCGTTCAACAGATCTGCCTGCCGAAGCGGGCATGCACAGAGGACTCATCGCTATGAACCGTGAGAGGTATCGCGGCGACCTGCCCCTATCGGGGGTGGGCGCCTATGTCATCGCTTAAGACGACGCATCGCTGGGCGGTCGCTCAGCAAAACCCCGAGCTCGAAAAGGAGCTTTCGGCTGGCCTGGGCATACCCGGGCTGGTGGCGCGCATTATGGTTGCGCACGGCATTACATCCATCGAGGAAGGCCAGCTGTTTTTGACGCCTTCGCTCGATCGCGACTGGGCGGACCCACTCGTTATTCCGGGCATGGTGGTCGTCGCCGACCGCGTCGAGCGTGCTATTCGCAGCCACGAGCGTATCGCCGTCTTTGGCGATTTTGACGTCGACGGCATTACGTCGACTTGTCTGTTGACCGAGGCGCTACGTTCGTTTGGCGCCAACGTCACGCCGTTTATTCCGCACCGCTTTGACGAGGGCTACGGCCTATCGCGTGCGGCGCTCGACCGCGTCAACGAGCTCGCTCAACCCAACCTGATCGTGACCGTCGATAACGGTATTGCTGCCAAGGAAGAGGTCTCCTATCTGGAGAGTCTGGGGATCGATTTGGTGGTCACGGACCATCACGAGCCGTCCGACCAGGTGCCGCAGGGCGTGCCCCTGACCGATCCCAAGCTCGAGGACGAGGGCCCCTCGCGCGAGCTTGCCGGTGCCGGTGTGGCGCTTAAGCTGGTGCAGGTCCTGGGCGAGCGTTTGGGCAAGCCGTCGTATTGGCGTTCGCTGATAGAGGTCGCGGCGCTGGGCACCGTGTCCGACATGATGCCGCTCACGCCCGAGAATCGCGCACTGGTCGCCGAGGGCATCCAGCAGATGCGCGTGACGGCCCGCCCCGGTTATATCGCGCTTGCCGCGCTCGCCAAGGCGGACCTTTCGAGCATTACGGCGGATGGCCTGTCATTCTCGCTCATTCCCCGCTTAAACGCCGCCGGTCGCATGGCCGATCCCAAGCTGGCGCTCGACCTGCTGCTTGCCCGCGACCCCATCGAAGCGAGCGCGCTTGCCGCCGAGCTCGAGGAAATCAACCGCCAGCGCCGTGAGATCGAGGCGGAGCTCACGCGCGATGCCATGGCAAAGGTCGAGGAGACCTATGACGGCGGACGCGCGATCGTCGTGGGCGGCGAAGGCTGGCACGAGGGCGTCAAGGGCATCGTGGCAAGCCGTCTGACCAACCGCTACCACGTGCCGGCGCTGCTGTTCTCGATCGAGGACGGTATCGCGCGCGGCTCTGGTCGCTCGGTGGGCAAAGTTAACCTGTTTGACGCCATCGAGCGCTGTTCCGACCTGATGATTCGTCGCGGCGGACATGCCGGTGCGGTGGGTGTGACTATCGAGGCATCCAAGCTCGACGAGTTCCGCCGTCGCCTTTCGGCCGTGCTATCGGAGCTTCCCGCCGAGGACTTTGAGGACACTGACGAGGTTGCCGCCACCGTTGACCTCTCCGAGCTAAATATCGAGACCATCGAGCAGATTTCCCGCCTTGAGCCGTTTGGCCAGGGTAATAAGGTGCCGCTGCTGGCTGCCGAGGGCGTGACGATGTGTGATCGCGCCGTGGTGGGTAAGACCGGCGAGCACATGCGCTTCGTGGCGACGGATGGCGCTGCGAGTGTGCCGGCCATCATGTTTCGTGTACCGCAGATCGACAAGCTTATCAATTGCGACAGCGCCGTCGACTTGGTGTTCGAGGCCGTTGCCGAGCATTGGCAGGGTCGTGTGAAGCCCAAGCTCATGGTCAAGGATGTTCTGGTCCGCGGTACCACGCTGCCCAGCGTCGATGATCCGGCATGCGAGCTTCGTCGTGGCGTGCAGCCGGCGGATTCCGGCCTGCGCCTGGAGTCGCGCAAGCGCGAGACGCTCGCCCAGCTTTCCTATACCGAGCTCACGCGCTCGCTTATCCATAGCTTTATCGGCTCGAACCAGCCGCACCGCGCGCAGGTCGAGGCGCTCGATGCCCTGGCCGATCACCAGAGTGTCTTGGCGGTTATGGGAACGGGCCGCGGCAAGTCGCTCATCTTCCATGTGCATGCCGCGCGTGAGGCGGTGCTTCGCGGACGTGCGAGCATCTTTGTCTATCCGCTGCGTGCGCTTGTTGCCGACCAGGCCTATCACCTCTCGTCGACGATGGCATCGCTTGGCATTGGCGTTGGCGTGCTGACCGGCGAGACCGTGGAGGCCGCACGCGATGACGTGTTCGCCGGCCTAGCTTCGGGCCGCACCGGCATCGTGCTCACGACGCCCGAGTTCCTGTCTATCCACCGCGACCGTTTCGCGCGTTCGGGCCGCATCGGCTTTGTCGTTATCGATGAGGCGCACCACGCCGGCCTTGCCAAGGGCGGCGACCGCAGCGCCTATCTTGACATGCCCGATATCCTCAAAGCCCTGGGCGACCCGGTCGTTATGGCTGCGACGGCCACCGCGACGGCTCCGGTTGTGGCCGAGCTTGCCCGCATGCTGCCGATTACCCGTACGGTGGTCGACGAGACGGTGCGCGAGAACCTGCAGCTCGAGGACGACCGCGATCTTGCAAGTCGCGAGAACCGTTTGGTGTCGATTGTGGCGACGGGGGAAAAGACCGTCATCTACGTCAATTCGCGCGACCAGTCCGTGGCGCTCGCCAAGACGTTGCGCAAGCGTGTGCCCGATTGCGCAACCCATATCGCGTTCTATAACGCGGGGCTTGCGCGTTCCGATCGCCGTCGCGTGGAGGAAGCATTCCGAGACGGCAGCCTCAGCTGCATCGTCTCGACATCTGCCTTTGGCGAGGGCGTCAACCTGCCCGATATCCGCCATGTCGTGCTCTATCACATGCCGTTTGGCGGCATTGAGTTTAACCAGATGAGCGGCCGTGCCGGTCGCGATGGCCAGCCCGCCGTGATCCATCTGCTCTATTCGTCGCGCGACGCCCGCATTAACGAGCGCCTACTCGACTGCTATGCGCCCGAGCGCGACGAGCTCGTCACGCTCTATCGCGCGCTGCAGACCATGTGGCGCTCCAACCGCGGCAAAACCGGGGACGATTCCTTTAGCGCGAGCGATATCGACATCGCGCAGATGTGCCTTGCCATCGACGCGCGCACGCCGGTCGACGAGCGTTCGGTGGAAAGCGGCCTGGGAATCTTCGAAGAGCTTGGTTTTTGTCGCGTTTCGGGGTTTGACGACACCCGTCGCATCGCGATGGCCGAAAACCCCGGCCGCGTGCAATTGAGTAGGTCAATTCGCTATTTGGAGGGCTTGCGCTCGCGCATGGAGTTTTTGGCTTTCCGGAGCTGGGCGCTCGATTCGTGCGCTTCTGATATGCTAGCCAAAGTTAACCGCCCGATCGTACCGCGGGCCTAGGGGAAGGGGACCTCGATGGATGCCGCAGCCCGTACCGCCCATGATTCCACCCTCCAGCCGTTTTCGGAGATGGAGCACTATAAGCATGCCGATGAGCTGCCGCCCGAGATTATGGCGGACAGCTACGACAAGCTGGAGCGCCTGTGCCTCAAATATATGAATGAGGATGACTTCTCCAAGGTGGAGCAGGCCTACTGCTTTGCTGCCGAGAAGCATTGCAACCAAAAGCGGCGCTCGGGCGAGATGTACATTAACCATCCCGTCGAGGTTGCCATCATTTTGGCCGATCTCAAGATGGACTGCGATGTGGTGTGCGCCGCGCTGCTGCACGATACCGTCGAGGATACCGAGACCTCGCTCGCCGATGTTTCCGGCCTGTTTGGCGATACGGTGGCCGAGCTCGTCGATGGCGTGACCAAGCTCACCAATATCGAAGTCGACAGCATGGACGAGAAGCAGGCGCTCACGCTGCGCAAGATGTTCCTCGCCATGTCCAAGGACATTCGCGTCATCATCGTTAAACTTGCCGACCGTCTGCACAACATGCGAACGCTGGCAGCCCTGCGCGAGGATCGTCGCCTGTTTAAGGCTCGCGAGACCATGGACGTGTACGCGCCCTTGGCCGACCGCCTGGGCATGAGCTCTATTAAGTGGGAGCTCGAGGACCTGTCCTTCTTCTACCTGGAGCCCGATGCCTACCAGCGCATCGCGCGCATGGTGGCGGAGTCGCGCGAGGTCCGTGAGCGCTACCTTGCCGAGACCATCAAGACGCTTACCGATGAGCTCAACCGCATTGGCCTGGAAGGCTTCCAGATCAACGGCCGTTCCAAGCACTATTGGTCCATCTACCAAAAGATGAAGCGCAAGGGCAAGGAATTCTCCGAGATCTACGACCTGGTGGCACTGCGCGTCATCACGCATTCGGTGCGCGATTGCTACTCCACGCTCGGCGCGGTGCATACGCTGTGGCACCCCATGCCCGGTCGCTTTAAAGACTATATCGCCATGCCCAAGGTCAATAACTACCAGTCGCTCCACACGACGGTTATCGGCCCCACGGCCCGCCCACTCGAGATTCAGATTCGAACCTACGAGATGCATGAGCAGGCCGAGTACGGCATTGCCGCCCACTGGCTCTATAAGAAGTCGGGCGGATCGTCTGCTTCCAAGAGCAATGACGCTCAACGTTTGGACGACCAGATCAACTGGCTTAAGCATTCGCTCGATTGGGCGGCTTCCGACGAGATCACCGATGCCAAGGAATACCTGCACTCGCTGAAGGTCGATCTGTTCGATCAGGAGATCTTCGTCTTTACGCCCAAGGGCGAGGTCATGGCGCTTCGTGCCGGATCCACGCCGCTCGACTTTGCCTATGCCGTTCACACCGAGGTGGGAAACCATTGCGTCGGCGCCAAAATCAACGGTGCGGTGGCTCCGCTCACGCACGAGATTAAGACGGGTGACCGTGTCGAGATCCTGACGAACAAGAGTTCCAAGCCGTCGCGTGATTGGCTCAAGATCGTCAAGACGCCTTCGGCTAAGTCCAAGATCCGCCGTTACTTTGCCGCCGCGACCAAGGACGACGACGCTGCTGCCGGCCGCGATATGCTGGCCAAGGACCTGCGTAAGCGTGGCTATGGCATTTCTACGCCGCGTTCGACGCGTGCACTCAACGCCGTGGCGGAGCAGTTTAACTTCAAGCAGCTCGAGGACCTGTTTGCCGCCGTCGGCGCCGGCAAGGTTGCCCCGCGCGCTGTGGGCAATAAGGTCGAGCAAATCTTGGACCCCAAGCCCGAGGAACAGCTCACCAAGGCCGAGGCTATCGCCGAGGTCGTGAAGCAGCCCGCTCGCGGCTCCAACCGCAAGCCGCAAAAGCGCGGCAAGAGCGCCAGTAACGGCATTATCGTCAAGGGCGAGAGCAACAGCGGCCTGCTGGTCCGTCTGGCTCATTGCTGCAACCCCGTGACGGGCGACGACATCGTCGGCTTCATCACGCGCGGTCGTGGCGTTTCGGTGCATCGCGCCAACTGCCCCAACGTCAAGGGTCTTATGGAACATCCCGAGCGCATGATCGATGTGGAGTGGGACGGCGCTGCCGACACCCTCTTCCAGGTCGAGATCGTGGTCGAGTGCCTGGACCGCATGGGCCTGCTCAAGGATGTCACCATTGCCATTGGCGATGCGGGCGGCAATATCCTTTCCGCCGCCACGTCGACCAACCGCGAGGGTATTGCAACCCTGCGCTTTATGGTCGAGATCTCGGACGCGAGTGGTCTGGATCCGCTGCTGGCTTCCATCAGCAGCGTCGATTCGGTCTACGACGCTCGCCGTCTTATGCCCGGCGAAGGCGGAGCTCAGCTCAAGCGTCGTGTGTAGGTGCGAGAGCCTCTCAGCATCATAGATATTGGTTACGTTCGAGGCATCGTTTGGTGCCTCGAACGTATTTTAGAAGGAGGGTATGCGCATGGGCGATATGACTTTGGACCTGACACCCCGAGGTGCGGCTTCGATTGAGGCGCTCGTCAACGGCCCCATTCAGACCAACAGCTACGCCGTGATTTCGAATGACGAGTGCTTAATCGTCGATCCGGCGTGGGAGGGCGAGCGTCTTGTGGAGCATATCCGCACCGCGCATCCTGAGGTGCGCGTACTCGGTTCTGTCTGCACGCACGGTCATGCCGACCATGTTGGCGGGGTTGCCGGGGTTCGAGCTGTCGTTGGCGACAGCGCGCTATATGAGTTGTGCGCTAAGGACGTGACGGTACCTCGCGCAAATATCGAGGAGCAGCGCGCCATGTGGGGTATCGAGACACCCGATCCGGGTGAGCCGACGCGTTTGCTTGCCGAGGGCGATACAATCGAGGTGGGCGACGTCTGCCTGCAGGTGATCGAGACGCCGGGGCATACGCCGGGCGGCATCGTCCTGTTCGCCGCGACCGAGCGGGGGAACATCGCCTTTGTGGGCGACACGCTTTTCCCGGGCAGCCACGGTCGTACCGATCTTTCCGGCGGTGACGAGGCGGCGATTATGCGCTCGCTCTCCAAACTTGCCAAGATGCTTCCGCCCGATACCGTTTGCTTGACGGGCCATGGCGATTCGACCACGATGGCGCGCGAACTTATGCAGAACCCGTTTATGCAGATGTAGGCTCGAAGCCGTCGTCCGAACCACGAAGACCGCTCAATCGTCAAGCTATTTTCCCCAGTGGGTCGATTCTGTGGGGCAAACGGTCAAAATTTGTCCAATCGGATGGTATTCATGAACAAACGAACGTTTATGCTCGGGTATGTCGTGGTAAAATCTCAGGCGTTATCGGAGCAACCTTACAGGAGGTTTCTTTTATGCTCGTCAACGCAGCAGACATGCTCAAGAAGGCCGAGGCCGGCAAGTACGGTCTCGGTGCCTTCAACACCAACAACCTCGAGTGGACCCTGGCTATTCTCCAGGCCGCCGAGGAGGCCAAGTCTCCGCTGATCCTTCAGTGCACCGCTGGTGCCGCTAAGTGGATGGGCGGTTTCAAGGTCTGCGCCGACATGGTCAAGGCTGCCGTCGAGGCCACGGGCGTTACCGTTCCCGTCGCCCTTCACCTCGATCACGGTTCTTACGAGGACTGCTTCAAGTGCATCGAGGCCGGCTTCACGTCCATCATGTATGACGGCTCTCACGAGGAGACCTTCCAGCTTAACCTCGACCGCACCAAGGAGCTCGTTGAGCTTGCCCACTCCAAGGGCATGTCCATCGAGGCCGAGGTCGGCGGCATCGGCGGCACCGAGGACGGCGTGACCTCCAGCGGCGAGCTCGCTGATCCTGCTGAGTGCAAGCAGATTGCTGACCTGGGCGTCGACTTCCTCGCCTGCGGTATCGGCAACATCCACGGCGTGTACCCTGCCGACTGGGCTGGCCTTTCCTTCGAGCGCCTGGGCGAGATCAAGGCTCAGACCGGCGACCTGCCCCTCGTCCTGCACGGTGGCACCGGCATCCCCGAGGATCAGATCAAGAAGGCCATCTCCCTGGGTATCTCCAAGATCAACGTCAACACCGATCTGCAGCTCGTCTTCGCCAAGGGCGTTCGCGAGTACATCGAGGCTGGCAAGGATCAGCAGGGCAAGGGCTTTGACCCCCGCAAGCTCCTCAAGCCTGGTCGCGACAACATCGTTGCCCGCACCAAGGAGCTCATGGAGGAGTTTGGCTCCGTCAACAAGGCGTAAGTAGCGGTTTAACTTCCCGCCGGAGGCCCCGTTTCCCCTACGCTGTTTCCCTCGCGCTCACCTGGCTTCGCCAGAAGTCGCGCGACGGAATCAGCTCCGGGGAAACGGGGCTTCCTTCGTTAACTCGCTACAGGGTTACTGGGCTGAATTCATTTTTTATAGGTACCGTTTATCGGTGTTGAGAGTTCCTTTATTGGGGCTTTCTTTTTTATCTCGCTACAATGGACTTCAAGCGTTCTAGTGACTTGGAGTTTTGGTATGGCTGTTATTAATGTGCTGCCTTCGGATGGGAAGGTTATTGACGAGGGTCCTGTTGGTTGTTCTGTTGATGTTTGCAATGATGACTTCCGTTTTCTAGATGTTGGCTTGCCACCCGAGATTCTGCGTTTAAAGGACGCGGGGTATCTTTCGCAGGCTATTGAGGCTTGCGACCGCCTACTTGCCCAAGATCCCGATCCCTCGCTTGCTGCCTGCGTTCGTGCCGAGCGGTATCGCATGCTCGAGACGCCGCTTCATTTTTCGGTGTCGCGCGATCGAGCTATTGCGATGATTCGCGAGGAGTGGCCTGAGTTTACCGAGGAGCAGTTTGACGATCTGATTGACCGTAAGCGTATTGACTGGCGCTTTATCGATGGCGAGCTGTTCGTTCTCGACAACTTCCTCGATTCGCTTCGCGTATATCCCAAAGAGGTCCCCGGCATGCGTCCCGATTCTACGGACGGAACAGCACTGCGCGACGAGATGCTCAAGGAGATGGAGTCACAAAACGGATTGGCTCGCGTCATTACGCTTAAAGCGTCCGTGTCTGTCCCCGGCGCTCTAGAGGGGGAGACCGTTCGCGCTTGGCTTCCCGTAGCCGCCACCTGCCGCCAACAGTCTCAGGTCGAGATTCTCGACATGACGCCGGAGGGTGCTGTTGCTCCCGCGAACGCTTCGGCGCGTACCGCCTCGTGGTCTTCTTCGAGTGAGCGCTCATTCTCGGTGACTTATCGTTATCACATCGATGCTGCTTATTGTGATGTCTACGGTGGCACACTTCCGGTTCATCCGCGTATGGACGCGCCTCTGCCCGAGGATATTTCCGAGGACCGTCCGCACATTGCATTCACGCCGTATCTGCAGCAGCTGACGGCCGGTGTTGTTGGCGGACTCGAGGATCCGCTCGATCGCGCCCGTGCTATCTATGATTACCTGACGCAGTATATCGACTATCGCTATCAGCCGCCGTACTTGCTTTTGGGATCTATTGCCGATGACTGCGCGCATTCGCTCAGCGGCGATTGCGGAGTTATGGCGCTCACGTTTATCACCATGTGCCGTATCGCGGGCGTGCCTGCCCGTTGGCAGAGCGGCCTGTACGTTGCGCCCGATTCGGTGGGGTCGCACGACTGGGCAGAGTTCTATACGCCGCAGACCGGTTGGCTCAACGCCGACGTGTCATTTGGATCTTCTGCTCGCAGGATGGGGGAGGAGTGGCGCCGCCGTCACTACTTTGGCAATCTCGACCCGTGGCGTATGGTGGCCAACAATCGATTCCAGGCAGAGTTTGAGCCCTCTTTCGACGGCATGCGCGAGGACCCTTACGATAACCAGATGGGTGAGGCTTCGGTCGACGGTCGCGGATGCCGTCAGCGCGAGATGCTCCGCACAGTCGAACTCATCGAAATGCTCGAAGTTCCATTTTCGGACTAATCGGTAGAAAGCTGTGATAAACTAACTCACGCATTACGTGCCCGAGTGGCGGAATTGGCAGACGCAGTGGACTCAAAATCCACCGTTGGCAACAACGTGCGAGTTCGAGTCTCGCCTCGGGCACCATACATGCAAGTGAGCGTTCAAGGGGGTTGCGGCCCCCTTTTTCGTGCCGAACTCGCGTGAGCGCGCGAAGCGTTAAGCAAACAGGCCTGCGGCCTGTTTGGGCTTATAGGACAAAATGTGTGTCCACGTTGGGGGCATCGGCGCAGGTCGATGCCCCTTTTTCAGCCGTTTAAATTCCGTGCCCGCTTTTAACCGCTCGGACAGAATGTGTGTCCGGTTGCCTATCGTTCCCGCAGGTAGATAACCTTTTCCGGAACCGTTAAATACCCTTTCGGAAGAGGTGCCCATGAAGGCCGTTTATTGCCCCTACTGCGGCGGTCGGACCAAGCGCAACGGCAGGACCTCATCGGGGTCCCAGCGGTGGAGGTGCACGGCCTGCGGCGCGTCGACGACGGTGAGGTACGACGACACGGCGACAAGGCTGGACGAGTTCCTCGGGTGGCTCCTCTCCAAGGACTCCCAGGCGGCGATGCCGGGCGGCGGACGGTCCTTCAGGCGCAGGACGGCCGAGTTCTGGGAGGTCTGGCCCATGCCCGTCCCCGACGGCGAGCTGCACCGCGTGCTCTACGTCGACGGGATCTGGGTCGCGCGCGACCTCGTGGTGCTCATATGCTGCAGCGGCGAGAGGGTGGTCTCCTGGTACATGGCCAGGTCCGAGAACTCGGGGGCGTGGTCGGCCCTCATGTCGCCGATCCCGGCGCCCGAGGTGGTCGTCACCGACGGCGGGAGCGGGTTCGCCAGGGCCGTGCGCGAGACCTGGCCGCGCACCAGGGTCCAGAGGTGCACCTTCCACGCCTTCTCGCAGGTCAAGCGCTACACGACGACGCGGCCGAAGCTCCAGGCGGGGCGCGAGCTCTACCTCATCGCGCGCGACCTCATGGGCATCGAGACGCTGCACCAGGCCGAGCTCTGGGTCGAGCGCTACCTCGACTGGTGCGGGTTCTGGGCCGACTTCCTGGAGGACAGGACCGTGGTGGACGGCAGGAGGGCCTGCACCCACGAGAGGCTGAGGCGGGCGCGCTCGTCGCTGTCGTCGCTGGTGTTGTTAGCGCTACTGTAAAAACAACCAATTTCGCCATCGCACTTTAGCCGATTCCG
>UQUL01000007.1 GCA_900544235.1 uncultured Collinsella sp.
AGTCGTTGGGGACGTTCTTAAACGACTAGTCGTTTAAGAACGTCCCCAACGACTAGGTGGGATTTGGGGTGCGCCGGACGCTGGGGTATCATGGCTTGGTTGCTATAACTTGCATTTTCGCGCCTTGTAGGAAGGGGCTGCGCCCATGGCTTTTGAGCCCGCTCAACATAGCTTTATCACGCTCGAGGGCGTCGACGGCGCCGGCAAGTCCACGCAGGCGCGCCTGCTTGCCCGCGCGCTCGAGCTCGCTGGCTACCAGGTTGTGAGCCTGCGCGAGCCGGGCGGCACCGCCATCAGCGAAAAGATCCGCGCCCTGCTGCTCGACCCTGCCAATACGGCGATGGGCGACACCTGCGAGCTGCTGCTCTACGAGGCGGCACGCGCTCAGTTGGTGCACGAGGTCATAGCTCCCGCCCTCGCTGCCGGCAAGGTGGTCCTGTGCGACCGTTTCTACGATTCCACGATCTGCTATCAGGCGTTTGCCGATGGCCTCGACCGTCAGATGGTGCGCGATGCCAACAACCTGGCTGTCGCCGGTACGCATCCGGCGCTCACACTCGTCTATCACATCACGCCCGAGCAGGCGGCGCTGCGCATGGCGGCCCGCGGTGCGGCCGATCGCATGGAGGCCAAGGGCATGGCATTCCAAGAGCGTGTCTACCAGGGCTTTTGCGCAATTGCTGCCGAGGAGCCAGACCGCGTAAGGCTCATCGACGCCACTGCGTCGATTGCAGAAGTCTTCGCGCAGACGGTCGAGCTGGTTCGTGCGCACGGTCTCGACATTCCCCAAGACGCCGTCGCCGCCGCGCTTGCCAAGGAGGCCGAGTAACATGGCCCCCGCTCAGGCAAGCCTGCTGGCCAAGCTCGACACCCAACAGCGCGTGCGCGACTTCTTGACCAACGCCATCGCAAGCGGCCGCGCATCGCACGCCTACCTGTTTTTGGGCGCGCCCGGCGCCGGTAAGCTCGACGCCGCATGGGCGCTTGCCCAGGCATTCCTGTGCGAGCAGGGCGGCTGTGGCTCGTGCGACAGCTGCGTACGCGTCGCCCGCCATACGCATCCCGACGTGCACTATTACACGCCCGAAAGTGCTACGGGCTACCTCATCGCGCAGACCCGCGAGCTGCTCGACGACGTGCCCCTGGCCCCCATCCGCGCCAAGGCAAAGGTCTACATCATCGACCGTGCCGAGCAACTGCGCGCCAACACCGCCAACGCGCTGCTCAAAACGCTCGAGGAACCGCCCGAGGGCGTCATGTTCATCCTGTTGGGCACCTCGGCCGACGTGATGCTGCCCACCATCGTGAGCCGCTGCCAGTGCGTGCCGTTTCGGCTGGTGTCGCCTACTGTGGCCGCGCAGGCCGTGAGCCGCGCCACCGGTCAGGATCTCGCGCGCTGCCGCATGGCCGTCGCCGTGGCGGGAAGCCCCACGCGTGGTATCGAGTTCCTCAAGAGCGCCGAGCGCCAGGACGCCCGTCGCCAGATGGTCCGCGCCATCGACTCGCTCATCGCCGCCGACGAGGCCGATGTGCTCAGTCGCGCCAAGTCGCTCATCGTCGCCGTCAAGGCGCCGCTCGCCGAGGTCAAGTCCACGCAGGAAAAGGTGCTCGAGCAAAATGCCGACTACCTGTCGCGTGGAGCATTGAAGCAGCTTGAGGACCGCAACAAGCGCGAACTCAACGCGCGCGAGCGTTCGGGTATCATGGAAGCGCTGGCGAGCGCGCGGACGCTCATGCGCGACGTGCTGCTGACGCTTCAGGATGAGGCGGCAGACGTTGTGAACGAGGACGTGCGCGACACGATCGGGCGGCTTGCCGCCGCGACCAATGTTGCGGGTGCCACCCAGGCGCTCGAGGCGGTCGCAACCGCCGAGCGCAACATCGCCAGAAACGTTACTCCCCAGCTGGCCATCGAGGTCATGCTGTTCGATATCAGGAAGGCACTGAAATGCCGTTAGTCGTACCCGTTAAGTTTACCTACGCCTCGCGCGACCTGTGGTTCGACCCGCAGGATCTGGATATCCTCGAGGCCGATTATGCCATTTGCTCCACCGAGCGCGGAACCGAGATCGGCCTGGTCACGGCCGATCCCTTCGAGGTGCCGCAAGACGAGATCGGTCAGCCGCTCAAGCCCGTGTTGCGCGTGGCGAGCGACATCGACCTGCAGCTTGCCGACGACCTGGCTATCCAGGGTGACGAGGCCATGGTCGACTTCCGCCGTCTGGTCAAGGAACTCGACCTCGAGATGAAGCCGGTCGGCGTCGAGTACCTGTTTGGCGGCGAGAAGGCTGTGTTCTACTTTGCTGCCGAGGAGCGCGTCGATTTCCGTCAGCTCGTCAAGGACCTGTCCTCGACGCTGCACATTCGCGTCGACATGCGCCAGATCGGCGTGCGCGACGAGACCCGCCTGGTGGGCGGCTATGCCCAGTGCGGCCAGGAGCTCTGCTGCACGCGCTTTGGCGGACAGTTTGAGCCGGTTTCGATTCGCATGGCAAAAGAGCAGGACCTGCCACTCAACTCGTCCAAAATTAGCGGCGTCTGCGGCCGCCTGATGTGCTGCCTGCGCTACGAGTTCGAGGCGTACAAGGACTTTAAGAGCCGCGCGCCCAAAAAGAAGACGCTTATCGATACGCCGCTTGGCAAGGCGCGTATCCAGGAATATGACACGCCGCGCGAGCAGCTGGTGTTGCGCCTGGAGAACGGCAAAGTCTTTAAGGTCAACCTGGCCGACATGACCTGCTCTGAGGGCTGCAAAAAGAAGGCCGCCGAGCAGGGCTGCAACTGCCGTCCCGACTGCGTGACGCGCGATGTGCTCGAGCGTATCGAGTCGCCCGAGATGCGCTTGGCGCTTATGGAGCTCGACCGCGAGAACGGCGTCGACGTGGGCGATGGCCTGTCGAGTGCCGACCGACTGGCGGGGACGACGATGCCCAAGCGCCGCCGTCGCGATGCGGACGCCGATACCCGTGCCGGTCAGAGCCAGGGCGAGGGTCGCGGCCGCGGTAAGGGTCGCGGCAAGGCCGAGGCACCCGAGGTTGAGGAGGCTGCCGGTGGACGTCGTCGCCGCAAGCGCTCGGGTTCGGGCGATGCCGGCGAGGCCGCTCCCGCAGGCAAGAATTCCCCCCGCGAGCGCGAGGCTCAGCAGCCCCAACAGCAAAACCGCGGCGGTGGCATGAATCCCACACGTCGCCGCCGCCGTCATTTGTCGAGCGAGGAGCGCGAGGACGCCTTCCGCGCCGCAGCCGCTCGCGAAGCCGGTGCCGCCCCCAAGGGTGGTTCGGGTTCCGATACGCCTGCCGACAAGGGTGGCAAGCAGCGCAACGATGACGAGCGCGCCCCGCGTCCGCGTCGTCGCCATTCCTCGGACACGCAGCAAAAGCCCTCGGTGCCCTCCGTGGCCGATCAGGTCTCGGATGGCGAGGTCAAGGTCACGCGCCGTCGCCCTGGAGATGGCGGAGGGGCGGCTGCCAAGGCCGCGCGCGGTGCTGCTCGCGACGAACGCGAGTCGCGCGAAGATCGTGGTGGCGAGGGTTCGGCCGACCAGGGCCAGAAGCGCCGTCGCCGTCGTCGTTCCCGCAAGCCGCGTCAAGATGGTGGCGAGGGCTCGACCCAAAACTCGTCCGCACCGCAACCGCCCACCGGCGAATAGCGCCCGCAAACGGATTTAACCTGCCTGACCCCAAACGCGTCGGGGTACCATAGCACTGAATCAACGACCCTCCCTGCGACCGAGCGTAGGGAGGGTTGTGTCGTGAAGAGACATTTGAATGTGTTGGGATGCCTGCAAGGTGCCGACATCCTACCGTTTGCGGATGAATTTCTACCGTTTGCCGAGCGGGCGGCGCACGAGGCGCTTGAGGCGTTGTCGCCCACGCGATGCGCCGGCTGCGAGCGCGCCGGTGCGCTTATTTGCCAAGACTGCCTGGCCGCGCTTGCGCTCATCGATCCACGTTATAGCTGCACCCGATGCGGTGCCCCGTTTGGAGACTTGCTGTGCACCGAGTGCTCGGTCGAGGGTACGTCCTCGGCCATGGCCGAAGCACTCGACCGGTGCCTGGCATGTGCCGTTTACACGCACCCGCTGCCGCGGATCATTAAAGCGTACAAAGACGCGGGCGAGCGACGCCTGGCGCCGTATCTGGCAGAGCTGCTATACGATACCGCCTTACATGCCCAGGTCGCGGCACCCGATCGTTACGGTGGTGTGTTGTCCGGTGTCGATGCAGTGGTGTTTGTGCCCGCGACGGCGGCGGCGTTTCGGCGGCGAGGCTTCGATCATATGGAAGCCGTCGCGCGCCCATTTTGCGAGCTGTCGGGTGTTCCGCTGCTCGACGCCCTCGTTAAGTACGGTCATGGCGACCAGCGTGAACTCGGTCGTGAAGAACGCCGTGAACGCGCCCGAGGCATGTACGAGACCGTTGAGGACGTGCTGGGCCGCCGCCTGCTGCTTATCGACGACGTTATCACCACGGGTGCGACGATGGCAGCGGCTTCGGCGGAACTCAAGCGCGCCGGTGCCGCGGCCGTTGATGGCCTCGCTATCGCACGCGTTTGGTAGGGGTGATTCGTGTGGCGGTAACAGTCAAACAGCGCAACAAGCCGACAAAAGAGCAGCTGGCGGCTTCCGTGATCCTGACGGGCGCCTCGGCGTTGCGTATGATTCGAGCCGAGCGCCGGCAGATGGGCTACATCGGCTGGAAGGACCTTGAGCCCGAGGAGGAGCGCCGCGTGCTGTGCACGTCATCGCCTTCGACCGAGGATATTTATCTTTCCGACCTGGTGCGAATTGGAGCCAAAAGCGGCGAGGTGCAAGAAGATCTGTGCTTGCTGGTGGGATCTGCGGCGCAGCGCCGCCGCATGCCTGGCGTGGGCTGGTCCGTGTGTTCCGGGTTGCCTGCCGGCTCGATTCTAGAGGTGGAACCGGGGGTGTACAGCCTATCTCCCGAGGCCCTTTGTGTTGCCGTCGCCCGCGAGGTCGGCTGTATCCAGGCGTTTGCTCTGGCCCAGGAACTGTGTTCCAAGATTTCACTGAGCGATTGCGGGAAGTATCTACCTCCCTATACCTCGCCTGTTGCGAATAGACTTGCAAAGGACAAGGACCAACCGGCAGACGTGGGCTACTTTGAAGTCGAGCCGGTGCTGACGCCCGATCGCCTGGCAGATTACCTTGCGGCATGCAAAGGGAATGTGGCCAAACAGCTGCTGCGCCTGTGTCCCTACCTGTCGGAAAACCTGCTCTCGCCCATGGAGTGCATCATGCTCGCTCTGTTTTCGCTTCCGTTTTCCTATGGCGGATTTGCCTGCGGTCCCTTTAAGACCGACTACAAGATCGAGTTCGATGACCGCGCGCAGGCAATCTCGGGGATGCCGCATGCAGTTTGCGATGCGTATCAGGAAGAAGCCCGGTTTGACCTGGAATACAACGGTGAGCTGGGCCATTCCTCCCGGAGGGGACGTATCCATGATGAAAAACGCAACACGGGCTTGATTACTATGGGAATCGAGGTCGCGACGGTCAACAACGAAATGCTCTGCGACATGGAAGCGATGGAAGCGCTCGCATGGCGCATCAACCAGCGTATGGGTAAGCGGTACCGGAATCGTGTCGATGCCCGCAGGAAGAAGCAAGAGGCGTTATTTAACACGCTGCGGGCGTGTTTTGGGCTTAAACCTGCCTAACAATGCTCTGAAACAGGGGGTTTGATATATGCTCTGGCCAAAATATAGCAAATATGAGTACTGTTACAAATTCAGTAACAGCAAAATCAGGGATTTTGGGACTGGAAGATGGCGTAAATTAGAAAGATATTAAACAAATGTGGAATATCCCGGCATCAATCTGACGTTATAGAGCGCGAAAACTGCTTGCAGAGCCAAAAAACTCCTGCTACTAAATTGGTAACAGTACTCATATTTGCTATTTTTTGGCCACGGCACCCTGAGACGGGTGCCCCGGAGCTCCCCGTAGGGGGAGCTCCGGGCTTCATGGGGGGCACGAATAGTCCGCTCCGACCTGCAAAATCTGTGCTCACGGTGCGAATGACGCCCTTAACCTTAAACTTTAGCTTGAACTTAGCTATAATGCGCTACGTTCCTGCCAGGCTGTGGTTGCGGACGGACGAAATGTCCATCCTAGTCCAAGACAGACGCGGTCAAAGGGATCCACGTAAGCGACCGCGTGCGCGCGGCGCGATCATGGCGCGTCCTAGATGTAAGCCGCACCGTCCGTTCTACTTTCTTTGGGGCAATACCGCCTCGCGGGCGAGCGGGCCAGTCGTGAAGGTGGCTACGGCCTCCCGAGCAAACACCCCGGTGCGCAAGTGTGGGGTCAAATACCAGGTCAGCTGGTGGGAACAACCCGTTATTCCGCGCAATGCACGGATTGTATACGACACAGAAGGCAGGGTAGTGGACATGGCGAGGGGCAGCTTGATGCACGCGGCTCGGTTAGGCGCTGGGACCGCGGCGGTCATTGCCGTATTGGGCTTGAGCGGATGCGCGTTCAATCCGCTGTCCACGTTCACGACGCCCACGATTGACCAGATCGAGCGCGAGACCGTTACCCCTACAGTGTCGGACGATGCCCTGGTCACTCCCGGTACCCTGACGGTTGCCCTCGATACCTCCGATGCCCCGCAGGCCATGCAGGGCGCCGATGGCAACCTCACGGGCTACGCAGTTGACGCTGCCCGCGCCCTTGCAAGCCGCATGGGCCTTAAGGTTGCCTTCGTCGATGCGTCTTCTGCCGATTCCGTGCTTGGTGACAAAAAGGCCGACATCTTCATTGGCGACATCAACTCCACGGATGGTGATGTCAGCACGCTTGGTACTTGCCTGTACGACGCTGCGGCAGTGTTCGGAAAGACGAGCGACGGCGAGTCGCTGAGCGTTTCCACCGAAACGCTTAACACCGCTACCCTGGGCGTTCAGACCTCCTCGGCCTCGCAGGAAGCGCTCGCCAAGCAGAGCATCACGGCCAATCAAAAGACCTTCTCCAACATCAACGAGTGCTTTGAGGCGCTCGAGTCCGGCGAGATCGACTACGTGATTTGCGACTCCACGGCCGGCGGCTACCTTGCGCGCCTGATGAGCCAGATCTCTTACGTCGGCGCGCTCGAGACGCCCTCGACGCTCGGCGTCGCGGGCCTCGCGGCCAACGATGAACTATGCCGTGCCGTGAGCGATGCCCTCGACGGTATCACGGTCGATGGCACGCTCGAGGCGGTCCACTCCGTCTGGTACGGCACGATGCCCTATGATCTCACCACCAAGACGGTCTCGGGCGCCGACGTGCAGTCGACCGAGACCGGATCCAGCGAGTCCGCATCCTCCGATTCGAGCAGCGAGGGTACAACCTCCGAGGATAAATCGTCCAGCCAGGAGGGCACTATCACCGACGACGACATTAACAAGCTCAATAGCTAGTTATTGCTAGGGGTGGCGTCTCCTATGCGCTAGGAGAGACGCCTCTTCACGGTTTCAACACGCATTGCCGGGCTTTCCCAACAGGGGAGCCCGGCTTTTTCGTTTCCATAAAACCAGCAGGTCAAGGACATTTTTTAGGTGCAAAACCAAAGTCGTCGTCGCCCTCCCATAGCGCACTTTGCCACAGAAAAGTGCGAGACTTCGGTATGCGGTATCAAGCAATCGTTATTCGGGTCTTTGGGAATCCGCGTGATTAAATGCACGGCAATGGGTACATAGCCAGTACAGTAAGTCCCCGAGGCAGATTGGAGCCACGTATGGATATCAAGGTTTCTGGACGCAAAACGACGGTAACCGATGCTCTGCGTGCGCATGTGGATGAGAAGATCGGCGAGGCGCTCAAGGTTTTCGATATCGAGCCCATGACGGTCGACGTCGTACTTCGTTATGAGAAGAACCCCTCGAACCCCAACCCGGCAATCGTCGAGGTTACGGTTCGTGCCCGCGGTTCGGTGATTCGCGTTGCCGAGCACGGTGCAGATATGTACGCCGCCATCGACCTCTCCGCCGATAAGGTCACCCGCCAGCTGCGCAAGTTCAAGACCAAGGTCGTGGACAACCGCCAGGGCGGTGCTAGCGCGGCGGATGTCGCACCGGTCGAGCGCGTCGAGGATCTGGCCGACCTGCTGCTGCCCGAGGAGGAGGACGACCTGCTCGTCCGCGAGAAGGTCGTCGATGTCACCCCGATGACTGAGGAGCAGGCACTGGTGCAGACCGATCTGCTCGGCCACGACTTCTACGTGTTCGAGAACGCGACGACTGGCCTCATCAATGTGGTGTATCACCGTAAGAATGGTGGATATGGCATCATCAAGCCCCGCATCGAAACACTTGACGAGTAAAATACGTTAACTTGCATGAGTTAACGGTTGGCGGCCATCCCATGCGGGTGGCCGCCTTTTTACGTAAGGAGTCGCTTTGATGGACAAGGCTGCATCTACCGGCCATTCTGACCGCTGCCGCATCGTCGTCGATACCTGCTGCGACTTTAGCCCCGAGGTCGCCGCGAACCTCGATGTCGATATCCTGGGTTTCCCCTTCATTATCGATGGCGAGGAGCGCACGGACGATATCTGGTCGAGCATGAGCCCTAAGGAGTTCTACGACCGCATGCGCGCCGGCGCTCGCGTGTCTACCTCCGCCGTGTCGCTCGGTCGCTATATCGAGTTCTTTACCGAGTGCGCCAAAGAGGGCACGCCCACGGTCTACCTGTGCTTTACCTCGGCGCTGTCGTCGAGCTACAACTCCGCGTGCCAGGCGGCGGACGCCGTGCGCGCCGAGTATCCCGATTTTGAGCTCTACGTGGTCGACAATGCTCTGCCCTGCGCGACCGGCGCGCTCTTGGCGCTCGAGGCCGTGCGTCAGCGTTCGGCGGGACTGACCGCCAAACAGCTGGTCGATTGGGCAAACGAGGCAAAGACCTATGTCCACGGCTACTTTACGCTCGAGAGCTTTGACGCACTGGCCGCCGGCGGCCGCATTCCGCCCGCGGCGGCACAGCTCACGGCAAAGCTCGATGTCAAGCCCGAGCTCTCCTACGACCTTGCCGGCTCGCTGTCGCTGATCGGCGTCAACCGCGGCCGCAAGAAGGCGCTCAAGTCCATCCTCAAGTCGTTCCGCGAGAACTACGTGCCCGATCGCACCATGCCCATCGCCATCATGACGGCCGATGCCGAGAAGGACGGTGATTGGCTCGAGGCCGTCATCCGCAAGGAGGAAGGCTGCGCCGACGTCACCATCATCCGTAGTTCCGTCGGTCCCACCATCGGCTCGCACGTGGGCCCCGGCATGGTGGCTTGCGCGTTTTGGGGCAAGAACCGCGCCGAGAAAGCCTCGCTTTCCGACCGCATCGCGCGCCGTGTGCGCGGTGAGTAGACAGGCGCTGCGGCTGCAAGTGCCCTCAAGTCACGGCCGAAACGCTGGCACCGAGTATTTAACCTGGTAACAACACCCAACCCAAAAGGAAAGGTTTCATGGCAAACAAGCTCTCCGTCGCATTTATCGGCACCGGAATCATGGGTGCCCCCATCGCCGGCCACATCCTGGACGCCGGCTATCCCGTCACGGTCAACAACCGCACCAAGTCCAAGGCCGCAGCGCTTATCGAGCGCGGCGCTGTCTGGGCCGATACGCCGGCAGATGCCGTGGCGAACGCCGACGTCGTCTTTACCATGGTGGGCTATCCCTCCGAGGTCGAGGAACTCTACCTGGCGGGCGACGGCCTGCTCGCATGCACTAAGCCGGGCGCGGTCTTGATCGACCTCACCACGAGCTCGCCCGAGCTCGCCCGTGACATTGCCGAGGCCGCCCAGGTTTCTGGTCGCATGGCGTTTGACTGCCCTGTCACCGGCGGCGAGTCGGGTGCTATCGCCGGCACGCTCACGGCTATCGTGGGCGCTACCGAGAACGACATCGCGCCGGTCCGCGATATCCTTTCCACCTTTGCGGCAAACATCTGCTGCTTCGACGGCGCCGGCAAGGGCCAGGCTGCCAAGCTCGCCAACCAGGTGTCGCTGGGCGCCTGCATGGTCGGCATGGCAGACGCCATGGCATTTGCCGAGCTGAGCGGCCTTGACCTGGAGAAGACCCGTCAGATGATCCTGGGCGGCACTGGTAAGTCCGGCGCCATGGAGAGCCTGGCTCCCAAGGCGCTCGACGGCGACTACAAACCCGGCTTTATGGTCGAGCACTTCATTAAGGACCTGCGCCTGGCTCTCGCCTATGCTGACGATCGCGAGCTCGCGCTGCCCGGCGCCGACGTCGCCTTTACGCTCTACGACATGCTCGACGCCATCGGTGGCGCCAAGCTGGGCACCCAGGCCATCACGGTCCTCTACAAGGAGGAGGCCGACGCCATCGCCGCCGGTCTGGACTGGTCGCAGTATCGTCCCGAGGAGCATGGCGCTCACGAGGACGGCTGCGGTTGCGGCGAGCACGGCGACGACCATGAGTGCGGTTGCGGTCACCATCACGGCGAGGACCACGAGTACTGCGGCGGCCACGGCCATGACGACGGCCACGAGTGCTGCTGCGGCCACCATCACGGGGAGTAGTGCCCATGAGCTGGACGTTCGTGGTGCTTGCGCTGGTGCTCTTTCTCTTTGCGATCTACATCGGCTTTTTGTGCGGCCAGTGGGCGTGCGAAAAGCGCGTGATCACCAAGCGCGACTACTGGATTGCCAACTTTGCAGGAGCGGCGGCAGTCGTCCTGCTGACCTGGGTGTTTTCACTGTTCCCGCTGGTGCAGTTTGCGCCGATTGGCTGGCTCGGCGGCTTTATCGCCGGCCTTAAGATGAGCTTTGGCGAGTCCGTCGGCCCATGGCGCAAGCACGACGAGGTTTTTAACGTCAACAAGGCTCATCGCGCCGCCGCCGACGCGGGCGACGCCGAGGAGCGCCGCCGTGCGCGTCGCAATGGCGCGGCCGACCGACAGCTCATTTCGGTCACCGATGACAGCAAGGGTGCTGGCAAGCACGCTAAAAATAGTAAGAAGAGGTAACTATGGCAGAAAACAAAGACGAACAGCTCACCGACGAGGAGCTGGCACAGCTCCAGCTGGCAGAGGAGAACGAGAACGCCGTCGACCGTCTGGTCAAGGAGCTCGGCTGCCCCACGCGCCGCATCCGCCAGTTTGCCGCCCGCGTGTTGCACCTGCTTGCCGAGCGCGATCCGCAGCGCGTCGTGCCCTGCGTGCCCGCGCTGATCGAGGCGCTCGACCGCCCCGAGGCGCAGACCCGCTGGGAGTCCCTCGATGCCCTGACGGCGCTCGCCACCACCTGCCCCGAGCAGCTGGGCGATGCCTTTGAGGGCGCCGAGACTGCACTGTTCGACGAGATCTCCTCCACGCTGCGCTATGCCGCCTTCCGCCTGCTGTGCGTGTGGGGTGCCACGAGCGTCGAGCGTTCGCGCGAGGCTTGGCCCATCCTGGACGAAGCCATCCAGTGCTACCACGGCGACCTTGAGTATCGCGACATGCTCGGTTGCCTGTACGAGTTTTGCCAGGGCGAGATCGACGCCGAGGTTGCCGAGAAGCTCGCGCTGCGCCTTAAGTTCGACGCCGAGAACGGCAAGGGCAGCTATCTCAAGGCCCGTTCGAGCGAGATTTGCGAAATGCTTGTTAAACGTTTTGGCCTGGATCTCTCCAAAAAGAAGAAGCGTGCTAGCGTTAAAAAATCTGACGACGCCGAAGACGAGGAGTAACAGATTATGGCGCACGATGTAGTCCTGATCCCCGGTGACGGTATCGGTCCCGAGATTACGCAGGCCATGCGCCGCGTGGTCGAGGCCACCGGTGTCCAGATCAACTGGAACGTCCAGGAGGCCGGTGCCGGCGTCATGGACGAGTTTGGCACGCCACTGCCCCAGCACGTGCTCGATGCGGTCGCCGAGACCAAGGTTGCCATCAAGGGCCCCATCACCACGCCGGTCGGTACGGGTTTCCGCAGCGTCAACGTGGCCCTGCGCAAACACTTCGACCTGTATGCCTGCGTGCGCCCCTGCCTGTCGCAGCCGGGCGACGGCTCGCGTTTCCGCGATGTCGACCTGGTTATCGTGCGCGAGAACACCGAGGACCTCTACGCCGGCATCGAGTTCGATGAGGGCGCTGCCGAGGTCGAGGAGCTCTCGCAGCTCGTCGAGCGCTCGGGCCAGAAGACCTTCGCTGCGGATTCCGCCATCTCAATCAAGCCGATCTCTATCGCCAAGAGCCGCCGTATTGTGGAGTATGCCTTTGAGTATGCCCGCCGCTGCGGCCGCAAAAAGGTGACGGGCGTGCATAAGGCCAACATCATGAAGGCGACCGACGGTCTGTTCCTGCGCGTTGCGCGCGAGGTGGCCGCCAACTATCCCGATATCGAGTTCAACGACAAGATTGTCGACGCCACCTGCATGGGCCTGGTCCAGAACCCCAACGACTTCGATGTCCTGGTGCTGCCCAACCTGTACGGCGACATCGTGAGCGACCTGTGCGCCGGCCTGGTGGGCGGCTTAGGGATGGCCCCCGGCTCCAACATCGGTGCCGACTGCGCCATCTTCGAGGCAACGCACGGCTCCGCGCCCGATATCGCTGGCCAGGATATCGCCAACCCCACGGCCGAGATCCTCTCTGCGGCCATGATGCTCGATCACCTGGGCGAGAACGACGCGGCCAATCGCATTCGCGCCGCCGTTTCTGCCACGCTCGACGAGGGTGAGCAGGTTACCGGCGACGTTCGTCGTGCCCAGACCGGCTCCGTTGAGGGCGCTGTGGGCACGCAGGCCTTTGCCGATGCCGTTATCGCGCACCTGGCCTAAGGCATGCAGACTGCAAACGCCTAAATAGTACTTAAGTGTTTGCGTATAACCTGAGAATCAATACGCCCGGCGCTCTGTCGGGCGTATTCTATTGCGGACTATGTTTCCTAACAAGGAGTAACTGATATGGGTCTGATTCAAAAGAAGGACGAGAAGGACGAGATCGACGGCATCCAGATCATCGAGCGCGGCGAAGGCCCCGACGGTGATGAGGAGGAGAAGATCGATCTGGTCGCCGGTACGTCTGCCGAGCACATTGCTGCCGGTACGACGGCCGAGGAGGAGGACGCTCGCCTGGAGGCAAAGATCGTCGCGGACGCCGCCGACGAAAACCTCATGCCCGAGGAACAGGACGAGGACGACGACTCCGACGCGGACGACCATGCATCAAAGCACAAGAAGACGATGATTGCCGCCTTTGTGGTCGCAGTCGTGATCGCTGCCGTGGTCGGCTTCTTTATCGGCAATGGCGGCTTTGGCGGGAAGGGCGTCGGCTCGGCGACCCTCACTGAGGACCAGCTTGATTCGACCGTGGCAAGCTACAGCTACAACGGCAAGAAGAGCGACATCACCGCGCGCGAGGCCATCGAGAGCCAGTACAGCCTCGACACCGTCAAGGATGGCGATGGCAACTACACCGCTCCCTCTGCCGACGTCATCCTGTCCTACGTGCGCAACAAGATTCTGCTCGATGCTGCCGAGGACGAGGGCATCACCGTCTCTTCCAAGGAGATGAAGAAGTACGCCGAGGATTCCATCGGCACCTCCGACTACAAGACCATGGCCACGCAGTACGGCGTGTCCAAGGACCAGGCCAAGCAGATCGTCCGTCAGTCCGCGACGCTGCAGAAGCTCTACAAGAAGAAGGTGGGCGATAGCTCCGCAAGCATGCCGACCGCCCCGACCGAGCCTGCTGACGGCAACGAGGAGACCGCGAGCAAGGACTACGCCGACTACATCATCAAACTTGCCGGCGACGAGTGGGATAGCGAAAAGGGCACCTGGAAGGACGCCGATAGCACCTATGCCAAGGCCTTCGCTGACGATGCCTTTACGGCCGATAGCGCTACCTACAAGCAGGCCATGACCGCCTATTACACTGCCTACCAGCAGTATTCCTCGCAGGCTTCGAGCGCCAGCTCCAAGTGGACCGAGTATGCTAACGGCCTCTATGCCAAGGCCAACATCAGCATCTACGGCCTGTTTGCGTAAAGAGTCACACGGCTCATCGAGCATCTAGCCGATTGACAGCAGAAAGCCCGCCAGCACGGAAGTCGTACTGGCGGGCTTTCTGCGTTGAGGGTATGATTGGCGGCTTAATTATGGCTATTCATCTTTAAGTCCAAAAAGGCTATCGGCTTCATCGTCGGATATATATTCCAGCACATCACCTGGTTGGCAGTCGAGTGCCCGGCATATCGCGTCAAGAGTTGAAAAACGTATGGCAGAAACCTTGCCCGTCTTAATGCGTGACATATTGACCTGGGAGATGCCCACACGTTCCGCAAGCTCTTTGGATGAGATCTTGCGTTCGGCGAGCATGCGGTCAAGCCGCAGAATAATCATGGATTCCCCCTAGAGCAACTCGTCATCTTGTTTTTGCAGGATATACCCGTAGCGGAAGATGCTGGCAATCAGGCAAATAATCAGGCCTGCAAAGAGCATGGAGGGCTCGAATAACTGGCCGACGAACGCATCCGTAAAGCTGCCACCAAATCCTGAGAGTATCATTCCCGTGATTACGGCACCAAGAAGCCTCACGGCAACGCCGCCGATAAGGAATAAATGTCCTACTCGACGAAGTGTCTGGTTACATTCAAGGTCAAAGGGCCTGCCTTCCTTTTCAATGTTGAAGAAAAGCCTGCGCACGCTTATTGCGATGGTAAGCGCGAGGCATGTCATCAAGAGGCTCCCTATGGCAGTGTGACCATCGTGTGCGACGAGCATAAGTGGGGCCTGCGTATCGGTACCGACGATAGCAAGGCATGGCCCCTTGCCGGCTTGAAGTTCTACGGATTGGAGACACGGGCCTTGGGAGAGGCCAGGCAATATGAGTAGAAGGTCAATCGCAATGACTGCGAGGAGCCCCAGAGCGAGCGCGGTGGTAATGCAGATCGTGGCCCATTTGCAGATGCGAGCGAGCTTCCTCAGTTTGGCTACCGTCTGTTCGCGGCTGATGGTTTCATTCGATATAGATGCGTTTCGATGGACCATAACCCCTCCAATCGGCGTTTGGGATGATACTTGTATCATATCAGAATTAACGATAAACGATAAATAATTACGGATACTGAGTAAGTAATGATTGAAAACGATTAGCGTGAGCTATTAGCTCATTTTGGATGCCGGAGTTTGGCGCGTGGGGGATAAGGACAAATGCCAAAATTTCCTGTGATCGCGCAAGCGCTCCATCGGGTTCCCCTAATTCATATGGGAAAACAGCTGCAAACGATTGCAAGTAACCGGTGAACGGTCGAAAACTACCGTTCACCGATAATCTCAAAACTGGTTCTAACTGGTATTAAGTCAAAAAGACCAATTCACATATCTTCACAATGACCTGCAATTTTTCTACACGCTATTTTTAGCCGCCCTGCGTTGTTTAGACACAGGAAAAGATCCGATTTTTTGCCAAAGCATTTCGAAACGGTTTCAAAACCGCAGGTAGAAGTGTTAACGACCGGTAAACGGTCGATTTATCACCGTGAGCGGTGCAAAAACGTTTTACCGTATGAATCAACGAAAGCGACCTCTTCTGGGGTGATATAGTGACAACAACACATCACGTGGTTACTACCAGTTTAGAAACCACTGGTCTTCAAAGAACGCTTTCTAAGAAGCTTTAAGGGCGAGT
The DNA here is from genome assembly GCA_900544235.1 of uncultured Collinsella sp. GTDB lineage: Bacteria > Actinomycetota > Coriobacteriia > Coriobacteriales > Coriobacteriaceae > Collinsella. Next base: position 15,632 of record UQUL01000007.1, read on the forward strand.
GCCCGCTGGCTTCCGAAAATCATCGGACTCAGATTGTACACACCTTCGGAAGGGAAATTTGAATGGTTGGCTTTATTCTTACCGGTCATGGACAGTTCGCACCCGGCCTTGCAAGCGCTATCGCTATGGTTGCCGGCGACCAGCCTGCTTTTACCGTCGTTCCTTTTGAGGGCGACCAGGCCGCATCCTACGGTGAGGATCTCCGCGCCGCTATTACCGCCATGCGCGAGGAGTGCGATGGCGTGCTTGTCTTTACCGACCTGCTTGGCGGCACCCCGTTCAACCAGTCGATGATGATTGCCCAGGATGTCGACAACGTCGAGGTTCTGACTGGCACCAACCTTCCCATGGTTATTGAGCTTCTGTTCCTCCGCGGCAATGCCACGCTCGCCGAGCTTGGCGAGCAGGCCGTGACCGTTGGCCAGACGGGCATCACCGCCCAGACGGTCGCATCCGTTGCCGGCTCCGAGGAAGAGGATATCTTCGGCGACGAGGACGGCATCTAATGGCCGATTTCGGAGCCAACGTCCTGAGCTCCTCGGTCGCCCTTTTAGGCCTGCTTGTCATCATGGGCTTGATTTACACCATCTGGTCGCAAATCAACATGAAGAAGAAGCAGAAGTACTTCAAGGAGCTGCACACCGAGCTCAAGCCGGGTCAGGAGGTTCTTTTCGCCGGCGGTATCTACGGAACCGTCAAAGGCATCGAAGGCGAGAAGGTCCAGATCAAAGTCCGATCCGGAGCCGTCGTAGATGTTTCGCGTTACGCGATTCAGGAGATCAAGTAACTGTCGTCAGCAAATATCGAAAGGAAGCTGATCAACATGGCAGAACCCAACATTCTTCTTACCCGCATCGATAACCGACTGGTTCATGGTCAGGTTGCAACCCAGTGGAACTCCACCCTGGGCTCCAACCTCATCCTCGTCGCCAACGACGACGTGGCGTCCAACACCATGCGCCAGAACCTCATGAAGATGGCCGCTCCCGCCGGCGTCGCTACGCGTTTCTTCTCCCTGCAGAAGACCATCGACGTCATTGGCAAGGCGAGCCCGCGCCAGAAGATCTTCATCGTGGCCGAAACACCGGAAGACGTGCTTACGCTCGTCAAGGGCGGTGTGCCTATAAAGAAGGTAAACATCGGCAACATGCACATGTCGGAAGGAAAGCGCCAAGTCGCCACCTCCGTCGCAGTTAACGACGAGGATGTCGCTGCGTTTAAAGAGCTGCAGGAATTGGGGGTGGAGTTGGAGATCAGGCGCGTTCCGAGCACGCCTGTTGAGGACACGAGCAAGCTCTTCTCGTAATCCTCGTGATCCACGTTGTCAGGAGTGAAACCCTGACGTTCTGTACGTGATATCCAAAGTGCGTACATACATTTTGAAAGGAGGAGCAAGATGGAATACTCGATCATCCAGATCGCTCTGGTCTTCGTTGTTACGTTCATCGCGGCAATCGACCAGTTTGACTTCCTCGAGTCTCTCTATCAGCCCATCGTCACCGGCGCCGTCATCGGTCTTATCCTTGGCGACCTCAACACCGGTCTTCTCGTGGGTGGTACCTATCAGCTCATGACGATCGGCAACATGCCGATCGGAGGCGCTCAGCCGCCTAACGCCGTCATCGGCGGCATCATGGCAGCCATTCTCGCTATCGCCACGGGCCTCGAGCCCAACGCGGCAGTCGGCCTCGCCATTCCGTTCGCTCTGCTTGGCCAGCTTGGCGTTACCCTGGTCTTCACGCTTATGTCCCCGCTTATGTCCACGGCCGATAACATGGCTCACAACGCGGACACCAAGGGCATCGAGCGCCTGAACTACTTCGCCATGGCTCTGCTCGGCCTGATCTTCGCTGTCGTCGTCACCCTGTTCTTCATCGCTGGCGCTACCATCGGTCAGACCATCGCTTCTGCCATCCCGACTTGGCTGCAGACCGGTCTGTCCGCTGCAGGCGGCATGATGCGCTTCGTCGGCTTCGCCGTCCTGCTCAAGGTTATGATGAACCGCGATATGTGGGGCTTCTTCCTCATGGGCTTTGGCCTCGCGCTCATCACCGTTGCCAACGATTCGCTGGCAACCCCTGCTCTGCTCATCCTCGCTCTCATCGGCTTCGGCATCGCTTTCTGGGACTTCCAGCAGCAGACCGAGCTGAAGGGTGCAGCTGTTTCTGACGGAGGTGACTTCGAAGATGGCATCTAATGAGTATGTGATCCCGGAGCACTACGAGGATCTCACTCCTGCTCCGCAGCTCGACCAGAAGACCCTCAACAAGATGGCTTGGCGCTCCTGCTTCCTGCAGGCATCGTTCAACTACGAGCGCATGCAGGCCGCTGGCTGGCTTTACTCCATCATCCCCGGTCTGGAGAAGATCCACACCAACAAGAACGACCTCGCGGCTTCCATGAGCCACAACCTGGAGTTCTTCAACACCCACCCGTTCCTCGTCACCTTTGTTATGGGCATCGTGCTTTCGCTCGAGCAGAACAAGGTTGACATCCCCACGATCCGCGCCGTCCGCGTCGCCGCAATGGGCCCGCTCGGTGGTATCGGTGACGCCCTGTTCTGGCTGACGCTCGTGCCTATCACGGCCGGCATCACCTCCAACATGGCCATCAACGGCAACGCTGCTGCGCCGATTATCTTCCTGGTGATCTTCAACGCCGTCCAGTTCGCTCTGCGCTTCTGGCTCATGAACTGGTCCTACAAGCTTGGCACCAGCGCTATTGACGCTCTGACCGCCAACATGCAGGCCTTCACGCGTGCCGCTTCCATCATGGGCGTCTTCGTCGTCGGTTGCCTGGTCGTCACCATGGGTGGCACCCAGATCAACCTTCAGATCCCCAACGGCACCACCCGTGGCCTCTCCGCTACTACCGTGATCGTCTCCGAGAAGGAGGCCGAGAACTTCACCGGTATGGAGGGCATCGATACCGAGACCGCTGAGGCCGGTACCATCGCCATGACCGATAAGGACGGCAACGCCCTTACCGCTTCCGATGCCGACGGCAACGCTGTCGAGTGCGGCGTCACCGATCTGGGCAACGGCATGGAGTCCGTGACCTACGGCACCGTTACCGAGGATCCGGTCAACTTCTCTGTTGCCGACACCCTCAACACCATCGTCCCGAAGCTCGTCCCGCTTATGCTTACGCTGCTGCTTTACTACATGTTCGCTAAGCACAGCTGGACCCCGACCAAGGGCATTCTCCTGCTCTTCGTCCTTGGCATCCTGGGCGCTGGCCCGCTTGGTCTCTGGCCGAGCATCTGGTAAGGCTCTAGCTTGAGGGGTGTGTCCCTACGCGGCTCACACCCCGACCCCTTAAGCCATGTGTATGTTAAAAGCCGCGCGCTCTTTCGAGCACGCGGCTTTTGTTTTCTTGATGATTCGGGTGTTGCAGACTGATAATGCTTAACACCCTTGGTAGTTAGCCGAATTCGAGCAAAAGGGAGGATAGGATGGCGATCGGAGCGCGTAAGCAACCGCTGTACGATCAGCTGGTCGATATTCTGACCGAAAAGATCGACCATGAATATCGCGCCGGTGACATGATTCCTTCCGAGCGCGAACTTTCGGAGCGCTATGGTCTCTCGCGCACTACGGTACGCCTGGCTCTGCAGGAACTGGAGCGTTTAGGACTGGTGGTTCGGCAGCACGGTCGCGGTACCTTTGTGACCGACCGTTCGGCAAAAGCAACCAATCTTATGCAGTCCTACAGCTTTACCGAGCAGATGCGCGCGATGGGTCGCGACCCCGAGACCACGATTCTCGAGTTTTGCGAGATGGAGGCCGATAAGAATCTGGCCGAGCATATGGGATTGCGTATCGGTGATCGCATTTTTAAGCTTAAGCGCCTTCGTTCTGCCGATAACATGCCCATGATGGTCGAACGCAGCTATCTACCGGTTCGTCAATTTCTGTCCCTAAAGCGACCACTGCTGGAGCGTAAGCCGCTTTACGATGTGATTGAGCAAGACTTTCAGCAAAAGATTCGCGTGGCCGAAGAGGAGTTCTATGCGAGCATAGCCCGTCCCACCGACGCCCACCTTTTGGGAATTGTCGAGGGCTCGCCTGTGCTCGATTTGGTCAGGACTACGTATAACGAGTCAAACGAGGTTGTGGAGTATACACTCTCGGTTGCTCGTGCCGATCAGTTTAAATACAAGGTTTACCACCAGCGTAGCAACTAGTGTCCGCATCGTTTCCATATGATGATTCTTTGCATTTAACTGGTTACTACCAGATAACCAACCGAAGTGTATAATTGCACGTCAGAGGATTACTTCTAGAGAGAGGTATTAGAAATGTTCGAGAAGAGTGTCGAGGAGCTCACCGAGCTCGGCGCCCAGATCACCACGGCCGAGATTGCTCAGCAGCCCGAGCTTTGGCGTGATACGCTCAACATCTATCGCGAGAACAAGGAGGCCATCGAGGCCTTCCTGGCCGAGGCTCGCGCTATGGGCGAGGGTCGTCTGTCCGTTGTCTTCACCGGTGCCGGTACGTCCGACTACGTTGGCGATACCTGCGCCCCGTACCTGCGTCACGCTGGCAACACTGATCTCTACGACTTTAAGCCCATCGCCACGACCGACATCGTGAGCGCTCCGCGCGACTTCCTGCGCGCCGAGGATCCCACGCTCGTGGTTTCCTTTGCCCGCTCTGGCAACAGCCCCGAGAGCCTTGCCGCCGTTGCCGTTGCCAAGGAGCTCGTCCACAACGTCAAGTTCCTCAACATCACCTGCGCTCCCGAGGGCAAGCTCGCCGTCGAGTCTGCCGATGATCCCAATGCGTTGACGCTGCTCATTCCGCGCGCCAACGACAAGGGCTTCGCCATGACCGGTTCTTATTCCTGCATGACCCTGCTCTCCACCCTTATTTTCGACACTGCCTCTGACGAGCAGAAGGCCGAGTGGGTCGAGACCATCGCCAAGATGGGCGAGGAGGTTATCGCTCGCGAGTCCGAGGTCGCCGATTACCTCGCTGGCGACTTCAACCGCGTGACCTACTTGGGTTCTGGCTCCTTCGGTGGCCTTGCCCAGGAGAGCCAGCTCAAGATCCTCGAGCTTGCTCACGGTCTGGTCGCTACTTCCTACGACACCTCCATGGGCTATCGTCACGGACCTAAGTCCTTCGTCGACGATAAGACGCTCGTCTTCGTGTTCGTCAACAACGACGCCTACACCCGTCAGTACGACATCGACATCCTCAACGAGATCGGTGGCGACGAGATCGCTCAGCACACCATCGCCGTTCAGCAGGAAGGTGCCACCGTCTATGAGGGTGAGTCCTTCACCTTTAAGGGCTACGAGGCACTTCCCGAGGGCTACCTTGCTCTGCCGTTCGTGATGTTTGCCCAGGCTATCAGCCTGCTCAACTCCGTGCGCGTGGGCAACACGCCCGATACGCCGAGCCCCACCGGCACGGTCAACCGCGTGGTTAAGGGCGTGACGATTCACCCCTTCGCCGCTTAATCGCGTCCCCCTGTAAGGGCGCCCGTCCGCTCATAACGGCGGGCGGGCGCTTTTTGTTTTACGTGAGCTGGGTATAAACATCACTACAGTCAACTGCTTTAGAAGCAAGGAGTGCATATGAGCACGTACGCAATTAAGGCTGACAAGTTCTTCTTGCCGGCAGGCCCGCAACTGGGCGGCTATCTTATGGTCGAGGATGGCGTCTTTGGCGCCTGGCAGGCCGACGAGCCCTCTTGCGAGATTAAGGACTACACGGGATCGTGGATCGCACCGGGTATGGTCGATACTCACATCCATGGCTTCTACAACCACTCAACTACCGATAACGATCCCGAGGGCATCGATATCAGCTCGACCGAGCTCGCCCGTCGCGGCACCACCAGCTGGCTGCCCACGACGTTCACCGATGGCGTCGAGCAGATCAAGGACGCCTGCGCCGCCATCGCTCAGGCGGACGAGGGTCGCGGCCCCGACTTCTGCGGTGCTCGCATTCAGGGCATCTACCTGGAGGGCCCCTTCTTTACCATGAAGCACGTGGGCGCGCAGAACCCCGCTTACCTGATCGATCCCTCCGAGGAGGTCTTCGATCAGTGGCAGGAGGCTGCGGGTGGTCGCATCGTCAAGAGCGCCATGGCGGCCGAGCGCGACGGTGCCGCTGCTTATGCGGCTGCTCTGAATGCCAAGGGTGTGGTGACCAGCATCGGTCACTCCGACGCCACCTACGATGAGTGCATCGCCGCCATCAACGCCGGTGCCAGCTGCTTTACGCATACCTATAACGGTCAGCGCGGGCTGCATCACCGTGAGCCCGGTGTCGTGGGCGCTGCCATGTCCACGCCCGAGACCTACGCCGAGATCATCTGTGACGGCAAGCACGTTAACCCTGCCGCCATCAAGGCGCTGCTGCAGGCAAAGGGCTGGCAACACACGGTGCTCATCACTGACTGCCTGGGCTGCGGCGGCATGCCCGAGGGCAGCTACACCAGCGGCGGCATGGACGTCATCATGAAGGACAACCTGTGCTGGCTCGCCGACGGCAAGAGCATTGCCGGCTCGGTGCTCACGCTTGCCCAGGGCGTCAAGAACATCGTTGACTGGGGCATCGCCAGCGCCGATATCGCCATTCGCATGGCAACCGAGGTGCCGGCGCGCTCCGCGCACATCGAGGATAAGTGCGGCAGCATCATGCCGGGTCGCGACGCCGACTTTGTCGTGTTCGACCATGAGCTTACCCTCGTCGAGACGTATGTTGGCGGCCAGAGCGTCGGCAACGCCTTTACCGAGTAACGATAGAAAAAGACGGCGGGCCCGAATCTGCTCGGACCCGCCGTATGGGTTAAACGCTCAAAAGCACCTTCACAGTTACAGCTTGTTAGCGATCTTCTTTGCCGTGCGCTTAACGCCGGCCACCAGGCCTCCTGCAGGATGCTCCTTCTCGTATGCTAGGCGCTTCTCGCGCTTGGCGTACTCTTCGACGATGATGTCGCCATACTCGTCTTCGATCTTGTCGAAGAAGTCGACGGCGCCCTTAATTTCCTCAGCGGTCGGGTGTCCCTTTTGGACACCGCCGGCGAGTTTGAACGGCCCCCACGTATCAAAGCCGGGGCAGCCGTAGACACCCATAAAGATGGCCTGCCTCATGCGGCAGATGCCATCGATATCCTTGCCGTACCACTTGTTTTTGCCACCGTAGGTCATAAGGCCAAACACCTTGTCCTGCGGCTGCAGCACGTTCGTGAGCACGCGTGCCATGTCCTTGTCGATCTCGGAGTAATAGATGCCCGTGGCGACACCGATCAGATGATATTCGTGCAGGTTGGGATACTCGTTTTTGCCGAGTGCCTTGACGTCGAGGGTATCGATCTCGGGGTGTGCCTCGACGATGGCGTCCACGAGCTTTTTCGTATTGCCGTGATGGCGCGAGGCGTAGAGGATGATGGTTCGCATAAGAAGGCCTTTCAGCTGTAATTGCATCAATGTCTGTATGGTACCCCGTTACATGGCTGGGATACCGGACGCATCGATGAACGTGCGGGTTTGTCCTTTGGTTAGGGCCGAGACGGGTACTTGCGAGCAAAAATCAGTTGTTCGAAAGGATGGGCAATGGAATACGCTCTCTCCAACGATTCGATTTCTATTAAGGTGTCCACGGCTGGTGGTTCGTTTACCTCGATCGAGGCCGGAGGTCGCGAGTATCTGTGGCAGGGCGATCCCGCCGTGTGGTCCGGCCAGGCACCGATTTGCTTCCCGATTTGCGGAGGCTTGCGCGATAACAACGCCATGACGTTTGCCGGGCATCATGTAAAGCTCGCTCGCCATGGGTTTGCGCGCAAACAGGAGTGGAAGCTGCTGAGCCAGAGCGAGAACGAGCTGGCGATGTGCCTGGCTTCGGAGGATAACGCCGCGCTGCTGAGCGATTATCCGTACCCGTTTAAGCTTGTCGCCCGCTATACGCTCGAGGACGCTGCCGTGCGCGTTTCCTACGAGGTCACCAACGAGGGCACCGAGGACATGCCGTTCTTTATCGGCGGTCATCCCGGCTTTAGGTGCCCGCTCGATGAGGGCGAGGCCTATACGGACTACGAGCTGCGCTTTGAGAAGGACGAAGCTGCTGAGCTTTGCACTGCCGTCCCCTCGACTGGCTTGATTGACGTGATCAATCGCTCCAAGAACCCCATGGTGGGAAAGACGCTGCCTCTGTCACATGAGCTCTTCGATTTTGCGGAGACCATCTTTGACGTGCTCGAGAGCCGTCAGGTCACGCTTTCCAAAAAGGGCGAGGACAAGGGCGTCCGCCTGAGCTTTGAGGGCTTCCCATATCTCATTGTGTGGAGCAAGCCCGAGGGCGATTTTGTGGCGGTTGAGCCCTGGGGCGGCCTTTCGACCTGCTCCGATGAGGACGACGTGCTTGAGCATAAGCGCGGCTGCCTTGTCGCCAAGCCCAAGGAGACCGTCGTTCGCTCGTTCACGATTGAGATTCTGTAATTCCGTTTTGTCGACTCGTATCGCGAGGCACAAGGAGCCTGCGAGATAAGGAGCTAAAAATGATCCTCACCGTTACGATGAACCCGTCTGTCGATACGCGCTATCAGCTCGATGAGCTCATTATCGACGACGTTAACCGTGTGACGCCCGAAAAGACCGCTGGCGGCAAGGGCCTCAACGTGGCCCGTGTGCTGGGTCAGCTGGGCGACGACGTTGTGGCAACCGGTCTGCTCGGCGGCCACATGGGCGCCTACATGGCTGAGCTCATGGACGCCAACGGTATTAACAACGACTTTGTGCCCATCAAGGGCGAGACTCGCATTTGCCTCAACATCCTCCACGCCGGCAACCAGACCGAGCTGCTCGAGAGTGGCCCGACAATTGCCCCCGAGGAGCTCGATGCCTTTACCGCCAAGTTTACTGAGCTTGCGGGCAAGGCCGACGTCGTCACCATTTCGGGTTCTCTGCCCCGCGGTGTCGAGGCAGACTACTATGCCAAGATCACGGGCATTGCCGAGAACGCCGGCGCCAAGGTGCTGCTCGATACCTCGGGTGCTTCGCTCGAGGCCGCCCTTAAGTCCGAAATTAAGCCCGAGCTGGTCAAGCCTAACCTGACCGAGATCAACGGCCTTCTGGGCACGAGCTTTACCACCGACGATGTGGACGAGCTCCGCGCCGCGCTCGCCTCTGATGCCCGCTTCTCCGATATCCCCTGGGTCGTCGTGTCCATGGGCGCTGCCGGCTCCGTTGGCTTCCACAATGGCCGTGCGTTCCGCGCAAAGACGCCCGATATCCCTGCCGTTAACGCCACGGGCTCTGGTGACTCCACTATCGCTGGCTTCGCGCATGCCATTGCTGCTGGCGCAGACGACGAGACGGTGCTGCGTACCGCCAACACCTGCGGCAAGCTCAATGCCATGGATCCCATGACCGGCCATCTAGTCATGGACCGTTGGGACGAGGTCTACAACGGCGTTGTCGTGACCGAGCTGTAAGAGCTTGGGCGACGGCCCCGGCATCGATTGCTAGCTCATGTCGACGACAAGTGCGATAGCATTATGTCGGGGCGCGACGCCGACGTTGTCGTGTTCAATCCCGACCTTACCCTGGTCGAGACGTATGTGGGTGGCAACAGCGTCGGTAACGCGTTTGCCGAGTAGCCGCCAAAGAAGCGATCCGAGAGGGGATTTAGATGATTTACGGTGCATTGGGCGATATCGAGGAGTACCGCGGAATGCTCAAGGGCCTCGACGTGTTGATCGACTGGCTCGAGGAGAATGACCCGGCGCAGCTCGAGGTCGGCAGCCATCCGATTCTGGACGACAAGGTCTTTGCGAACGTCATGGCTCCCACGACGCGTCCCGAGGCCGAGGCCCACTACGAGACGCATCAGCGCTATCACGACCTGCAGATCGACGTCGAGGGTCGCGAGGCCTTTAAGGTTGCCACGGGCAGCCTGACGCTGGTCCAGGAGTTTGACGAGAAGGACGACTACGATCTGGTCGATTCCGACGCTTCGATCGCCGGCGATCTTGCTGACGACAAGTTTGCGCTGTTCGTTGCCGGCGAGCCTCACATGCCCACACTCGAGTTCCCGGGCGATGGCGCACAGCCGGTCAAGAAGATCTGCTTTAAGCTGCTTGCAGACGCTTACTGGGAAGAGTAGCGCGCTGCTCGTGAGCTAGCGTGATTCCCCTTGGGGGGCGCGTTTAAGCCCCGCTGATCGCGGTTCCTTTGAGGATTGCGGTTAGCGGGGCTTTTCGTTGAGCAGGGGAGTTGCCGGCGGCGTTGTGCTTGGTTTGGCGGATGTTCGCAAGAAATCGGCAACAAAAAAGCCGCCCGAAGGCGGCTATCTTGTGCAATGGAGCCAGCGACCGGGCTCGAACCGGTGACCCCCGCTTTACGAGAGCGGTGCTCTACCAACTGAGCTACGCTGGCGGCCATGTGGTGACGCAACTGAGGCGTCAACGGCTGTCTATGATACGGGACATCGCACATCCGCGCAAGTGTTCTGACGGCTTTTCTCACTTTAAATGCACTAATATTGGAGACGTGATGTCCCGCTCGTATGGGTCTCAAACAGAATGGGGCAGCCATGGCTCAACCCAAGATCCTTCTCACGCGTATCGATGACCGTTTCATTTACGGGCAAGACGTTGAGCTGTGGAACGAAGCCGTAGGTTCCAACCTTGTTTTAATCGTCAACGATGAGATCGCGGCGGATTCGCGCCAATGGGCACCCATGAGGGTGGCGGCGCCAGAAGGCGTTTGGACGCGGTTTTTCTCGGTGCAAAGGACCGTCGATATCATTCATACCGCAACGTCGCGCCAATGGATTCTCATCATGGTGGCGTCGCCCACGGATGCACTCGCGCTGGTTAAGGGTGGTGTGCCGATCACCAAGATCAGCATTGGCCATATGCAGGCGGGGGAGGGCAAGCACCCCATAACGCCCGCAGTCGCCGTAGACGATACGGACATCGCTGCCTTCAAAGAGCTACAAGAACTCGGCATAGAGCTAGAAATCCGTTACCTCCCCAGCTCCAATCCCGACCCCATCCAACTAGTCATTGGGGACGTTCTTAAATGACTAGTCAAACGGGACACCCTTGGCACTTGGGGACGTTCCTTATGTGCCGGCCTTTTAGGAACGTCCCCAAGTGCCGGCAGATTGGGACAGTCTTTCTTGCCAAACGTTAAAGACTGTCCCCAACGACTAGTCATTTAAGAACGTCCCCAATGACTAGGTAGCAAAGCGCCCGTCGGCAGTGGTGCCGGCGGGCGCTGCTGTGTGATATGTCGCGTTGTGGGTTTAGTGCCTCATAAAGTGGTACTCGATCACATTGCTGTAGGGGTGACCCGGGCCCACAATGCCCTGCGGGAACAGCGGCTGGTGCGGCGTGTCGGGGTACATCTCGGCCTCGAGGGCAAAGCCGGCGCCCCAGCCATAGTTAGCATCGTCCTTGGCGTGCTCGTCGCCCAGCCAGTTGCCGGTGTAGAGCTGCACGCCCGGGGCGGTGGTGTAGTAGTCCAGCTCGCGACCGGTCCACATCTCCTCGACATGCATCGCGCGGCGCAGGTTGCGACCGTACTGATAGCCATCGATGCACAGGCAGTGGTCGTAGCCACGGGCCTGCTTAATCTGCGGGTCGTCGGCCTCCATGCCAGGCGCGATGGGACGCAGCTCGCGAAAGTCAAACGGCGTGCCTTCGACCGGAGCGATCTCGCCGGTGGGGATATTCTGGTCGTTAATGGGGAGGTAGTGGGCTGCGTTAGCAACAAAGAAGTGCTCGCAGTCCATGCCGGCGTTATGGCCGGCAAGGTTAAAGTACGTGTGGTTGGTCATGGACACGTAGGTGGCGCGGTCGCTCTCGCAGCCATACTCGACACGAAAGACGCCGGTGCGCGTCACGGTAAACACGGCCGTAAAGGTGCGGTTGCCGGGGAGACCCAGTTCGCCATCCTCAAGTGAGGTGGTCATGCGCACGGCGTTGTGGACCTCGTCGAGTTCAACATCCCATACGCGCTTGTGCAGGCCGTGCTCAAGGTCGCTGTGCAGGTTGTTGGCGCCTTCGTTGGCCGGCATATGCCAGTCCGTGCCAGCGATAGTGATCGTGGCACCTGCAGTGCGGTTGGCCACAGGGCCGATGGTTGCGCCAAAGCAGGCGGGGTTGTCAAAGTAATCCTCGAGCTTATCGAAGCCCAGAACCACATCGCGCACGTTGCCGGGAATGTCGGGCACATCGATACCCAGCACGGTGGCGCCATAGTCCATAATGCGAACGCAGATCTCGGGCCCGTTGAGGGTGTAACGATGAACGGGGGTACCGCACGGCGCGGTGCCGAAAAGCTCGGAAGTGATCATTTGGTTCCTAACATCGAGGTATTTCCGACAAACTGTAGCGCGAACAGGCGAGATTATCACTACACCCCACTAAAGCAGGGGGTATTTTTCTCAAAAAAGTGATGATTGGAGCTGTGCGGGGGTTCATTTCTGACGCGCGCGAGTCTGATACAATTTGTTCGTTATTGTTTGAATTGACGTGAGCGTGGAACAGCGAGGACTCATCGTGATTAAAGCGGAGCGACAGGATAAGGTTCGGCAGCTGCTCGAGGAACAGGGAACGGTCTCGGTCAAGGAGATTTCGGATGCACTGGGCGTCTCGGATATGACGATCCGCCGCGATCTTGAGGAGCTTGCAAGCCTGGGCGAGATCGAGCGCGTGCACGGCGGAGCCCGTAGTGCGCAGGGTCGTCCGCACGCTATGTTGCGCCATGAGTATTCGCACAGCGAAAAGCGCACCAAGCATGCCGAGGAAAAGCTGCAGATTGCGCGCCGTGCTGTGGAGCTTATCGAGGAAGGCTCGACCATCTTTTTGGGCACGGGCACTACGGTGGAGCAGATGGCCTCGATGCTGCCGGCGTTTCGCCTGCGCATTGTGACTAATTCGCTTTCGGTGTTTAACCTGCTTGAGGCACGCGAAGACTGCGACCTGTGTCTCGTGGGCGGTATGTACCGTCGCCGCACCGCCGCTTTTGTGGGGCCAACGGCCGAGGATACTCTGCGTGCGTTGGGTATCGATGCGGCGTTTATCGGCGCCAACGGCATTCTGGATGGCGACGTGTCTACGTCTAATATGGATGAGGGTCGTATCCAGCAGCTCGCCTTTAGCAAGGCCGACTCGCGCTACCTCATCGCCGACTCCAGCAAGATTGGCAAGCGCGACTTCTACACCTTCTGTCGACTGGACAATTTGGACGCCGTGGTGTGCGAACCGGGCATCGCCGCCGAGGATCGTGTCGCCATCGAGGAGCACACGCAGATCATCTGCTAACTAACGCTGCAGGAGATACTTCTGCCCCCTGCCGGCGCGGGGATTACCGCTTCACGTTGACGCGCAAATAATTTTGGGCAACAAGGATGAGGCTATTCTGGGATATGACTAGACTCCGTATTTCGTCTTTATGTCCCTTGAGAATGAATCGTAGTCTTCATAGAGCTTCTCTCTGCTTTCATCCTCGGCGTGGTTTATACGTTCAAGGAGCTTATCCTTTGGAGCCTCTTTTGTTATTGCGGCCTCGCTATCGGGTATTGTGGATTGCAAGAATAGTTCTAGAGCATGGACGTCTTTGAGTATGTAGCCCGTCGAACGACCCGCTCCTGTTTTTTCGATTGCGCTGCAACTAACAAGCTGACCGAGGGTTCGTTTAACGGTAACCTCGCTGATATCGGGGCAGTTGGATCGGATGTCGGATTTCTTAATGACGCCGGGTCTCTGTTGAAATAGAACGGCGATGCGCGCTTGCTTCGACATGGGACGAGTGCTTGATTCAATTAAGGTACGCTGCTCGAGCTGTCGGTAGGCGGCCAGGGTTGTTCCGAGCATGAAACGGATAAAGGGTACTTCGGTGTTTTGATTTTCATTCCATCCGGTGGAGCTTGCAGCGAGAGCGTTGTAGTAAAGCGCTTTGTTGTCTTCAATAAGTCGTTCGATGCTGATGTAACGCGCAACGTCGTATCCAGTCTTTTCGAGCAGCAGCGTTGTAAGGAGCCGGCTCATCCTGCCATTGCCATCGTTGAAGGGATGAATGCTAACAAAATCGAAGATAAAGCGGAGCGATATAAGGAGGGGATCGCAAACTTGGCGAGATAAAGCATCGTTGAGGGACTGGCAGGCTTCTTTAATAAGTCCCGGGGTTGCTAGGGCCGAAGGGGGCCTAAAGCGCACAAATCGATTTCCTTGATCGTCAATGGAGACGATTTCGTTATCGCCATCTTTCCAATGGCCTCCATACGAGATTGCCGTGTGCGCCATGAGGTCACGATGCAACTGCAGAATGACCGATGGCGTTACGGGAATGGAATCGTGTTGCTCGTGAATAAGCGACAGCACATCTCGGTATCCAGCAATTTCTTCCTCTGCGCGGGAGCTTGGCTTGGCGGAATACGCCATGATCGCTTTGAGTCTTTTTTGGGTGGTAACAATTCCTTCAAGTCCGTTGGAGGATTGGGTGCTTTGGATCTTAGCCTCCTCCATTAGGGACGATAGAAGCTCGGGTTTGACTTGACTCAGAGCAAGCTGACGGCCTTTATGCTCGCGTATCGAGAGGAGGAGGTTGGTGATTGGAGTTGCTTCGAGTTCCGCTGGGACTGTGGTGTAATCGAACTGGCGCATGCGGCTCCTTTCGGTATCACGAACATACTTTCGATATCATAATACCATTAAATGATACCGAAAGTATGTTCGTGATACCGAAAACTAGAAACCATGCTTCATAACTGCTTGGAAAGTTCGGATTTGACTATCTTATTGTCTCGATCTGTAACAGTTAGACGGTTAAAAGTGGGCTACGTGTTACAGATTGAGATCTTTCAGCCCTGGTCGCCCGTTCGTCTAAATCTATAACAGTTAGGATTGAAAATCCCTGCTACATGTTACAGATCGAGACAAACGGCCTGCACGGGCCGAACCAAAACAAAAAAGGCCGCATGCGAACCCGTGGAGGGATTCGCATGCGGCCGACAGGGGATACGCGGCTGAAGTTAGGCCATAAGCAGGCCGGTCTCCGCGACGTTCTTGTACCAGTACGCGCTCGCCTTGGGATAGCGCTTCTGGGTCTCAAAGTCGATGTAGAACAGGCCATAGCGCTTGTTATAGCCGTTGGTCCAGGAGAACTGGTCCTGCAGCGACCACACAAAGTAACCGGCGACGTTTACGCCGCCGTCGATTGCCTTGAGGATCCATGCGAGATGCTGACGCATGTAGTCGATGCGAGGGGCGTCGTCGATAAAGCCGTCCTCAAAGTCGTCCTTATAGCCCATGCCGTTCTCGGTGATGTAGATCTTCTTGTAGTTGGGGTAATCGTTCTTAATGCGCAGCAGCAGGTCGTACAGGCCCTCGGGATAGATGATCCAGTCCCAATCGGTGGTGGGTACGCCTTCGCGCACGCATGACTCGCCCACGCCCTTGAGGAACCAGCGCGAGGAGCCCTTGTCGCCAGTGCCATTGTGGTTGATGTCGTTTTCGCCCTCGGCGGCGCGCAGGAACTGGCACTTGTAGGTGTTGACGCCCAGGCAATCGTTGTAGGGGAGCGCGGCGGTCAGCGCGGCGATGTCCTCGTCACGAACGTCGAGCTCGCCGCCGGCGATATGGGCCAGCTTGGTCGCAGCCTCCATGGTGTCGGCTGCATAGTGGCCACGGAAGGTGGCGTCGAGTACCCAGCGGTTGTTGATGACGTCGGCCATGCGAGCCGCCTCGCAGTCGGCAGCGCTGTTGGGATCGAGGGGATACTTGGGCTCCAGGTTCTGGACAATGCCGATCTCGCCCTCAAAGCCGCCCTCATGGAAGGCAACGACAGCCTTGGCGTGGGCCACCATCATGTTGTGCATGAGCTGGAAGGCCTTGTCCAGGCGGTACTTCTCGCCGTGCGGCCAGTTGCCAACGATAAAGCTGCCCTCGGCGGTTGCGGGAATCTCGTTAAAGGTGAACCAGTGCTTGACCTCGGTGAACTCGGCAAAGCAGAACTTGGCGTACTCGACAAAGGCGTCGATCGTCGTGCGCGTCAGGAAACCCTCGTCGCCGTTCTGGTAAAAGGCCTCAGGTGTATCAAAGTGATCAAGCGTGACATAGGGGATAACGCCGGCATTATTGCAGGTGGCAAAGAGCTCGTGATAGAAGGCAACACCCTCGGGGTTAATCTCGCCAGTGCCGTTGGGGAAGATGCGGCTCCAAGCGATGGAGACGCGGATACCGTTGATGCCGAAGCGCTGGCACAGGTCGATATCGACCGGGTACTTGTTGTAGAAATCGCTTGCGGGATCGGGGGAGAAGCGACCCTGAGCTGCCAGGAAATCGTCCCAGGGCACTTTGCCCTTGCCGTGCGTGCGGGTCTCGCCCTCAACCTGGTAAGCGGCGGTGGCGCCGCCAAACACAAAGCCGTCGGGGAACTGCATGGGGTTGGTCATGAGTCATCCTTTCTGTGGGATACGAATAGGGAGAGGTGCCCGAACCGGGAATCCGGGCACCAACAGAGGGAGGAACTAGTCGAGGTTCTCGCGGAGCCACTTGATGGCGCCAGCGGGGTCGCGAGTAAGGTCGATATATTCCTTACCGCGGGGAGCGAGCAGCTTAATGCCCAGGCGATCGGTGTCGGCCTTCATGTCGTTGTAGTAGCTACGAACCTGCGGGGCGAGCACGATAACGTCGTACTGATCCATGATGGCAGTGTGCTGGCCATAGGCGCCTGCGGAGGAAGCGATGTTCTCTCCGGTCTGCGCAGCACCTTCCTTGATGGCGTTGGCGAGCATGGCAGAGGTGCCGGCGCCGGCGCACAGGACGAGGACCTTCAGGCCATCGACATCCTTCTTAGCGGATGCGTCGGCTGCGGGCTCGGGCTGATCGGCGACAGGCTCGCTGTCGGCGGCAGCGGCGGTCGGCTCGACGGAAGCGGTAGCCTGCTCGACAGCGGGCGCAGGGGCGTTGGCGGCGATGGTGGCAGCACCATCGGACTCGAGACCCAGCTCGGCGGCGCGCTCGGCCTCCTGGTCGCAGAGCAGCTTATCGTATGCCTTCAAGAACGGCAGGTAGATGATGGCGTCCAGCAAGATGATGATCGCGACAAACACCAGGGCGATAAGCTGGAAGTTCGTGGTGATGAAAATGCCGATGGGGGCAGGGGTGGCCCAAGGTACCACGAAGGAGAAGCCGTTCATGCCCACGTTATCGATAAAGAACTTGGCAACGCTCACGTTGACGCAACCGGCGGCAACAAAGGGGATGAGCATGTAGGGGTTAAGGATCATCGGCGCGCCAAAGAGCAGCGGTTCGTTGACGGCGAAGGCAACAGGAACAATCGAGGCCTTACCGACGGCCTTGAGCTGCTTGGACTTCATAAAGAGAATCAGTAGAAGTGGCACGATGAACGTGGCGCCGGTGCCGCCGAACTCACCCACGAGCGACATGTTAAAGGTGAGGGAGTGGGCGGGGTGGCCGCCGGCCAGCAGAACCTGCAGGTTCTCGGCCTGGTTGGCAAGACGGATGGGGTCGATGCCCGGCTGGACAATCGAAGGACCGTGGACGCCGATGAACCAGAAGAACGCGGTGGCTGCCTGGATAAGGATAAGGCCAGGATAGGTTTCTGCAGCGGTAAAGAGCGGGGAGAGCAGCTTGATGAGCAGCTCGGAGAACGGAACGCCCATAAGGTTGCGCACAACCACATCGATGATGCCGCAGATGATGACAGCGCCACCGAAGGGGATGATGTCGCGGAAGTTCTGAGCGATGGCGCCCGGAACCTCCTTGGGCAGCTTAATGGTCAGATCGCGCGAGACGCAGAACTTATAAACCCACACGGTAATGAATGCGGCGATATAGGCCGAGAACAGACCGCGCGTACCCATGCTAGTGCAATCGAAGACCGAAAGCTCGGAGCCGTTGAACTTGGTGGTGAACTGCGTAACAGCAAGCAGCAGCATGCTGCACTGGGCGGCCACCATGGTGGAGCCGTCGTTGAGCACCTTGCCGGCGGGCATGCGACGGTTCATGGAAGCCGTGAAGTTCTTGGCGGTGGTGCCGGCAACCATGATGCCCATGACGCCCATGGTGAAGTTGTACAGCTTATTGCACCAGTCGATGAGCGGCTGGGGCAGCGTGATGCCAACTACGCCAGGAAGGGTGGCGATCAACAGAAAGATCGAAGAGGTAAGGACGATGGGCATGCACCCAAGGAATCCGTCCTTGATGGCCTGGAGGTAGACGTTCCTCGAGATCTTCTCAAAGAACGGTTGATGCTTCTCGAGCATCTTTACGATGGCGTCCATAGAGCTCCTTTGCTACTTGATGCGCGATGCATGTGGATGGAACTGGTCGTCGATGGATGGTCAGGACTGCCCGGAAACCTTCCTACTTAAGGAAGGCATTGCGAAATGACAACGTTGTCATTTCGTTAATGACAACGTAAGACATTTTTGGAAGAGCAACAAGGATTTACGGGTGAACGGTCGATATTGTCCGATAAACGGCTGATTTGTCAGTCGGGCAGGTAGTGTATGCTAGAACGCAAAAAAACAAGCGATGCAAAACCGACTGGAGAAGTAGTGGCAACGATGGACAAGAAAAATGTCTCAATGAACGATGTGGCGATTGCCGCGGGTGTTTCTCTCAAGACGGTTTCGCGTGTGATCAACGAGCCCGATAGCGTACGAGAGTCGACACGCGATAAGGTCCATGCGGCCATGGAGGCGCTTGGGTTCCGGGCGAATTTTGCCGCGCGTTCACTCAAGTTGGGCCGTTACGGGTGCATCGGCGTGGTGATGTTCCACTTGTCGGGCGGCGCCGTGGACATGATTGACGGTATCGCAGATGCCGCCGAAGAGCGTGGTTTTGCGCTTACGATGATCAAAAAGCGGGCGGGGGAGAAGATGACCCTTGCCGATGCTGCGCGTAGGATGTCGCAGCTTCCCGTCGACGGCATGATCTTCAACCTGCGTCAGATGGTCGATGACTTTGATACCTTTGAGGCGCCGAAAGACCTCAAGACGGTGATTATCACGCCGATGGAACATCCTAACTGCTCTACCGTTAGTGACGATCAAGAGGGTGGTGCGCGCATGGCGTGCGAGCACTTCTTAAATCGCGGGCACAAGAACGTGTATTTCGTCTCTGGTAAGAAAGAGTCGCTGTCGAGCCAGTGCCGTATGAAAGGTTGGCGAGCGGCACTCGAGGCGCATGGCATTGAGCCGCCCGAGCCTCTGCAAGGCGATTGGAATGCGGATAGTGGCTATGCCGCGGGCCTTGTGCTTGCCGATAAAGCCGATTGCACGGCGGTCCTCGCTGCTAACGACTGCATGGCAAACGGCGTGATGATGGCTCTACGTGACAAAGGGCTCAGTGTGCCCGACGACGTGTCCGTGATCGGCTTTGATGACGAGCTTTACAAGACGATTCCCAACTCGATTCTGACGTCGGTGAAGTTCCGTCACCGCGAGCTGGGCGTCCGTGCGCTTAACGAGGTCGTCGCAGGTCTGGAAGCCCCGAGCTCCAGAAGCCGTACGCTCGTCTCGGGCGTGTTGGTCGAACGTTCCAGCGTAAAGGACCTGCGGGCGTAGGGTTTTTCGGCCCGTTCGTCTCAATCTGTAACAGTTAGGACCGAAAAACTCAGCTAAATATTACAGATTGAGATATTTCTGCTCGGGCGTTCTGTTTGTCTCGATCTGTAACAGCTAGGATCCAAAAACTCGGCTAGATGTTACAGATTGAGATGAACAGGAGGGCGGGTGCGGTCTAAACAAAATGGCCCGCGCATCACGCATCGATGCACGGGCCATTTTTTGTCTGCGAGCGGCAGGTGGCGTCAGCGTCTTATGCCTTGAGGTTTTCCTCGATCCAGGCGACGGCACCCTTGGGATCCTTAGTGAGGTCGATGTACTGTTTGCCCTTGGGCGACAGCAGCGTGATGCCCAGGCGGTCGGTGTCGGCCTTCATCTCGTTGTAATAGGTGCGAACCTGCGGAGCCAGGACGATGACGTTGTACTGGTCCATGATGGCGTAGTGGCTGCCGTAGGCACCGGCGTTGGCGGTAATGTCGATGCCCAGCTCGTCGGCGCCTTCCTTAAGCGCGTTGGCGAGCAGTGCAGAGGTGCCGGCGCCAGCGCACAGAACCAGAACCCTCAGATCCTTGCCCTTAAGGGCGGACGGAGCTGCGGAGGCCTCGGTGGCAGAAGCGGTCTCGACAACAGGAGCCTCAACGGCGGGGGCGGCAGCGGTCTTGACGGCCTTGGTCTCCTCGGCCTCTTCTTCGGCCAGGGTCTCGGCCTCCTGCTTGCACAGGACGTTGTCGTAGGCCTTGCAGAACGGGTAGTAGATCAAGAAGTCAACGACCAGCAGGACGACAACCAGGACCAGAGAGATCGGCTGGAAGTTGGTGTCGATGAAGGTGCCGATCGGTCCGGGGAGTGCCCACGGCATGGCATAGATAAAGCCGTTCATGCCCAAAAAGTCGATGAAGAACTTACCAATGAGGACGTTGGCCACGGGGGCAAACAGGAACGGGATCAGGAAGTACGGGTTGAGGATGATGGGCGCGGCGAACAGCAGTGGCTCGTTGACGGCGAACATCACGGGTACGACAGAGGCTTTGCCGACGGCCTTGAGCTGCTTGGAGCGCATAAAGAGCAGGAAGATGATCGGGACAATGAACGTGGCGCCGGTGCCGCCGAGTTCGCCGATGTAGTTACCGAAGTTCTCGGTCAGGGCGAGGGCGGGGTGACCGCCGGCCTGCAGCGTGGCGAGGTTGGTGGTGATGTTGCCAAACAGCGCGGCGTTGAGGGCAGGCTTAACGACCGAGGGGCCGTGGATGCCCATGAACCAGAACAGCGGGATCATGAACCAGATGAGGGCGAGGCCGGCGTAGGAATCGGCAGCGGCGAACAGCGGGCTCACCAGCGTGGAGATGACGTTGGCAAACGGGACGGCCAAGCAGGTGCGGCAGATAACGTCGATGACGGCGACAAACAGGATGGAGAAGCTGAAGGCGAAGATGTCGCGGAAGTTCTGGGCGATGGCGCCGGGGACTTCTTTGGGCAGCTTGATGGTGATGTCTCGCTTAATGCAGAAGGCATAGATGTTGACCGTGGCAAATGCGGCGACAAAGGAGCTCAGCAGGCCCTTGGTGCCCATGTTGTCGGTAAAGAACACCGAGACATCGGCGCCGTCGATCTTGGCACTCGTCTGGGTAACGGCCAAGATGAGCATAGCGCACATGGCGGCGACCATGGTGCTCGTGGCGTTGATGGCCTTGCCGGCAGGCATGCGGCGGTTCTTGGAGCCGGTCAGCGCGCTTGCGGTGGTGCCGGCGACCATGATGCCCACGACGCCCATCGTGAAGTTGTAAACCTTGTTGCAGAAGTTCACGACGTCGACGTTCCACCAGTCGGGCAGCGTAAAGCCGCCGACCGTGGCGACAACGCCCGGCAGGGTCGAAATAAGCAGGAAGACAGAAGAAGACAGGATGATGGGCATTGCTGCCAAAAAGCCGTCTTTAATGGCCTGAAGGTAGATGTTCTTAGAGACCTTGTCGAAGTACGGCTGACCTTTCTCCAAGAACTTAACGATCGATTCCATAGTTCACGCTCCTCTTTGCATGAAATCTTAATGGCATGGACGTTGAAAACCTATATGGTCTCCCGCTTGCTAAAAGCCCGGGTGCAGGCGGGGTCGGTCCCAGGGGGAGAGAGGGGAGCGGCTGGGTTTGTATCGCATAGGGCCGCTCCCTTCTCGGGGGAAAGCGAGGCGATGCGCTACTGCGCGTCCGCCATAGTGTCGGCGAGCTCCTTGTACCAGAGTGCCGACTGCTTGATGTAGCGTTTTTGCGTGTCGAAGTCGATGTAGAACAGGCCGTAGCGCTTGTTATAGCCATTGGCCCACGAGAACTGGTCCTGCAGGCTCCAGATAAAGTAGCCCTGGACGTCGACGCCCTCGGCGCGCGCCTGGAGCACCTTCTCCATGTGCTGGTCGACAAAGTCGATGCGCTCGGGATCGGCGACGATGCCGTTTGCGTCGGGCTCGGGGTCCTTGTGGCCCAGGCCGTTTTCGGTGATATAGATGACGGGGAGGTTGGGATAGGTGGCGCTGATGTGCTTGAGCGTGTCGTAGAGGCCTTGCGGGTAGATGAGCCAATCCCAGTCGGTGGTGGGGATACCCGGCATATCGACCTGCTGCCCGACGCCCTTAAACTTAAAGCACGAGGTGCCCTTGTCTCCGGTGCCGTTAAAGCTGTTGGTGGACTCGCCATCGTAGGCGGCGATAAACGCCGACTGATAGTAGTTGAGGCCGAACATATCGTTGCGGGGCGCCGCCTTGGCGAGCTCCTCCATGTCGCTGTCCTCAACCGTAAGTGTGGCGTTGTTGGCACGCAGAATCTCGTTGATGAGTGAGAGGGTGCGCGCGGAGTAGTGACCCAGGAAGGCGCCGTCCATGATGAAGTCGGTGTAGAAGGCGTTGTACAGGTCGGCGGCGTGCTGGTCGGCGGGCGAGTCGGTGGCAGGATATGCCGGCGTCAGGACGTTGACCATGCCAATGCGTCCGCCCAGGTGCTCGGTCTCGTCAAGATCCTTATACAGGTTGACGGCGCGGGCGTGGGCAACGAGCTCGTTGTGCTGGCTCTGGATGCCGCTCGTCACATCAAAGTGATGGTTGGGCGGGAAGTTGCCTTGGATGTATTGGGAGTGCGAGAGGCTGATGAGCTCGTTGATGGTGAACCAATTCTTGACCTCGCGGAACTCGCGGAAGCAGAACTCGGCATAGCGCACATAGGCGTCGACGGTCTTGCGGTTGAGCCAGTCGCCCTGGTTGAACAGGGCGGCGGGGGAGTCAAAGTGATGCAGGGACACATAGGGCTCGACGCCATACTTTTTGCAGCAGGCGAACAGCTCGTGGTAGTGCTTAACGCCCTCGGCGAGGGGTTCGGCATCGTCGCCGTTGGGGAAGATGCGGGTCCAGGCGATGGACACACGAATGGCGTTGAGTCCATGCTCGGCAGAAAGGCGGATGTCCTCCTCGTAGCGGTTGTAGAAATCACTGGCCGGGTCGGGCAAAAAGCGACCCTGGGCGACAAGGTAATCGTCCCACATGGTCTTACCCTTGCCTGCCACCTTCGTGGAACCTTCCGTTTGGTACGCGGCGGTTGCGGCGCCCCAAACAAAGCCCTTCGGCAGCTGCTGTACGCGGTTTAGCAAAGACATATGCATACATCCTCTCGTCTCGCTGTTCGATATTGTGCGTTTGCGCTCAGGAGGCTCCCTGGTTAGCGTTCAGCGGTGAAAAAGCCCGATAAACACTATCTTAAAATGATTAGAACCAAAATGAGCACGTGAACATTTGACAATGAGCACGTTAACATCCGGCTGGGATGTATAGAAACAAAACAACTTCAAACAGCTGCGAACGGTTGTATTTGTTCGGTAAGCGGTTTTGATTGACAGAAGTTTTCATGTTGTGGTATATGGCTCGGGTATCATGAGCACGTTATCAATGTATGTACGATGCGCCATGGGCGCGGGGAATAGTTGGGAAGCAGGTTAGCGTGGAAGGCATGGATCAGCAGACAAGGAATGGTCGTTCGGCGAGCGCGGCAGAGGTTGCGGCGCTCGCTGGCGTGAGCCGCCAGACTGTGTCTCGCGTGGTCAACGGTATGCCCAACGTGACGGAAAAGACGCGCAAGCGTGTGCTGGCCGCCATGGAAGAGCTGGGCTTTCGTCCCAATTTTGCTGGAGCGGCGTTGCGCGGCGGGTCGTATCGTTCTATTGGCCTGTGCATGTACAACATCACACGTGTCGGTAACCTGGCGACGCTCGAGGGTATCATGCAAGCGGCGCGCGAGCATGATTTTGCCGTCACTATGATCGAGATGGGCGGCGACAAGCCCTATGCACTTGCCGATGCCTCGCGCCGCATGGTCGAGCGACCCGTCGACGGCATGATTCTCAACATGAACCGCATGGCTCCCGATTTTGAGGAGTTTGTTCCCCAGCCGGGAGTGCGAACGGTCATCCTGTCCATGTATGCGCATCCGCGCTGCACGACGATCGACTCCGACCAGTATGGTTCGTGCGAGCTGTTGACCAATTATCTGCTGGAACATGGTCACTCGAATATGCGGTTTGTGGCGGGTCCGGAAAACTCGATTTCCTCGCGTTTTCGTGAGGCCGGTTGGCGCGATACGCTGGGTCGTGCTCATGTCGATGCCGCTCCGATGCTGCGTGGCGATTGGAGTGCGGACAGTGGGTACGCCATGGGCGAGCGGATTGCGGCCGAGGTGCTTGCCGGCGGGTCGCAGACGCCGACTGCCGTGCTTGCGGCAAATGACCAGATGGCGCTGGGCGTTATCGCCGCGCTCGAGAACGCGGGCCTGTCCGTGCCCGACGACGTGAGCGTGGTTGGTATCGACGACGCACTCGAGGGACTTGTTCCTCACAATCGGCTGACGACGCTGCGATTTGATTTGCGCGGTGTCGGTAAGCTTGCGTTTGAGGCGGCGATTGGAGAGAGCTCGTCTATCGAGGCGATTCATGTGCCGAGCACGCTGGTCGAACGCTCGACTGTTAGGGACATACGGGGTTAGGTCCTACTCCGTCTGTCTCGATTTGTAACAGGTAGACGGTCAAAAGCGGGCTACGTGTTACAGATTTAGATTCTTCGGAAAGAGCAATCCTGTTCGTCTCAATCTGTAACAGCTAGGACCCAAAAACTCGGCTAGATGTTACAGATTGAGACAAGCGGCCCCCGAACCGCCTAAAAACGCCGGGGGCGGCGCGCCGTGTGACGTGCCGCCCCCGGCTGAGAAATGGGGACAGGTTATGTGGGCAGGCGACCCCGCCAGCCGCTAGTCCAGACGACGGGTCTGCGCCACGTGCTTATACCAGTATGCGCTTGCCTTGGGCGTGCGCTTCTGGGTTTCAAAGTCAACGTAGAAGAAGCCATAGCGCTTGTTGTAGCCATTGGTCCAGGAGAACTGATCCTGCAGGCTCCACAGGAAGTAGCCGCCCACGTTGACGCCCACCTCCATGGCCTTGAGCAACCAGCGTAGGTGCTGCTCGATGTAGTCGATGCGCGGCTGGTCGTCCACAAAGCCGTCTTTGTAGGGGTCCTTGTAGCCCATGCCGTTCTCGGTGATGAAGATCTGCTTGTAGTTGGGGTAGCGCTGCTTAATGTAGACGAGCAGATCGAACAGGCCCTCGGGATAGATGATCCAGTCCCAGTCGGTGGTGGGGATGCCAGGCTTGTTCACATGCTCGCCAATGCCCTTAACGCGCCAGCGGCCGGTGCCCTTCTCACCCGTACCATTGTGGTGCAGGTCGTTCTCGCCGTCGTAAGCCTTGAGGAAGCGGCACTGGTAGTTGTTGACGCCCAGGTAGTCGTTGTAGAGCGCGGCCTCGCGCATGATTTCCAGATCCTCGTCTAGGATCTCGATGGTGCCGCCCGAGACGGCAGCCAAGCGGTTGGCGCACTCGAGGGTGTCGGGCGCGTAGTCGCCGCGGAAGGTGGCGTCGAGCAAGAACTGGTTCTGCAGCACGTGCTCGTTGTTGGCGGCTTTGATGTCGGCGGGGTCGTTCTCGTTGAGCGGATACTTAAACTCCAGCGACTGGATGACGCCGATCTTGCCCTTAAAACCGCCGTTGTGGAAGGCCAGTACTGCCTTGGCGTGGGCGAGCATCATGTTGTGCTCGCACTGGAAGGCCTCGGCCAGATGCGCCTTGACGCCGCCGGGGAAGGTGCCCTCGATGTAGGTGTTGGAGGCGTCGGCCCAGATCTCGTTAAAGGTGAACCAGTAGGTCACCTGGTCGGCGTACTCCTTAAAGCAGAAGGTGGCAAAGTCCACAAAGGCGTCGATGGTCTCGCGGTTGAGGAAGTCGCCCTTCTCAAAGAGGGGCAGCGGCGTATCGAAGTGATGCAGCGTGACAAACGGCTCAACGTGGTGCTTGTGGCACTCGGCGAAGAGGTCGTGGTAGAACTGGACACCCTCGGGGTTGATTTCGCCGGTACCGTTGGGGAAGATGCGGCTCCAGGCGATGGAGAGGCGGATGCCGTTGATACCGAACTCCTCGCACAGCTCCAAGTCGACGGGGTACTGGTTGTAGAAGTCCGAAGCGGGATCGGGGGAGAAGCGCCCCTGGGCCTCCAAGAAGTCGTCCCAGGCAACCTTGCCCTTACCGTGGGTGCGGGTCTCGCCCTCTACCTGGTAGGCAGCGGTGGCGCCGCCAAAGACAAAGTCCTCGGGAAACTGCGCAGGCGGGTTGGTGACGCTAGCGGGGTTAACGGACATGATGATCCAATCGTCTAAATCGAAGGGCCAGCCGGTCTTGGATGGTCGGCTGGCCCTGAGCGTTACTTACTTCGAGAGTTGCTCGCTTACGAAGGCGAGAGACTTGTCGCCGTTCTGGGAGAGCTCGATGTACTGCTTACCGCGGCAGGCGACGCATTTGTTGCCCACGCGCTCGCAGTCCTTCTGCAGGTCGGCCAGGTAGCTTGCGGCCTGCGGGGCCAGGACGACCAGGTCAAAGTCGGGGAGCATGTCAACGTGGTTGCCATAGGCCTCGGCAGCGGTCTCAAGATTGATGCCGCGCTCTTTGGCAGCCTTGGCCAGCGCGTTGGCGAGCAGGCCCGAGGTACCGCCGCCCTGGCAGAGCACGAGCACGCGCTTGCCGTTGAGGTCGCTGGCGGTCGTTGCCTCAGTGGCGACAGCGGCGGGAGCGTCGGCCTTCACGGCCTCGGCAGCAGCGCCGGCGGCAACGCTCTTGGCGCCAGCCTTGCCCTGGAAGGCATCGTTGAGCTTAGCGGCCTTCTCGGCGTTCTTGGCGGCGAGCTCCTCCTGGGAGATCTCGGCCTCCTCGGCGCACTTCTGGGCGTCATAGGCACGGAAGAACGGATAGTACAGGACGAAGTCGACGACCAGGATAAGGGCGAGCATCACAAAGGCGAGCGGCTGGAAGCCCAGGCCCATGATGGTGCCGATGGGGCCGGGGACGGTCCAGGGCAGGGTGTACATAAAGCCGTTCATGCCCAAGAAGTCGATAAAGATCTTGAGGATCCAGATGTTGGCGATCGGGGCAAAGACAAACGGGACAAAGAAGACGGGGTTGAGCACGATGGGTGCGGCGAACAGCAGCGGCTCGTTGACGGCAAAGCAGACCGGGACGATGGCGGCCTTACCGACGGCGCGCATCTCCTGGGACTTGGCCAGGAAGCAGAACATAAAGACCAGGACGAGCGTGGCGCCGGTGCCGCCCATGCAGACGACGAAGTACTGGGCACCCTGGGTCAGGACAGCGGAAGCGTGCTGGCCAGCCTGGAATGCGGCCAGGTTGTCGGTCATGTTGGCAACAAGGGCGGCGGCGATGGCGGGCTCGACGATCGAGGGGCCGTGGACGCCGACGAACCAGAACAGGCTCATGGCGCCGTAGATCACAGCGAGGCCGATGTAGCCATCGGCAGCGGTGAACAGGGGCTGGAACACCTGGATGACGCCCTGGGCAAAGCAGAAGCCAAAAGCAGCGCGGAAGACGATGTCAAAAACCCAAAAGACGGTGATGCAGACGGAGAAGGGGATGATGTCCTTGAAGGTCTGCGAGATGTTGGGCGGAACCTGCTCGGGCATCTTGACGGTGATGTTGCGCTTAATGAAGAACTTGTAGATGATGCCAGTCACAAACGCAGCGATGAAAGCGGTCAGCAGGCCCTTGGAACCAAGGTAGGTGGTGTTGAAGCCGCTGGCAGCGTCCGTGGCGATGGTGTCGCTCGAAAGGAGCAAGAAGCCGATGATGGCCGCGCACATGCACGAGATAAAGTTGATCTGGTTGTTCTTGGGCAGATCGCGGTTCTGAGCGTCGGCGAAGTGCTTGGCCGTGGTGGCGGCGCAGGCGATGGCCAGGATGCCCATGGAGTAGTTGTAGCACTTCCACAGGGCGTTGTTGATGTCATCGGGCCAGTAGAAACCCCAGATGTTGGGGACCGAGGCTACCAGGCAGAAGATGGACGAGAAGATGATGATGGGGATGACGGAGATAAAGCCGTCGCGGATCGCCTTGAGGTACTTGTTGCGGGCGATCGCGTTGAAAAAGGGCTGGCCCTTTTCGATGATGGCGATGAGTTGCTCCATGCAATGCTCCTAAGAGTCGGTGGGTTAGCAACGATGGTAGCTTTTGACGTTCGGTTGCCAAAATGTTGACGTTGCCATTTTGCGACACAAAAAAGACGCGAACCGGTGGTTCCTGTGCCTGCGAACCGTCGATTCCTTATGCGTAAACGTTTGAGCCGCCCGGTGGCTCTGTGTTTGCGCAATGGCAACGTTAACATTTGGTCGACAAAAGCCGTTCGGGGAAGCAAAAATGTCGGTGAACGGTAGGTTTTGGGTGGTGAGCGTATGGTGGGGGAGGCGTTAGATATACTTGAAGACGTTTCATTTGACTGCGTAGGGTGCCACCAATGGCATCGTTGACATAGAAAGATCGACCTATGGCCGCTGTTAAAAAATCGGTATCCGTCAAAGACGTAGCGCGCCTCGCGGGCGTCTCGGAGCAGACGGTCTCGCGCACCGTGCACGATTCGCCCAGCGTGCGCCCCGAGACCAAGGAACGCGTGCGTGCCGCCATGCGCGAGCTGGGGTATCGCCCCAATTTTGCCGGTCGATCGCTGCGCCGTGGCAGGTTTAAGACCGTCGGCGTCGCCATGTTCAACATTACCGGTACCGGCAACCTCGACCGTATGGAGGGCTTTGCCGCCGCGGCCGACAAACATGGCTATGCCATCACCCTCACTAAAGTAGACGGGCATCCGTATACCCTCGAGAGCGCATCGTCACGCATGAGCGCGCTGCCGGTAGACGGCATGGTCGTGATCATGAATCGCATGCCGGCGGACTTTGGCACCTTCGAGCCGCTGCCCGGTATGCAGACGGTGCTCGTTACCATGCTGGAGCACCCGCTCTGTTCAACGGTCGATAACGACCAGTTCGATTGCTCGCGTCAAGTTGTCGAGTACTTGCTGGGGCGGGGGCACAAGACTGTGCACTTTATCTCATGCCCCGAGCGCTCGCTTTCGGGCATGCGGCGCGAGGAAGGCTGGCGCGAGACATTGCGTGCGCATGGCATTGAGCCCCCGCAGCTCGTGCGCGGCGACTGGACGGCACAGAGCGGATATGCCGCAGGCCAGGCTCTGGCGGATGATCCGACCTGTACTGCCATCTATGCCTCCAACGATGCCATGGCATATGGCTGCATTCGCGGGCTCGAGTCGCGCGGAAAGCACGTGCCCGAGGATGTGAGCGTGGTGGGTGTTGATGACAGCCTGGGCGATATCGTGCCCGACCGTCGCCTGACCACGGTGCGCTTTGACAACAAGCGCGTCGGCATGTGGGCGGTCGACAAGATTGCCGGCGCCGATGGGGGTGCGTCTGGCGTGGAGCACATGCTGATCCCCGGTGTGCTCGTAGAGGGCGATACGGTGCGCGATTTGCGTTAGGGTGCGGCCCTGTTTGGGTAGCCGCTAATTGTGTTCGATATTGTTCAGATTGGTTTAAAAACCGTTCACGGGCGAAAAGTGACCGTTCATAGTTCGAAATTACGTTTTGAGCTGTTCTTTTTTGTTTGAATGTTATTGTTTCTGTCATACACAACGCAGCGCGTATGCCCGGACGCGATGCTCTCCATTGGTTCATATGTGAAAGGAACGCAATATGGCAACCAAAAAAGAAATCTCGATGGTTGGATTCGAGATCGTCGCATACGCAGGTGACGCCCAGACCGATCTGCTTGCAGCGCTCGATGCTGCTCGCGAGGGTGACTTTGAGAAGGCCGAACAGCTGCACAAGGATGCCAGCGATGCGCTCATCGGTGCCCACGACACGCAGACCAAACTGCTTTCGCAGGAGGCCGGCGGTGGCGAGATGGAGATGACCTTCATCATGGCTCACGCTCAGGATACTCTCATGACCACTATGATCCTGGAGAAGCAGACCCGCTTTACCATCGATGCCTACAAGCGCATCGCCGAGCTCGAGGCCAAGCTCGCCTAACGAGCCCTCACAACCAAGTCCCCTTCCAAAAGCTCTGCCGCTACCCGCGGCAGGGCTTTTTCTGTCCTTCTCCAAGTTGCGGTGGAATGGGGACTGAATAGGGGCCGGCGGGTGCAAAACAATCCCTATTCCACCGCAACTCATCCCGAGACAGTCATTGGGGACGTTCTTAAACGACTGGTCGTTGGGGGGGGCAGTCTTGGTGCGCTCTGTTCGTCCTCCCGTTCGATTTTTGCTCGGTGGGTATACTTCCTTTCGCATTAAACGCCGGACTGAGGAGGTATCCAAATGCCGGATAACGGGTCAATACAAAAAAGAGACGCGCACGAGATGGCTCATGGGCGTCCTGTCCAGATAACCGAGCACACGACGGTAACCGAGCTGCAGCCCAGTCTGTCCGATGTCGTGTGCACAAACAAAAAGCTGCAGATTGGCTTTATCGTTGCGCTCGTGGTCCTGGCACTGCTGTCGGGCTTTGTAGCTCGTCCGCATTTCGCCGATACCAAAACTTGGGACTCTACCATCGAGGTCATCGACCAAAAGAAGGGCAACGTTTTGGCGCTCACGGCTTCATGCGTTGCTCTGTCTGCGGGTATTACCGCGCTGCCGGGTGATACGGGAACGCCGGTTGCCGAGCAGCTCGCACAGCTTTCGGGCAACCTTGGTATCGTGCTTGCCGTGCTATACCTAGAGAAATATTTGCTCACGATTTTGTGGTCGGTTGGCCTGGGCATCTTAATCCCGTTTGCGTTGGTGCTCTTTGCGGTGTCGCTCGGCATTCACGGGCGCTGGAGCACGAGCACTGTCCTGCGCCGTGTGGCGACGCGCGTGCTGGTGGTTGCCGTGATCGGTATGGCGCTTGTGCCTGCGAGCGTATGGGTGTCGCAGAAGGTCGATGAAACGTATCGCGTAAGTATTGAGCAAGCTGAACAAAAGGCTGCGGACGCGGCCGACACCACGGACAAGTCAGCCGAGACCAGCTCAAAATCGAACAAGAAAAAATCCGAGACCACGGAGTCCAAAAACGTGCTCGAGCAGTTGACTGATGGGGCCTCGAACCTGGTCACGTCGGTGACCAGCGGCGCCAAGCAGATGACCGATGAGATCGTGCAGCAGGTGACCGACCTAATCGAAGGCGTCATCGTGATGATCGTGACCTCGTGCGTTATCCCGCTGCTGGTGCTCGTGGCGTTCCTATGGCTAGGACACGTGCTGCTGGGGATTGATATTTCCGGCCCGGCGAACTATTTGACGGGCCGCTTTCTGAGTGCTCCGTCCAAGCACGCCAAGAAGGGCAGGCAGTCTGAGTAGGCGGCAAAGCGTTCTTTGGAAGATCAACTGTAAGAAGGGCGGCCGAGACACGTTCTCGGTCGCCCTTTTGTTTGTTGAACACGTGGTCGCTACGTCCGCGCCGGGTCCAGACGGTCGGCAATCATCCGCGAACGGTATTTGTTCAAAAAAGAACAAAGATAAACAAATAATTCTTGCAGTTACTGTTCGAATGTGTTCAAATAAACACGAACAGTGAAGAACCGCACATTCAGATGCCCGGACCTGAACGCGATTCAACACTTCCAAACAGAAACTACGCACCTGCGTATCTCTCAAGGAGGATGTCATGAGGGTTGTAATCGCTTCCGATGCCGACGGTATGTCGATGAAGGAGTCCATCAAGGAGATGCTCATCGCCGACGGTCACGAGGTCGTCGACTATTCCGAGACCCCTGCCGCGGACTTTGTCGATTCCGCGACCGCCGTTGCCAAGGACCTGCTGGAGCACAAGGATTCCCAGGGCTTCGCATTCGATAAGTACGGCGTCGGCTCCTATATGGCCGCCGTCAAGATCAAGGGCATGGTCGTCGCCAACATTTCCGACG
This sequence comes from uncultured Collinsella sp., assembly GCA_900544235.1. Classification (GTDB taxonomy): domain Bacteria; phylum Actinomycetota; class Coriobacteriia; order Coriobacteriales; family Coriobacteriaceae; genus Collinsella. Next base: position 47,528 of record UQUL01000007.1, read on the forward strand.
AGCGTTCCGCCTACATGACCCGCGAGCACAACGGCTCGCGCATGGTCACCATGGGCCCGGGCGTTGTGGGCACCGAGGTCGCCAAGAAGATCGCCCGCGAGTTCCTGCGCGCCCAGTACGCTGGCGGCCGTCACCAGATCCGTGTCGACATGCTCAACAAGATGGCCTAACGAGAGCCACCGAGAACTCGAACTTCTACCTCAACTTGTGAATTCAGACGAAAGGACGTTCTGATGAAGAAGACCATCGCAATCGGTTGCGACCATATCGTTACGGACGAGAAGATCTATCTGGCCGACCGCCTGGAGCAGGCTGGCTACAAGGTGCTCGACTGCGGCACCTACAGCCACACCCGTACGCACTATCCCATCTACGGTAAGGCCGTGGGCGAGGCTGTTGCCAGCGGCAAGGCCGACTTTGGCGTGGCCCTGTGCGGCACCGGCATCGGCATCACCAACGCCGTCAACAAGGTTCCCGGCGCCCGCTGCGCCCTGGTTCGCGACATGACCTCTGCCCTGTATGCCCGTCGCGAGCTCAACGCCAACATCGTGGGCTTTGGCGGCAAGATCACCGGCGAGTTCCTGATGGCCGATATCATGCTTGCCTTCCTGGAGGAGCCCTACGAGAAGACCCCCGAGCACGATGCCCTGATCGCCAAGATCGATGCCTGCAACAAGGCCGACGCCGAGGCTCAGGCTGACCCGCACTTCTTTGACGAGTTCCTCGAGAAGTGGGACCGCGGCGAATACCATGATTAGCGGGTATCCGGCGTAATTAACTAGTCCGTTGACGGCTCGCGTTTCTGTGATGGGGCGCGGGCCGGTTTGCTATCAGCCCTATTGACTTGGTGGGCTGTCGTAAGAAAGGGAAGGCTCCTATGGAGTTTGTTCTTGATAACGGCTCTGTCCGCATTGCGTTGAGCACGGCTGGCGGATCGTTCACTTCTATTACGGCCAACGGCCGTGAGTACCTGTGGCAGGGTGACCCGGCGGTCTGGTCGGGCCAGGCACCCATTTGTTTCCCGATCTGCGGCGGCCTTCGTGACGGTCGCGCAATGACCATGGGCGGCCGCGAGGTTAAGCTCGCCCGTCACGGCTTTGCTCGCAAACAGGAGTGGAAGCTCGAGGAGCAGAGCGACAACATGGTCGCGCTGAGCCTAAGCTCTGCCGACCATGCCGAGTTGCTCGAGCAGTACCCGTATCCGTTTAAGATCGTTGCTCGTTACACGATCGATGCGGCTAAGGTGGCCGTGTCGTACGAGGTGACCAATGAGGGCACCGAGGACATGCCGTTCTTTGTGGGTGGCCACCCTGGCTTTAAGTGCCCGCTTGACGAGGGCGAGTCCTATGACGACTACGAGCTCCATTTTGATCAGCGCGAGGCCGCCGAGCTCTGTACTGCCGTTCCTTCGACGGGTCTGATTGATGTTGAGCATCGCAGCAAGAACCCCATGATCGACCAGAACCTGCCGCTGACCCACGAGCTCTTCGACTTCGCGGAGACCATCTTTGACGTGCTCGAGAGCCGCGTGGTTACGCTGACCAAGAAGACCGAGGACAAGGGCGTGCGCCTGACGTTCCCCGATATGCCGTACCTTATTGTGTGGAGCAAGCCCGAGGGCGACTTTGTGGCCGTGGAACCGTGGGGCGGCCTGTCCACCTGCTCCGACGAGGACGATATTCTGGAGCACAAGCGCGGCTGCCTGGTGGCCAAGCCGGGGGAGACCGTCACCCGCGGCTTTGAGATCGAGATCCTTTAACGAGCTATCGTATGTTTGGGGCCGCGCGTGTCGTGCCCCGGAAACAGGAGTTCAATATGATTCTGACCGTTACCATGAACCCGTCGATTGATACGCGCTATCAGCTCGATAAGCTGATCATCGACGATGTTAACCGTGTGACGCCCGAAAAGACCGCTGGCGGCAAGGGCCTCAACGTGAGCCGTGTGCTGCTGCAGTTGGGCGACGATGTGCTCGCGACCGGTCTGCTCGGCGGTCACATGGGTGCCTATATGGCCGAGCTCATGGATGTCGATGGCGTCAAGAACGACTTTGTGCCCATCGCTGGCGAGACGCGCATCTGCCTGAATATCCTGCACGAGGGCAACCAGACCGAGCTGCTGGAGAGCGGCCCGCAGATCGCCCCGGCCGAGCTCGAGGCCTTTACGGCCAAGTTCGCCGAGCTTGCAGCGAAGGCGGACGTTGTGACGCTTTCGGGCTCGCTGCCGCGCGGCGTCGATGCCGGCTACTATGCCGAGCTCGTCAAGATCGCCGAGGAGGCGGGCGCCAAGGTGCTGCTCGACACCTCGGGTGCATCGCTGGAGGCCGCGCTGGAGTCCGACGCTAAGCCTGAGCTCGTAAAGCCCAACCTGACCGAGATTAACGGCTTGCTGGGTACGTCCTTTACGACTGATGATGTCGATGCCCTGCGCGAGGCGCTCGCCGCCGATGGCCGCTTTGCCGGTATTCCCTGGGTTGTCGTTTCGATGGGCGCTGCCGGTTCGGTGGGCTTCCATGAGGGTCGCGCGTTCCGCGCCAAGACGCCCGCGATTGCGGCTGTGAACGCGACGGGTTCCGGCGACTCGACCATCGCCGGCTTTGCACATGCCATTGCTGCTGGTGCCGACGACGTCACGGTGCTCAAGACCGCCAATACCTGCGGCAAGCTCAACGCCATGGATCCCAAGACCGGCCACCTGGTCATGGACCGCTGGGACGAGGTCTACAACAGCGTTGTCGTGACTGAGCTGTAGGGTTACGCGGTTTTATCAGACCGCGTAACGGCGCGACGCTGCAAACGCCCCTAAGCGGCAATCTGACGTTCAATCGTCGGGCATGACCAAAAGGTCAATGCCCTCCTCTTTCACGTCACCTTGCTCGCTTAGGGGCGTTTTCGCTGTCGTTGCCAAGACACCGGCGTTGCCTTGGTTGCAAGTAGTCATTGGGGACGCTCTTTAATGACTAGTCGTTTAAGAACGCCCCTTAAGAATGACCCCAATGACTACACTCAAAAACGGCGCCCGTCGGCGATGTTGCCGGCGGGCGCCGTTGTCTTGAAGACGAAATGATCTGTTTTCCTCCGTCCCCAAGGGACCATTACAGTGAGTCGATAAAGCGCTGCTGGGCGGCGCGGCCGGCGTCGTCCCACTTAAAGACGCCGGCGTTGTCAAGCACGTGGCCAAACACCACGCCAACCTCCTCGTGCAGGATGTCGATGGCGTTGTCGGCCGTAAGCTCGTCGGCGCGGCGGGCAAAGACGTCCTCGGCCCATGCGGCGTGGCTGCGGCAAAGGTCGTCGCCCTCGAGCACGCCAGCAAGGTCGTAGCTGGCATCGGCCTTGGCCGCCAGCAGGTGCTCGCGGACAGCGCCGAGCTCGGGAACCAAGCGCGGCGGCAAAATGGCCAGGCCCATGACCTCGATCAGGCCGATGTTCTCCTTTTTAATGTGGTGGTACTCGGCATGCGGGTGGAATACGCCCAGCGGATGCTCGTCGGTCGTGATGTTGCAGCGAAGCGCCAGATAAGCCTCGTAGATCTCGCCGCCGGCACTGCCGCGGGAGTCGACGCGGCGGATGACGGGCGTCACGGTGTTGTGCGCTACGCCGTCGGTCGTGTGTGCGATAACGCCAACCGACTCATCGGTCCACTCACGCCAAGCGAGGACAATCTTCTCGGCAGCGTCGAGCAACTGGGCGCGGTCGTGCGAGCGCAGGCGCAGCACCGAGAGCGGCCACTGCAGCACAGTGCCGGTGACCCGGTCAAATCCGGGCACGCTAAACCGCGAGACCTCGGCGGCATGCATCATGGGGAACTCGTGCGCGCCGCCCTGGAAGTGGTCGTGCGACAGAATCGAGCCGCCCACGATGGGCAGGTCGGCGTTAGAGCCGATGAAGTAGTGCGGGAACAGGTCCACAAAATCGAGCAGGCAAGTCAGCCCCTTGCGGTCGACGTGCATCGGGCGATGCTCGGAGCTCATGGCAATGCAGTGCTCGTTAAAATACGCATACGGGCTGTATTGGAAGCCCCAGCGCTCTCCGTCGAGCTGAATGGGGATAACGCGCAGGTTCTGGCGGGCGGGGTGAGCGCCGCCGTCGGCTGCGGCAGAGCGTCCGGGATAGCCCTCGTTCTCGATGCAGAGCTGGCAGGCGGGATACTTCTCGCCCGCGTTCTTTGCGGCACCGGCCGCGGCAATATCGCGCGGGTCCTTCTCAGGCTTGGACAGGTTGATGGTGATCTCAAGATCGCCCCAGTTGGTGGGGGTGCTCCATTTGATGTTGCGCGCGATGGCGGCACGGCGCACGTAGCCGGCGTCGCAGCATAGGCCGTAGAACCAGTCGGTCGCGGCGCGGGGCTCGTCGACGCCCATGCGGCCGTTGAATTCCTCGTTTACAATCGAAGGTCTCGGCATGAGCGCGCCCATGATGCGCATGGCGATGCGGTCGCGGCCCGATGCCGTGTCCTCGGCGGCACCGTTGGCAACGGCGGCCTCGGCAAGCGCGGCAAGCGTGCCCTCCAGGTCAAAGTCGGGGAGTGTATCGGGGTGCACGAGCGAAATCTTCTCGGTCTTGAGCGCCCAGGTCATGTCGAGTGCGGGGCCTGTGGCGCCGATGCACTCCAGAATGGTGTTGTATGCCCAGATGCGATCGTCCTGTCCGATCATCGATCGGTGGATGGCATATTCGATGAGGCCCTGCGCGGCCTCGCGCACATCAGTCATTACAGCCATGCCGCGTAAGCCCCCTTGTCAGAGATGGCGTAGTGACGGGCAGAGCCCTCGCCCAGCCAGCCGTTCATCTTGGCAATGAAGGTGTCGACCAGATCGAGCGGCACGAAGGCCTGGATGGTACCGCCAAAGCCGCCGCCGTGAATACGAACGGCGCCACGGCCGTCGAGCACATGCTCGGCAAGAGCAAGTGCGTACATGGAAGGCTGCTCGGCACCCAGTTTGGCAACAACATTCTGCAGGTACATGGCGGAGCTGGCGCCGGACTCGCGCGTCAGGACCAGGAACTGGTCAATGTCGCCGGCGTTCAGAGCTGCCCAGCGCTTGTCGACCAGACCGTTCTCGTACCAGTAGTGAACGGCGCGCAGGCAGGCACGGTCGCCCAGCTTGGTGCGCAGCTCGGGGAGTTTGGCGTCAAAGTCGGCCACGTTTACCTCGCATAGGCGTGCCTTGCCAAACTCGGCGGCGACGTCCTGCATCTCGCGCGGAACGGCGGCGTAGTCGTCGGTAGCTGCCACATGGTCGGCGCCCACTTTAACGAGCACGAGCGCATAGCCGTGATCCTCAAAGTTGAGCTCGAGCTTCTGGGTCTTAGGCTGGGCCTGATCCTCAAAGTCCATGTAGGCGAGGCCGCCCAGGCACACGGCAGCCTGGTCCATCAGACCGCAGGGCTTGCCGTAGTAGCTGTTCTCGGTGCGCTGGCTCATCTGAGCGAGCGTGACGGGCTCGATGGCGGGCGCGCCCCAGAGCGTCTCCATGGCGCGGCCGTATGCGGCCTCGACGGCGGCAGAGCTGGAAAGGCCGCCGCCCGAGGGGACGGAGCAGGTGAAGGCGAAGTCGAAGCCGTGGGGCTCAACGCCAAGGGCTGCGATCTCGTGGGCCATGCCGCGGACGAGGCTTGCGGAGGTGCCCTTCTCAGACTCCTGAACGTCTAGCGTGTCGAGCGCGATTTCAAACGTGGGATAGCCCTCGTCGGCAACGCGAACCTTGTTGGAGTCGGTTGCCACGGCGATGCCGTCAACGGCGACATCGAGCGAGCCGGCGATAACGTGGCCGCCCTCGTGGTCGGTGTGATTGCCGCTGATCTCGGAACGGCCAGGCGCGTGCACGTAGAGCACCTGGCGGTCGCCGATGGGGCCAAACTCCTCCTCGAACAGCTTGGTGAGCGTGGCGAATGTCTTTTCGTCGGGGGTGGTCATGGGAGTCCTTTCCTTGGCGCGCCCGGGTGGGTTTTGCGTCGTTATGAGTACGTTAACAACTTAAAGCGGCATGAACCAAGTGTTCACGATACCGCACGTTACGGGCTATGTTAACGTACTCATAACACATCGCTTGTCACTTTTTGAGAATCTGGTAATCGGTAGAAATTCAGCCGTGAACGGTACTGCCGTATGGACTTATAAAGCAGAAGAGATGCAGATAGAAAAAGTAGAGTACGTTAACATGCGTCCGACGATAGCGGGCCTCGGCGCGGGATGTATTTCTGCCCGGGCCGGCATTCACGCTATTCAGATCTCGCAAGGGTGAAGGTGATCCTGTGGCAAGGCGCCCGTCCAACGATACCAGTTCGCGTCCGGTCTCCATGGCCGACGTCGCCCGCGCTGCCGGCGTTTCGCAGCAGACGGTTTCGCGCGTCGCCAACGGCTTGCCTAACGTTAACGAGCAGACGCGCCAGCGCGTACAGGCCGCTATGCAAAAGCTCGGCTTTCGTCCGAGTTATGCCGGTCGCTCGCTGCGCGACGGCCGTTATCATTCGGTCGGCCTGTGCGTCAACGATGTCACCAAGTTCGGCAACCTCTCAATGATCGACGGCATCGCCAGCGCTGCTCGCGAGCATAATTGCGCCATCACGCTGGTCGAGATGTCCAAGACCGAGGAGTTTTCGCTTGCCGAGGCCACGCGTCGTATGGCCGCATTGCCGGTGGACGGCATCATCATCGGTATGAGTCGCATGGCGCCCGATTTTGAGACGTTTGATCCACTGCCGGGCATTGGCACGGTCATCGTTACCATGTACGCGCACCCGCGGGTGACCACGGTCGATTCCGACCATTACGGCTGCTCGCTATTGCTTATGGATCACCTGTTTGAGCTAGGGCACGAGCAGATTCGCTATATTGGCGGCCCGTCATTCTCGGTCGACGAGCAATTTCGTCGCGCCGGTTGGCAGGATGCACTCGAGCGTAAACACATCGAGCCGGCAGAGCCGCTCGAGGGCGACTGGTCTGCCAACAGCGGCTACGAGGCCGGCAGGTACCTGGCCGAGCACGATCGCACCATGACGGCGATTTACGCGGCAAACGACCAGATGGCAAATGGCGCGATTGCAGCGCTGCGCGATAGCGGTCTGCGCGTGCCCGAGGACGTGAGCGTGGTGGGCGTCGACGATTCGCTCGATGATTTTGTGGCACACAACGAGCTCACGACCGTTCGATTCGATTTGCATCAGCGTGGACGCGAGGTGTTCGAGCACGCGGTTCCCAAGGCGGGGGCAACGGACAAAACCGTTGCCATTCGTATTCCCGGCCAGCTTATCGTTCGACATACCACGGCAGCTCCGCGCACATAGTTTTTGCAGGTCAATGGCGATATATTCCGCCTCAATAACAATCGATAAGGATGCTGGCAGATAGCCGTGGCTATGAAGACGAGTGCTATGATAGACGGGCTCTTTTGTCTATCTAGGAGGCTTTGCCTGATGGAGATCACCAAGGATATCCGCTACATTGGCGTTAACGATCACGACATTGACCTGTTCGAGGGCCAGTACGATGTGTCCGAGAACGGCATGGCATACAACAGCTACGTTATCTTGGGCGAAAAGATCGCTGTCGCCGATTCAGTCGACGGCGGTTTTGTTGACGAGTGGCTCGGCAACCTCGAGGCCGTGCTCGATGGCCGCACGCCCGACTACCTGATCGTCCATCACATGGAGCCCGATCACTCCGCCGGCATCGCCGCCTTTATGGAGCGCTATCCCCAGGCGCAGATTGTTGCCAGCATGGGCGCCTTCCGTATGATGGTCAACTACTTTGGCACCGACTTCCCCGAGCGCAAGATGGTCGTCAAAGATGGCGACGTGCTCGACCTGGGCGGCCACAGCCTAACCTTTGTCGGTGCCCCCAATGTTCACTGGCCCGAGGTGCTCTTCTCCTACGAGTCCACCGACAAGGTGCTCTTTAGTGCCGACGGTTTTGGCAAGTTTGGCGCCAACGACATCGAGGATCCCGAGGGCTGGGCTTGCGAAGCGCGCCGTTACTACTTTGGCATCGTCGGTAAGTTCGGCAAGTTCGTGCAGGCCGTCCTCAAGAAGGCCGCCGACCTGGACATCCAGATTATCTGCCCGCTCCACGGCCCCGTGCTGACTGAGAACCTGGGCTACTACCTCGACACCTATAACACCTGGTCGAGCTATCAGCCCGAGGACGAGGGTATCACGATTGCCTATGCGAGCGTGTACGGGCATCTGAAGGCTGCCGTTGAGGAGCTCGCATCTGCGCTCGAGGCCCGCGGCCAAAAGGTCTCCGTCTTTGACTTGGCTCGTGACGATATGGCCGAGGCCGTTGAGGACGCGTTCCGCTATGACCGCCTGGTGCTCGCCTCCATCACCTATCAGGGCGAGATCTTCCCGTTCATGAGCACCTTTATTCACACGCTTGCCGAGCATGCCTATCAGAATCGTACGGTGGCACTCGTCGAGGCCGGCTCCTGGGCGCCCGCTGCCGCCAAGGTTATGACCAAGGAGCTCGAGGGCATGAAGGACATCACCCTGGCGCAGAACAAGGTGACCGTGTTGGGCTCGCTCAACGACGCCTCGCGCGCTCAGATCGAGGCCCTCGCCGACGAGCTGTCCAAGTAGCGACACGTTCACTTTTGACGCTCAACCATCACAACCACCACAAAGGGGGCAGGCCTCTTTGTGGTGATTTTTGTTTAAGCGCCGGCGATGACGAGATTTGGGCGGGCGTCGTCGACGATTTCGGCGATTGAGGTGGCGACGGCATGATCGGGGTCACGGTCCATCACGATGGTGTCGACATCGGCCAGCTCGGCAAAGCGGTACATGCCGCGTCCGTTAACCTTGCTGGCGTCCATGAGGGCGACGCTTTGATGGGCCGCGGCGATCATAGCCGTTTTGGTCTCGGCCATCTGGGGAAAGTCGGTCGTAAAGCCGCAGCTGGAGACAAAGGCGCCGGGGCACATGACGGCCAGATCGGCATGGACCATTTGGAGCGCCTGCATGGTAAGTGGACCGTACAGATAACGATGGCCTTTGCGCAACGCCCCGCCCAGCATGACGACATCGACCGAGGGCATGCTCTCGTCGATGTAATCGGCGATGGTAATGTCGGCCGTGATAACGGTGATACCGTCGCGCTGATCGAGGAGCCGGACGAACTCGAGCGCCGTGGTGCCCGAGTCGACGAGCAGGGTGTCACCGTCATTGACGAGTTCAATGGCGCTTTGTGCGATGGCTTGTTTGGCGGCGACGTTGACATTGATGCGGCGATCCTGCGTGGAAACAGTCAGACGCTTGTGGAGCGATACGGCGCCACCATGCGTGCGGCGCAGCTTGCCTGCTTCGGCGAGCGCGTCCAGGTCGGCGCGGGCGGTAACGGAGGACACGCCAAAGGTCTGGGCGATTTCTGCTACTTGCACCGAGGCATTATGCTCGAGCATTTCCATGATGGCGGCACGACGCTCATCGGCGAAGGCTCGGGTTGTTGGGTGGGCCATAGCTGCTCCATTCTCGGCAAAATTTGCAGGAATTGTGTTGACTCTATTTTCGTTCATTTTCTTTTTGAGTAAGAAAATACCTTTCGATTACTTATCTTTTCTATAAAAGAAAGACGCTGAACGCCCAAAATTCAATATCGAACATGTCCGCTCGGCTCAAATTCCTTCCGTTTACTTTTCAAAAACGGCTGTATTGACCTGCGTGGGCTCAATATCTCGCACGTGTAAAGCCGCTGAATTTCATACAATGAGCGCAGCAAAACGCAAGGTAAAACGCCTTGTGAACAACTACGCCCGATGTCCAGATGCGGGCGAGGGAGAGGAGCAAACGCTCATGGCACTTGTTACCACCGAAAAGATGCTCAAGGACGCTCAGGCCGGCCACTACGCCGTCGGCGCGTTCAACGTCGAGAACCTCGAGTTTGTTATGGCCGTTCTGGCTGCTGCCGAGGAGACCAAGTCCCCCGTCATCATGCAGACCACCCCGGGCACCATCAAGACCGCTGGTCTGGACTACTTCTACGGCATGGTCAAGGCTGCTGCCGAGCGCGCTTCCGTGCCCGTCGCTCTGCACCTCGATCACGGCGATGGCTATGACCGCTGCATGCAGGCTTTCCGCACCGGCTATACCTCTGTCATGATCGACGGTTCGCACGAGTCCTTCGAGGACAACATCGCCCTGACCAAGTCCGTCGCCGACGCTGGCCGCGCCATGGGCGTGCCCGTCGAGGCCGAGCTCGGCAAGGTTGGCGGCAAGGAGGACGACGGTCCCGCGGTTGAGGGCGAGAGCCCCTACACCGATCCGGCCGAGGCCAAGGAGTTCGTCGAGCGTACCGGCTGCACCTCGCTGGCTATTGGCGTTGGCACCAGCCACGGTGTGTACACGAGCGATCCGCACATCGAGCAGTCCGTGGTCAAGGCCATCCGCGACGCCGTTGACGTGCCGCTGGTTCTGCACGGCACCTCTGGTGTGCCCGATGAGCAGGTTGCCGAGGCTGTGAAGAACGGCATCTGCAAGGTTAACTACGCCACCGAGCTGCGTCAGGCCTACACCAAGGGCTTCATGGCCTACATGGCCGAGAATCCCGCCTGCTTCGATCCCAAGAAGCCGGCCAAGGAGGGTATGCGTGAGATCACCGAGCTGGTTAAGATCCGCATGACCAACCTCAACTCTGTGGGCAAAGCAGAGTAACAGCAAGGGTACTCTGCTTTGCCCACCGGACGGCTTGGGCGGGTCCCCGTACTTAGTTTCCAAAACGTCCTCGCGCATGAAGGCCCCCGTTGCCTCGCTTCTACGAAGCGTTGGCAACGGGGGCCTTCGCGCTGCGGAATGATTTTGGAAACTAAGTACGGGGACCCGCCCAAGCTGTCCTGCTCGATCGCCCTTGTGGCGTTGGGGCGGAATAGTGGGGCGCGAGGGGCGTTTTGTTGGTGGGGGCTAGTATGCCCGGGCTTGGTTGGGGAATGACTTGTTTAGGGATGCTTGGAGCTTTTCGAACGATGCTCGTAAGTTGTGGCTCTGGTCGGTTGAGCGTTTGGCTTTTGTGGTTGGGGAGTCGAGGAGGCCGTTTCTCTGTGTCGGGGGGAAGGAGAAAAGGTCTGCATGTGTTAGGGATGGCTGCTGTGCTGCGTCATTGGAAGAATGCATGCTTATGCGGCCTCCTCGATGTCCACCAAAAGGTTGCGCACGGGGTGTGCTGCTAGGTCCCGTGCGTTGGCAGTATTATGCCGCGGCTGCTGCAAAGAAGTGCTAAAGAAAGGCTTAATGAGGTTTGACGTTGCGATGAAACCGCAGGTAAAAGCTATCGAGTAACACTCTTGAAAGGTTTTGGGCTTAAGGGCTTTCTAAGGTTTGTGGCACGGATGTGGCTTGCCTGTGTGGGGCGTGTGGACGGCTCGTTCCTAGCGCTGCGGTGCGGCGGCGCGTACTTGTTCGATGACCTTTTCCATCGTGGCGTCGATGTGGTCTTTTTTGAGCTCGCATTCCCAGATGGTTATGGGCGTCCAGCCCATTTGAGTGAGTGCTGCCACGGCAGCGTGGTCGCGCTCAACGTTGCGACGGAACTTTGCCTCCCAAAACTCAACGTTGCGCTTGGGCTGGCTAGGGTTGCACTTGGGGCAGCGGTGCCAAAAGCAGCCGTTGACGAAGATGGCGATCTTGCGCCCGGGGAAGGCGATGTCGGGCTTGCCGGGAACCTTCCATTCCAAACGATAGCCCGTGAGGCCCGCGGCGCGCAGGCGCTGACGTACGAGCAGCTCGGGTTTGGTGTTCGCACGCTTGTTGCCCTTCATGGACTTTTTTATAGCGGCGCGACGGCGCACCAGTTCGCGCTCGTCAGCGGAAAGGTCCGAGGTATCGATGCCGTCGAGCAGACCGGGCTTGGGGCGCTTCTTGCTGCGGCGCTTAGGTGCGCGCTTGGGCTTGGAAGCGGGCTCGTCGGTCGTGGTGGCCTCGGCGTCGTTGGCGGCGCCATTGGCCTCAAGCCGATCTTCCTTCAGCTCAATCAGGGCATCAATGAGCCCCTTGTCGGCGGGCATCCATTCCACCGTGGCAAGCGAGGTGCGCGGAATCCAACGGATATCGAGTTGACGGTCATGCTTCTGGGGCTCATCGGATTCATCGGCGAGCGAGCAGTAGTAGCACTCCATGGAGAGATGGAAATTGGGGTAGTCATACTCAACGGTATAGAAATCACGCAGGTTGGTGACTTTGACCTGCAGCTCTTCCATGAGCTCGCGTCGTACGGCGTCCTCGGGCGTCTCGCCGCGCATGAGCTTGCCACCGGGGAACTCCCAAAGTCCCTGCATGTCGCCGTAGCCGCGCTGCACGGCAAGCAGCTCATCAGATCCTTCCTTGCGAATGATCCCAGCGGCAACATGAACAGTCTTCAACAGGAGTCCTCTCTCAACATCAACACGTGGCAGGGTAGCTACGCGTACCTTACACAACGGTAAGGCAAGCGTAAGCCATATCGATGGTAGCTGACTCGTCTTCTTGCGACTATAGATGCCGTAGACTAATTGCAAGAAAGGACTCGGTATGCAAACCACGCACATGGCGACCCCGGTACTGGAGGTCGCACATCTCGAAAAGGTATATGGAGCGTTGGGCAACGTGACCCGCGCGCTCAACGACGTCAACTTTACCGTCAACCGCGGCGAATTCGTGGGCATCATGGGCGCCTCGGGCTCGGGCAAGTCGACGCTGCTCAACTGCGTCTCGACCATCGATAGCGCCACGAGCGGCACGATCCGCATCAACGGGCAGGACGTAACCCGCATGAAACAGGCCAAACTCTCGCAGTTCCGCCGCGAGGAGCTCGGCTTTATCTTCCAGGACTCCAACCTGCTCGATACGCTCACGGCACGCGAGAACATCGCCCTGCCGCTCACCATCGCCCGCACAAACTCGGCAGAGATCTCGACCCGCGTGCAGGATGTGGCAGCGCGCCTGTCCATCAGTCAGGTGCTCGACAAGTATCCCTACCAGATGTCCGGCGGGCAGCAGCAGCGCGTTGCCGCGGCTCGCGCACTCGTCACCGACCCCACCATGATCATGGCCGATGAGCCCACCGGCGCCCTCGATTCCAAGAGCGCCCGCCTGCTGCTCGAGAGCCTGGAGGCCCTTAACCGCCGCCTACGCGCCACCGTGCTCATGGTCACACACGACAGCTTTGCCGCCAGTTACACGAGCCGTGTGCTGTTTATTCGCGACGGCAAGATCTTCACCGAGCTGCGCCGCGGCGACACCGACCGCCGAGAGTTCTTCGACCGCATTATGGAGGTCGTTGCCATGATGGGCGGTGAGGGCTCCGATGCTCTGTAAACTCGCTTGGGGTAACGTCCGCCGCGCCGGCCGCGACTACCTCGTCTACCTTTTGACGCTCACCCTGGGTGTCACGGTCTTCTATGCCTTTAACACCATCTCGATGCAGGTCGACATCGCCGGAATCGATGAAAAGGGCTTGGCGCAGGTAATGGGCAGCATGCTCGGCAACCTGACGTACTTTTTGGCCGGTGTCATGGCCTTTTTGATGGTGTATGCCAATAACTTCATCATGAAACGCCGCAAGAAGGAGTTTGGCCTGTACCAGGTGCTCGGCATGGGGCGCGGGCGCGTTGCCACGATCATGGCGCTCGAGACGGTGATCGTCTCGGTCGTGGCCTTTGTCGCCGGCATTGTGCTGGGCGTGGGACTCTCCCAGCTCATGACGTTCTTTACGGCCTCGCTCTTTAAGACACAGATCGCCAATTTCCACTTCTTTTTCTCGGTGCATGCGTTCAACCTGACCCTTGTCTGCATGCTCGTAATGTTTGTGCTCACGTTACTGCTGAACCTGCGCGCCGTTCGTCGTACCAAACTCATCGAGCTTATGGGTGCCGAGCGCCGCAACGAGAGCATCAAGACACGCAACCCCTGGATCGCGATTGCCATTTTTGCCGTGGGCGTGGTGCTTGTGGGCGTGGCCTATTACCGTCTGCTACGTGATGGGTTCCCGCTAACCGCGACGGACAGCAAGCTGCAAGAGGCCATGACCCAGTTTGGTATTACGACCGCTATGGTTACCGTGGGCACCTTTGCCCTGTTCTGGGGACTCTCGGGCATGCTCATCAAGCTGCTGCAGAGCCTGCGCAGCGTGTATTGGCGCGGCCTCAACATGTTTACCGTGCGCCAGCTTGCGGCCAAGGTCAACACGGTGTGCTTTTCGATGGGCGTCATCGCGATGCTTCTGTTTTTGGCCATCACCTCGGTGACGTGCGGTATGTCGATTGCCAACGTGATGAACGAAAACCTGGAGCGCTATAATCCGGCCGACATGTCGCAGACGTATATCTATTACACGCCCGATACGCTCGACTTCTACAAAGAGTCTTTCAATCCGTCTGAGGCCGATCGAATGGTGCTGGCCGATACAACGGTCGATTTGTACTCCGCATGGCACGGCGATTGTATCGATCACGATAACGTTGCAGACGGTATTAAGGGCAAGTCGGCGGACAACAACGACGAGACCGGCAAGAAGGTCAATATCGCCGATGTTGCCGGCGAGCATGTGCAGATCGATTCGTATCTGAGTTACCCGCTTGGCGGCTCGAATCCTTCGGTGACTCCAAGTGAGATGTGCAAGATCATGGGCGAAAAGCTTCCCAAGGCGTTCGGGGGTAGCAATGCCGATGCGATGGGTCTGTTTGTGACGCCGGCGAGTCAGTACAACAAACTGCGTCAGATGATGGGCGAGGAGCCGGTGCATATCGGTCACGACCAGTATCTGCTCGCGTGTGATATGGGCGGCGAGCTGGTCGACATGTACACCAAGTATATGGCTGGCGGCCATACCCTCACCTTGGGCGGGCATACGCTTAAGCCCGCAGCCGATAAGTCGGACGAAGATACGGCGGCCATCGCCAACTCGGCGATGGGCAGTAATGGGGGTACCGTCGTCGTTGCCGACGAGCTGTTGTCCCAACTTAATCTGCAGCCGTATTCCAGTAGCCTGCTCGTTAACTACAAACAGGGGATGGATACGACCGAGGCAGACGAGAGTATTAAATACACTGTGCTCGACAATCTGCTCGTTGACGGCAAGGAGCCGGGGTCGTGGGGAACCTTCATCACACGCTCCGAGATGTACACGCAGGCAGCGCAAATGAACGGTCTTATTAGCTACCTAGCCATCTACATCGGCTTTGTATTGGTCGTTGCATGCGCGGCGATTCTGTCGATCCAGCAACTCTCCAACGTGGCCGACGGCAGCCGCAGCTATCGTGTGCTGGCACAGATTGGCTGCGACGACCGCCAGATTCGCCATTCGGTGATGGCACAGCAAGCGGTATTCTTCCTGTTCCCGCTGGCAGTGGGCCTGGCACACTCCTTTGTGGCACTTAAGGTGATCATCGAGATAGTGAGCATATTCGGAAATATGAGCATCGGCGGCACCGTGGGCCTCACCTGTGCAATCTTCCTGGCAGCCTACGGCGGTTACTTCCTGGTGACCTACCTCATGAGCACCGGCATGGTACAAGCCGCCATAGCCACCCGCTACAGCGAGTAACAAGCGGGCAAAACCGTCGCAAAATTAGAGGCGTATGACCGCCGCGAAGGGACCAGGGGCCCTTTCGCGGCGGTTTTTGCCAATCTGGTGCGTCTCAGATACAAGTGAGTAGACTTTTTTGAACCTGCCGAGCACATCGCGACAAATGATCGATGAAACCGCAGGTTAGAGCTGTGGCGTTTTAGGGCGTGCTCGGCCTTCTGCAAAAAGCCTACTCACTTGGTTTTTCTGCTAGAAGACCGCCACGAGGGAAGGCAACTCCCTTACGGCGGTTTGGACGTTTGCCCAGATAAAACCTACCAAAATAAACCCTGTCTCTTATACACATCTCCGAGCCCACGAGACGCGTAGTAATCTCG
>UQUL01000008.1 GCA_900544235.1 uncultured Collinsella sp.
AAAAGATCAAGTCGTCCTCGCAGACGCTCAAGCAGGAATACCTCGATACATACGAGCGAGGTGAATGACATGAAACTATTTGAACAGCTGAAGTCCAATGCGTCGCGCATGGCTGTCTACGCCATCCTCGTGGCAACGGCTTTATGCGGAATCGCGGCACCCGTCTATGCGCTCAACGGGGAGAAAGGCGATGTCGAACCCGCGTACATGAGCTCGACGGTTAAGGACCGGTACAAAGCCTTCTCTGGAGACGCGTTTTACGTAGCAGAGTACGACACGACCTACCGTGAGCTTCGCTACAACAAGAGATACGAATATCTAGGCGCAAAAGTAATCAGCTATACATCGGGTTGGTACCGCTCCAACTATGGACACATAACCCAGTTCAAGTGTAACTACCGTGTGTACAACTAAGGCAACCGGCCGGGACGAGGGGTGACGCAAAAGCGTCGCCCCTCGTTTTTAACCATGTCAACTGAACCTGGTTCAGTTTGGTTGATTTCCGATCTCAGCCGAACACATTGAGCGGAAAGGCCGTTCCCGCAGTCAGTCGAACGTCCCCGGGGCCCTTCTCAGGCCCCGGGGACGGCATTTTCCCAGTTGAAGGAACGGTGGAGATGTGTTTCGATGGGTCAGATTCGTGTCGTTCCGAAAAGACCGTGAACCTTTTGTGGGACACGCGGCGCCGTGGTACCATAGCCGAGTTTGTTGTCTTGGTCGGAAACCAAGACGCCTTATGCGCTGATCGGTAACCAGCGCCTGACCAATAAGGAGTCCTACCATGAAGCAGGGTATCCATCCCCAGTATGTCGAGTGCACGGTGACGTGCTCCTGCGGCAACACCTTCAAGACGCACGCTACCGTGTCCGAGATGAAGGTCGAGCTTTGCAACGAGTGCCACCCGTTCTACACCGGCCAGCAGAAGTTCGTCGACACCGGTGGACGCGTCCAGCGCTTCGCCGACAAGTTCGGTGGCGCCGCTGCCGCCCAGCTCAAGAAGGCTGAGGAGGCCAAGGCCGCCAAGGCCGCCAAGGCTGCTGAGGCCGAGGCCGCTCGCAAGGCCGCCGCTGAGGCTAAGGCTGCCGAGAAGGCTAAGCGTGCCGCTAAGTTCGCCGAGGAGGCTGCCAAGCAGGCTGCCGAGGCTCCCGCAGAGGCTCCCGTCGAGGAAGCCGCTGCCGAGGCCGAGACCACCGAGGCTGCTGAGTAAATAGCTCGCCGAGCAAACACTCGCATTCATGGCTAAAGGGCCGCGTATCCATCTGGGTGCGCGGCCCTTTTCTTTTTGATTAGTGCAAACTAACCTGTCCCCATGGCATCACATGGCGGAGAGGCGGCGTTTGCCCAGATAAACCCTCCAAAATTAACCTGTCCCATTGTGGCAGGTTGGTCGTAGTTATTACGTGGCGGTCGAGCTCGACCGTATAGGCCGCGCCTTGTTTGGCTAAAGTACAATCATCTGTGTTTAACTCGCCCGCAGCTGCACGGCGTGGGCGATGGCCAAAAAGGAAAACCACATGGGATTCATGTCAAAGCTGCTGTCCTTTGGATCCGATAAGGACCTTAAGCGCTACTACAAGATCGTTGACCAGATCAACGGTCTTGAGCCCCAGTTTGAGAAGATGACCGAGGAGGAACTCCGCGCCCAGACCGATAAGTTTCGCGAGCGTTACGCCAACGGCGAGTCGCTCGACGACATGCTTCCCGAGGCCTTTGCCACCGTGCGCGAGGCTTCCAAGCGCATCACGGGCATGCGCCACTTTGACGTACAGCTCATCGGCGCCATGGCGCTTCATGAGGGTCATATTGCCGAGATGAAGACCGGCGAGGGTAAGACGCTCGTCTCCACCTTGTCCGGCTACCTCAACGCTATCGCCGGCAAGGGCGTGCATGTCGTTACCGTCAACGATTACCTGGCAAAGCGCGACTCCGAGTGGATGGGCCGCATCTACAAGTACCTGGGCATGACCGTCGGTCTGCTCCAGAACAACATGCCGCTCGAGCTCAAGCGTCCGGCCTACCAGGCAGACGTCACCTATGGCACCAACTCCGAGTTCGGTTTCGACTACCTGCGCGACAACATGGTCACCCGTCCCGAGCAGCGCGTGCAGCGCGGTCACAACTACGCCATCGTCGACGAGGTCGACTCCATCCTGATCGATGAGGCCAGGACGCCGCTCATTATCTCGGGCGCCGGCACTAAGTCCGCCAGCACCTACAAGGACTTCGCGCGCGCCGTGCGCGGCCTGGAGCGCGGTGAGGACGTGTCGCACGACATGCTCACCGCCACCGAGGACGTTGAACCCACGGGCGACTACGTCATGGACGAGGCCAAGCACACCATCGCCGCCACCGAGCGCGGTCTTAAGAAGATCGAGCGCCGCCTGGGTATCGATGACATCTATGCCGATCTCTCTGGCCAGCTGGTCAACCACCTGCAGCAGGCGCTGAAGGCCCAGTACATGTTCCACCGTGATAAGCAGTACGTGGTCACCAACGGCGAGGTCAAGATCGTCGACGAGTTCACCGGCCGCATTATGGAAGGCCGCCGTTACTCCGAGGGCCTGCACCAGGCCATTGAGGCCAAAGAGGG
The DNA here is from genome assembly GCA_900544235.1 of uncultured Collinsella sp. Taxonomy (GTDB): domain Bacteria; phylum Actinomycetota; class Coriobacteriia; order Coriobacteriales; family Coriobacteriaceae; genus Collinsella. The sequence continues at coordinate 2,591 of UQUL01000008.1, forward strand.
CGTGCTCGTACGCGAGGAGAACCAGACCCTGGCCACCATCACCCTGCAGAACTACTTCCGTCTGTATGACAAGCTCTCCGGCATGACCGGCACGGCACTTACCGAGGATGCTGAGTTCCGCGAGATCTACAAGCTGCCCGTCGAGGTCATCCCCTCCAACAAGCCCGTGCAGCGCGTGGACCACGAGGACCTGGTGTACCGCACCATTCAGGCTAAATACAACGCCGTTGCCGACGACGTTGAGCGTCGTCACGCCAAGGGCCAACCGGTCCTGGTGGGCACCGTCTCCATCGAGAGCTCCGAGAAGCTGTCCGCCGCCCTTACCAAGCGCGGCATCGCACACGAGGTCCTCAACGCCAAGCACCATGAACGCGAGGCCCACATCGTTGCCCAGGCCGGACGCTACGGCGCCGTGACCATCGCCACCAACATGGCCGGTCGTGGTACCGACATCCTGCTGGGCGGCAACCCCGACGAGCTGGTGCGCGAGCGCCTTGAGTACGAGGGCCTGACCATGGAGGACGTGACGCCCGAGCAGCTCGAGCAGTTTAACGCCGAGGCCAAGGAGACCTGCAAGGCCGAGCGCGAGCGCGTGCTTGCCGCCGGCGGCCTGACCGTTATCGGAACCGAGCGCCACGAGTCCCGTCGTATCGACAACCAGCTGCGCGGCCGCTCCGGTCGTCAGGGCGATCCGGGCGAGACCCAGTTCTACCTGTCGCTCGAGGACGACCTCATGCGCCTGTTCGGCGGCGACAAGATGGACCGCGTCTCCAAGATGATGGTCACGGCCGACATGGGCGACGACATGCCCATTCAGCACAAGATCATCTCCAAGGCCGTCGAGAGCGCCCAGCACAAGGTCGAGAGCATCAACTTCTCCATGCGTAAGAGCGTCCTTGAGTACGACGACGTCATGAACAAGCAGCGCCAGGTCATCTACGCCGAGCGCAACAAGATTCTGGACGGCAAGGACCTGACCGACCACATCACCGAGGTCATGCACGATACCGTGTACCGCTGCGTGCAGGAGTTCTGCACCAAGGACAGCCACGAGGGCGAGCGCGACCTGGAGGGCCTGCGCAAGTGGGTTGTGGAGCTCACCGGCCACATCGATACGCCGAAGTTCCCCGACGAGGACTTTGAAGCCCTGGCTGCCGATGTCTTGGCCTATGTTGAGAAGTGCTACAACATGAAGGCCGAGCGTCTGGGCGAGGACCTGATGCGCGAGCTCAATACCCAGGTCATGCTGCGCGTCATCGATACCCGCTGGATGAGCTACCTGCAGGAGATGGACTACCTCAAGACCGGCATCGGCCTGCGCGGCTTTGGCCAGCGCGACCCGCTGGTTGAGTACAAGACCGAGGCCTACGGCGCGTTCCAGATACTCGTCGATACCATGTATGAGGATTACCTGCGCACGGTTCTGCGCATCGAGATCAAGGCTGCCCCGCGTGCCGTGGAGCACAAGGAGGAGCCCGCGCTCGAGGGCGCGCGCTTCTCCGGCCCTGCCGAGGTCGATGGTGACAACGGCGACTCGGTGCTGCGCAAGCAGGCGCAGGTGCAGGCCCGCACGGCTGTCCAGGGTGGTCCGGCTGCCGTCAACAACGGTGGCAAGGTGACCACCTATCGCAAGTCCGAGAGCGACGATCCGTACGTCAACGTGGGCCGCAACGACCCGTGCCCCTGCGGTAGCGGCAAGAAGTTTAAGTACTGCCACGGCAGGAATCGTTAATGGCTGAGGCTTTAGAGGTAACGCCCGCCGAGCTGGACGCGTTTGCGGACCGGCTCGGTGAGGTCGAGTCATATCTCCACCTGGACGAGAAGCGTACCCGCGTGTCCGAGCTCGAGGCCAAAAGTGTTGCCCCTGGCTTTTGGGATGACGCCGACGCCGCCCGTGCCACCATGGAGGAGATTGCGCGCACCAAGGAAGATATCGCTGCCGTGGACACCGCGCGCGGCGAGCTTTCCGATGCCCGCGCCGCGCTGGAGCTTGCCGAGGAGATGGGGGATGACCCCGACGCCGCCGCCCTTCGCGAGGAGGCTGCAGCCACGGCTGAGCGCCTGGCCCGTGCCATCGATGAGCTTGAGCTTTCGAGCTGGTTTACCGGTGAGTTCGATCACGGCGATGCCATTGTGACCATCAAGCCCGGACAGGGTGGTCTGGAGGCCCAGGACTGGACCTTCATGCTCTTTAAGATGTACATGAAGTACTGCCAGCGTCGCGGCTGGAAGGTCACCATCAACGACTGTCCCGCGGCCGAGGTCATCGGCATTGACCGTGCGACCTTTACCGTCGAGGGCAAGGACGCATTTGGCATGCTGCGCGCCGAGGCCGGCGTCCACCGCTTGGTTCGCATTAGCCCCACCGACGACAAGAAGCGCCGCCAGACCACGTTTGCCGGCGTCGAGGTCATCCCCGTGCTACCCGATGATATCGACATCGAGATCAGTCCCGATGACATCCGCGTGGACGTGTACCACGCGAGCGGCCCGGGCGGTCAGGGCGTCAACACCACCGACTCCGCCGTGCGCGTGACGCATTTTCCCAGCGGCATTGTGGTCACCTGCCAAAACGAGCGCAGCCAGATTCAGAACAAGGCCGCGTGCATGCAGATCCTCAAGGCTCGCCTGTACGAGATTGAGCTCGAGAAGCGCGCCGAGGCGCTCGATGAGATCCGCGGACCCAAGACCACGATTGGTTTTGGCAACCAGATTCGCAGCTACGTGCTCTACCCGTACCAGATGGTCAAGGACCTACGCACGGGCGTGGAGACCAGCAATGTCGAGGCCGTTCTTGACGATGGCGACCTGGACCCGTTTGTTATTGGCTACCATCGTTGGGCCACCGGCAACGCTGACGCGGAGACCCCGTCTGCATAAACCGCCCGGTTTATGTGGAAATGGATTAAAACCCTCCCAGCAGGGTGGTTTTGTATCCAGATCAAGCCCTGCGCAGGGGTGGTTTTTGTCCGGCGAATCGGTAGAATCGAATACAGCAAGAAGTTCGAAGCGCATCCGTTTGGGTGCGCTTTTTTGAGGGAGGCAACATGGCATATCGTCTGGACATCAAGCGCATTCTTTCGATGAACTTCTTTCACGACCTGCCCCAGATTATGTTGGGGTGCGCTCTGGCCGCTATTGCGACCGACCTGTTTTTGATTCCCAACGGCCTTGCTGCCGGTGGCGTTACGGGCCTTGCCACCATTATCCAGGCGGTCGGTGCATCGCGCGGCCTATCGCTTCCCGTTGGTATTCAGACGATCGTGATGAACGCCTTGCTGTTGTTGGTCGTTATGCGCGAGGGTGGCATGTTCTACGTGGTGCAGACCGCGACGGGCTTTGTGCTGCTGGGCTTCTTTACCGATCTGTTTGCCCCGTTTGTAGCACCTCTGGCGGATGCGGACCTGATGCTCCCTGCCATGTGGGGCGGCATTATTACGGGCATCGGTTACGGCATGGTGTTGCGCGCCGGCGCCAACACCGGCGGCTCGGACACGATTGGCCAAATCATCTCGCGTAACACCTCGCTGCCGGTGGGCTCGACCGTCATGGCGATCGATGTTGCCGTATGCGCGCTATCGGCTCCGGTCTTTTCAATCGAAAACGCACTGTATGCAGGCCTTTCGATGGTCATTAGCGGCTACGTGATCGATGCCGTGGTCGATGGTGGCAACAAACGCCGTATGGTACTCATCATCTCGGACAAGTTCCCTGATATCGCTGCCGATATCATGTATGGCCTGGGTCGTGGTTGTACCAAGTTTAAGGCGACTGGCATGTATTCGGGTGCCGAGAAGCCAGTGGTTATGGTCATCGTGAGCCGTCGAGAGCTCAATACCCTCAAGACGATCGTGCGCGAGCGCGATCCTCATGCCATCGTGACGGTTGCCGACGTTACGGAAGCCTTCGGCGAGGGATTCAAGGACATTAGCGCGTAGGGTCGACCGCGTTCCATCCAAAAGACGTTCACATTGATAAACCGTTTCATCAGCGGTTCTGCCTGCTAAATTGTTCAAATAATGATAAAAACTCTGGTAAAGCCATCAGTTTCCAGCATAATGAATGACGTACGTGCATTGCGGCTGTGTTGGGATTACCTTCGGTGCCGTGCGCATTTTGTCTAATGAGGATGAAAGGAAGGCACAATGAGCGACGAAGAGCTCAAAAAGGTTGCCAACGAGGTAAGGAAGGGCATCGTCACCGGAGTGCACGCTGCCAAGTCCGGCCATCCGGGCGGTTCGCTCGGCGCTGCCGACATCATGACCTATCTGTACTTTGAGGAAATGAACGTCGACCCGGCCGATCCCCGCAAGGCCGACCGCGATCGCTTTGTGCTCTCCAAGGGCCACTGTGCTCCGGGTCTGTACGCCGTGCTCGCCGAGCGCGGGTTCTTCCCCAAGGAGGACCTCGAGACGCTGCGTCATATCGGCAGCCACCTGCAGGGCCATCCCAACATGAACGACACCCCGGGCGTCGATATGTCCACCGGCTCGCTGGGCCAGGGCATCTCCGCTGCCGTGGGCATGGCGGTTGCCGCCAAGCACTGGGGTGATACTTACCGCACGTACGCCCTGCTGGGCGATGGCGAGAGCGAGGAGGGCCAGGTCTGGGAGGCCGCCATGTTTGCCGGCAACCAGCAGCTCGATAACCTCTGCGTGATCGTCGACCACAACGGCCTGCAGATCGACGGCCCCGTCGAGGAGGTCAACGACCCCATGCCGCTCGCCGACAAGTTCCGCGCCTTTAAGTTCCACGTGGTGGAGCTTGCCGACGGCAACGATTTCGACCAGATCCGCGCCGCCTTTGCCGAGGCCCGCGCCACCAAGGGTCAGCCGACCGCCATCATCGCCGAGACCATGAAGGGCAAGGGCGTTTCCTTTATGGAGAACCAGGTTGGTTGGCACGGCAAGGCCCCCAACGATGAACAGTTTGAGCAGGCCATGGCAGAGCTCACGGCCGCCGGAGAGGAGCTCTAGGATGGCAGACGTCAAGAAAATCGCCACGCGTGTAAGCTACGGCGAGGCCCTCGTCGAGCTCGCCAACGAGCACGATGACTTTGTGGTCCTCGACGCCGACCTGGCCGCCGCCACGCAGACCGGCAAATTTAAGGCCGCATGCCCCGACCGCTTCTTCGACGTGGGTATCGCCGAGAGCAACCTGATGGGTGTTGCCGCCGGTATCGCGACCACCGGTCGTGTTGCCTTCGCGAGCACCTTTGCCATGTTCGCTGCCGGTCGCGCCTTTGAGCAGGTCCGTAACTCCATCGGCTACCCGCACCTTAACGTTAAGATCGGTGCCACGCACGCCGGTATCTCGGTGGGCGAGGATGGCGCCACGCACCAGTGCTGCGAGGATATCGCCCTGATGCGCGTCATCCCTGGCATGACCGTGATTGTTCCCGCCGACGACGTGGAGGCCCGCGCCGTGACGCGCGCCGCCTACGAGTGCGACGGTCCGGTGTACATGCGCTTCGCCCGTTTGGCCTCGCTGGTTATCAACGACCCCGAGACCTACAAGTTCGAGTTGGGTAAGGGCATTGTCATGCGCGAGGGCGCCGATGTGACCATCATCGCCTGCGGCCTGATGGTCGGCGAGGCTCTCGAGGCCGCCGAGCAGCTCGCTGCCGAGGGCATCAACGCCGAGGTCATCAACATGCACACCATCAAGCCCATCGATGCCGACCTGATCGTCAAGAGCGCCACCAAGACCGGCCACGTCGTGACCGTCGAGGAGCATTCTGTAATCGGTGGCCTGGGCAGCGCCGTTGCCGACGTCCTGTGCGAGCAGTGCCCGACGCCGCTCAAGAAGATCGGCGTCAACGACACCTTCGGTGAGTCCGGCCCGGGCGCCGAGCTCCTGCACAAGTACGGCCTGGACGCCGCCAACATCGTGGCGACCACCAAGGAGTTCTTGGCATAAGGCAAGGCGGATCTCAAGGACTGCTTCGCCAGAACTATGGAAACCCGGCAGGGGCGCTCTCTTGGAGAGCGCCCCTGTTTCAGTTGCGGTGAAATAGGGACTGATTAGACCTTTTAACTGGTAAAACAGTCCCTATTTCACCGCAACTTATGAAGACGCCCCTCAAGCACGGTCCCATCAGGGAAAAGGGCATATATCGACAAAGCGCAACTCAGACCCTTCCAACTTTGTATATGCAGCACCCCAAGTAAAACGCGGCGACCCCTTAGTTACCGCAGGCCGGGCACAGGGTTACTCTCCAAATTTTTCCGCAGGACGGAGGAGCCCCCGCAGCGCGAAGCGCGCAGCGGGGGCTCCGACATGTCCGAGGACGATTTGGAGAGTAACCCTGTGCCCGGCCGACGGGATCTCTAAGCACGCCATGCTTCTTATGTGCAGCAAAGCTAATACTGCTAAAATACAAAGCGCTCATGTAGTTTAAACGCACGACGATAAGGAGCACCAGTGGGTAACCACTTCCGTACCTCCGGTGCGGGCGATGATGCCCCCAAGACGCAGGCAGGCGTCCAGGGCAGTCGTTTCGCCACTCCGGATTCAGAGGGCCAGCCTGTTGCTCAGGCCCCCGCTCAGCCGGCAGATCAGGCACAGCCGGCATCCGATCCCTTTGCCTACAATCCAACCAGCGATGTCGCGCTTTCCGGCACGGCGGGTTTTGAGCCCGTTCAGGCCGTGACCGCTCGCGTGGAGCAGCCTCAGGCTGGTGCCGCCACGCCGCAGCCTACCATGGCCGGCATTCCCGACCCCTTGGCCCCGGCGACGCCGGCTCCTCAGCCTGCGCAGTCCGGTCTCTTTGCCGCTATTCCCGACCCCACGCAGCCTGCTGCCCCGGTGGTCGAGAGCGATCAGGCCGCCGAGGTCGCAAGCCTCGATAACGCGCTCAACAACCCCGATTTTACGTCGGTGTTTGCGCCCATCGATCCACAGGCCAGCCGCAAGAAGATGGCCAAGCAGGCCGGTGTCGAGCCCGTCATCCTTATGGAGCATGTCACCAAGATCTATCCGGCACAGCCCAACAAGCCTGCACTCGACGACATCAACATCGAGATCTATCCGGGCGAGTTCGTCTTCCTGGTCGGTCACTCCGGCTCGGGTAAGACCACGCTGCTGTCTACGCTCAATCGCGACGTCAAGCCGACGAGCGGCCGCATCCTGGTTGCCGGTCAGGACCTCATGAAGATCAAGAACCGCAAGGTTCCGTTCCTGCGTCGCCAGATTGGCGCCGTGTTCCAGGACTTTAAGCTTCTGCCGCAAAAAACCGCCTACGAAAACGTGGCGTTTGCTCTGCAGTGCATCGGCAAGCCCAAAGGCGTCATTCGCAGCCAGGTGCCCGAGGTGCTGCGTCTGGTCGGTCTGGCCGATCAGATGGACTCGCTGCCCGACCAGCTTTCCGGTGGCGAGCAGCAGCGCGTTGCCGTCGCCCGCGCTATGGTCAACCGTCCGCCGCTGCTGATCTGCGACGAGCCCACGGGTAACCTCGACCCGGCGATCTCGCTGGGCATCATGAAGCTGCTCGAGCGTATTAACCGCACCGGCACCACCGTGATCGTCGCCACGCACGACCGCGAGATGGTCGATAGCATGCACCGTCGCGTGATCGCCCTCGAGGGCGGCCACGTTATCCGCGACCAGGAGAGGGGAGGTTACGGCAACTATGGCACCAACTAACGTGGGCTACTCCTTCAAAGAGGCAATCAGCCACTTCTTCCGTAACTGGACTACCTCGCTCGGCGCCGTCATCACGATCTTCCTTTCGCTGTTTATCATCGGCCTGTTCATCATGGGCTCCGCGATGCTGAACTCCGTGATCGGTACCGTCGAGGATCAGGTTGTCATTAATGCCTTTATTAGCGATGACGCCGATCAGGCAGACGTCCAGGCCTTTGAGGCCGAGCTCAAGACGTGGAGCAACGTCAAGTCCGTGACCTATAAGGATAAGGACGACGCGCTGGCCGAGTACACGAGCAAGATGTCGGGTAACGCCGACGCCACCATGAGCGCGCTCGACGGCCAGAACCCGCTGCCCGCCTCGTTTGCGATTGAGATGGACGATCCGTCTCAGGTCGAGAGCACGGCCAAGAAGCTCAAGAAGAATGCCGACTTCCAAAAGATCGCGGACGACGGCGACGTCAACGCGAGCGTACTGTATGGCCAGGAGGAAGTAAGCCGCCTGTTCCAGGTGACCAACTACATCCGTATTGCCGCCGTGGTGCTCGTCGGCCTGCTGACCTTTATCGCGTTCATCTTTATCAACAACACGATTCGCCTGTCCATCACGGCGCGTCGTCGCGAGATTGCGATTATGCGCCTGGTGGGTGCCAGCAACGGCTTCATTCGTGGCCCGTTTATCACCGAGGGTGTACTGCAGGCCATTTTGGGCTCGCTGCTTTCCATCGGCGTTCTGGAGCTGCTGCGCAATCTGATGATTCCGCGTTTGCAGGAGAGCATCGGCTGGATGTCGTTTGCCCTGCCGATGCAGTACTACCTGGTGACCTATGCTGCGCTGATTCTGGTCGGCGTGATTATCGGCCTCTTTGGTTCTGCCATCGCCATGCGTCGCTACCTGCGCGTGTAGGCATGCCTGGAATTCATCCCTTCCAACGGGTCGTCTCTTATGGGGCGGCCCGTTTTTTGATCCCTAGGGGACGGCAGGAAAGCGAATCATTTGGGTAGACTCTTTGGAGTTCGCAATCGATAGTTAGGAGGCGCCATGGGGCGCAATAACAAGCATAAGCGTGGAGCTCGCAATAAGCGCGGGCCGGTGCGCAGCGAACGCCGTCCGAGCCTGACCGGGCGCGTGCAGCTCCATGAGCACAGTGCCTATGTCATAACCGAGAATGGCGACTACAAGGTCATGGGCCGTGGCAAGCGCGAGATTATGGATGGCGATACCGTTGCCGTGAGCATTAAGAACAGCCCGCACGGTGAGCGGCGCGCCGTGATCGAAGGCGTGGTTGAGCGCGCAGCCATAAGCGTGGTGGGTACGTACCAGACCGCCGGTCCGCTCGGTGTGATCGAGCCGCTCGATTCGCGTCTGAAGGCTGACTTCTTCATTCTGCCTGAGGATACCTCGGCGGATCGTCTGGGCGTTCACCCGGGTGATGCTGTTGTCGCGCGCATTTTGACCTACCCGACGCGCCTGGAATCGGGCGCTGTGACGATCGAACGCCGCATTGGCGGAGATGACGCGCCCGATTTGGGCGTTCAATATGTGATGGCGCGCTACGGCTATACCGATAGCTATCCCGAGGCCGCGCTGGACGAGGCCGAGGGGCTTTCGCTCGATGTGTCCGCGGCGCTTAAGGACCCGCTCCGCCGCGATCTGCGCGACCGCTTTATCATCACGATCGACCCGGTCGACGCGCGCGACTTTGACGATGCCATTTCGTTGGAGCGCACGCCCGAGGGTGGCTACAAGCTGGGTGTGCATATCGCCGACGTCTCGCACTATGTGGCTTGGGACGGGCATATCGATCTTGAGGCTCGTCACCGCACGACGTCGGTGTATCTTGCCGATCGTGTACTTCCCATGTTGCCCGAGCGCCTGTCTAATGACCTGTGCTCGCTTCGTCCCGACGAGGACCGCTTGGCGTTTACCGTCGACATTGAGCTCGACGCGCAGGGCCGCGTGCGCCAGTACGACCCTTATCCCAGCGTGATTCGCTCGCGCGTGCGCATGGACTATGATGGCGCCGAGGCGCTGCTGGTGCGTGCTGGCGCGGTGGAGTACTCGGTGCTGGAGGGTGCCGCCGAGGATGTTGCGGCTGCCGAGGCCTCGCGCGAGGAGGCGCTTGAGCGTGGGCTTACATGCGAGGAGGCAGCCCTCGGCTATAACGTCGACCTGGGTGATTTTTTGGTTGCCGCCAACGAGCTTGCGGAGCTCCGCCGCCGCATTCGTCGCGCGCGCGGTTCGGTCGACTTTGATACGGCCGAGATCCGCGCGCTCTTGGACGAGGACGGTGTGCCCGTGCAGATCGTGGCCCGCGAGCGCTCGTGCGCCACGTCGCTGATCGAGGAGGCCATGCTGCTCGCCAACGAGTGCGTGGCCGAGTGGCTGGCTGACCGCGACATTGAGGCTTGCTATCGCGTGCACGACGATCCCAGCCCCGACAGCCTGCACGGTGCCGCCGTGGCGCTGGCGCAGCTGGGCATCATCGATGACCGCCGTGCGGCTGGTATTGCCCTGGGAAGTCCCGATGAGCTGCAGGCTGCGGTTGACGCCGCGGCCGGCACGGCTAACGCTCCGCTCGTCAACACGTTGCTCTTGCGCAGTATGCAGCGCGCACTGTACAAGCCACGCAACGAGGGCCACTTTGCGCTTGCCGCGCCGTGCTATTGCCACTTCACGAGTCCCATTCGCCGCTATCCCGACCTGGTGGTGCATCGCGTACTCAAGCTGCAGCTGGCCTACGAGCAGCTGGGCGGCAAGGACGCCTTGGTGCGCACGCCCCGGCTCATCGGTAAAGGTCGCGAGTCCCTGCCACGCATTCTGCCGCAGATCTGCCGCGCATGCAGCGATGCCGAGCGCGCGGCAGATGCCGCCAGCCATGCGACGCAAAAGATCAAGATTGCCCAGTACTATGAGGACCGTCTGGGCGAGCGCTATGCCGGAACCGTCTCGTGGGTTAGCAGCATGGGCCTTTTTGTGCGCTTGGACCTAACGCAGGTCGAAGGTTTGGTTTCGATCAAGAGTCTGGGCAACGAGTGGTTCGAGTTCGACGAGGACGCGCTCACGCTCACAGGTGCCGACACGGGCACCCGTTACGAGCTGGGGCAGCGCGTGATTGTCGAGGTCTCGCGCGTCAATACCACGCGTGGGCACTTGGACTTTAAGCTTATCCATTAGCCAAATCCCGACTCATGGTGGGGGAGCGGAGGGCGGCCTTTCGAGACCGCCCTTCGCATTTGAATCGTGGCTACCTTGCCGTCTACTCGGCCGCCCGCTTACCTGCTATTTGAGAGGTAAAACCTACCAAAATAAACCTGTCCCTTTTTGGCAGGTTTACAAGAAAGCGGGGATGAGATGGCGACGGTGTACGGTTATGCGCGGGTGAGTTCGCGCGATCAGAACCTTAATCGGCAGCTGGATGCGCTGGGCGCCTATGGCGTGGGCTCGGCGAATATTTATGCCGACCATGCGAGCGGCAAGGACTTCGATCGACCGCGTTATCGCGAGCTGCTGCACGTCCTGGGAGACGGGGACGTACTGGTGGTGCTTTCTATCGACCGACTTGGCCGTAATTACTCCGAGATTCTTGAGGAATGGCGACGCATTACCAAGGAGCTCGGGGTTGCCATTGTGGTGTTGGACATGCCATTGCTTGACACGCGCGCTAGGGCCAGCGGCGCGCCGGATGTGACCAACGTCCTGATTGCCGATATTGTGCTGCAACTGCTGAGCTACGTGGCGCAGGTAGAGCGCGAGAATATCCATCGGCGCCAAGCGGAGGGAATTGCAGCGGCGCGGGCGCGAGGGGTCCGTTTCGGTCGACCTCGCAAGCCGTGCCCTCCTCAGTTTGAGATGGTGCGCGATAGCTATGAGGCAGGCGATATTACCCGCAGCCAGGCAGCAAAGTGCCTGGGCGTGTGCGTGGGGACGTTCGATCGCTGGATGCGCGAGGCGGGGTAGGGGTTTGCGTCGCTTTGTCGCTTCCTGTTGCGATTCAAATTTTGATACGGTGACGATGCCATTTGGGGCTACACTCGCTGATATTCAAAAAAGGAGGTTGGCCCTTGGCGCGCGTAAAACAAATAATCGGATGGACCGCGATCGTTCTGTTCGCTGCAACGCTGGCGGGCATCTGGGTGCTGACGGAGCAAAACGCGGTGGAGACGTCGTTGCTGAGCGAGTCCACCGCGCGTGTGGTGGAGGGCCAGGCTACGGGCGTTCAGGCTGTCGATGCCACGGGTGAAGCTCAGGCGGAGAACGGAATGACCGGGGGCACCGATTCGGCTGCCTCGAATGTCCGGTCTGGCCGACTTGCTTCCATTCGCATGTGGGTGGGCACGAACGTCCGTCGCGTTGCCCATACCGTAGAGTTTTTCTTCGTCGGATTGTTCGCCTCGGTGGTCGTGGTTTGCTTTTCCAGGCGTCCGTGGAGCGTATGCTCCCGTTGCGTGCCCGTATTGCTCTTTTGCGCCGCCTGCTCCGTTGGCGATCAGGTACATAAGATCTTTGTTCCCGGCAGGCATTTCGACGTTATCGATTTAGGATTCGATGCTGCGGGCTATGTCACCGCCATGCTGTTGGTATTGCTGACGGCGGCGTTGGTGCACCACGCGACGCGCCCCATCGGCGCCCATGCGAGGCGCTAGCCGGTAACAAACCCGTTTCTGATAATGCGACCTTGTTGAATTATTTTGTGTCGTGCGTATTTCCGAGCGGTCGGATTTGAGGGGCGAGCGGTAGAACGCTCGCCTTTTGTGCGCCACGATGCGGCACAATGTACCGCAAAAGCTGTTTGTATACGGTACGAATCGTTCGTTGGTCTTTAATTCTTCTCAACGGAGGTGTTTGAGATGGCAAACGGATTGCTTTTGCGGCTTCGCGAGCGTGAGCTCAGCGCGAGCCCGGCGGAACGCAATGTCATCGCATATGTAAGCGCTCATCCGCACGAGGTGGTCGGGCTGTCCGTCCGCGGTCTTGCCGATGTCACGTTCTCCTCGCCCTCGAGCATTTTGCGCTTTTGCAAGCGTTTTGGTTTTGCGGGCTACAAGGAGTTCCAGCGCGAACTGATTGCCGAGCTGGCGCTCTTAGGTGACAAGAAAGACGTAGCTCTCGAGGACATCTCCATGGATGACAGCGTCGAACGTATCGTGGGGAAGGTGATGAAAAGCAACGTGCGCACGATCGAGGCGACGGCGCGAACGCTCGATTACACCGTCTTGGAGCGATGCGCGGCCCGTCTTAAGCGGGCACGCGCGGTCAATCTGTTCGGTATTGGTGCTTCTCGTTTGGTCGCGCACGACCTGGCGCAAAAGCTCATGCGTGTCGACAAAGAGTGCCATCTGTACGACGACTGGCATGATCAGCTCTTATGTGCCAAGAACATGCATGAGGGCGATATGGCAATCGCCTTTAGCTACTCGGGCTTGACGCAAGAGGTGCTGGACTGCGCCGCCGAGGCTCAACGTCACAACTGTCCCGTTGTGGCCGTTACCAAAGTAGATGGATCATCCAAGCTTGCCACCATGGCCGATGCCGTGCTCGGCGTTGCTGCGAGTGAACCCTTGGTCCGCAGCGGTGCCATGGCTTCGCGTATGGCCCAGCTTATGGTTGTCGATGCCCTGTACGCTGCTTACGTTGCCAGCGACTACGAACGGGCGACGCATGTCATTAAGCAAAACTACATCGAGAAACAGGAAAGATGAGGTGAATGAAATGCTCGATTTAACAAAATTCACGACCGAACAGCGTAATCAAAGGTCAATGGACCTCGATACGATGACATCGCTGCAAATCGTCACGACGATGAACGATGAGGATCTTCGTGCCGTCCAGTCGGTCACGAAAGTGTTGCCCCAGGTTGCCACAGCAATCGACTGGGCTGCTGAGGCACTCGAGCGCGGCGGGCGCGTCTTTTACATGGGCGCAGGCACCAGCGGTCGTCTGGGCGTACTCGACGCTTCGGAGTGTCCGCCCACGTTTGGCGTGTCACCCGATCTGATTGTCGGGCTCATTGCCGGAGGCGAGACGGCGTTTATCAAGGCTGTCGAAGGTGCCGAAGACAGCGATGAGCTTGGCGCGAACGACCTGCGAGAGCGTGGACTCTCGGACAAGGATCTTGTCGTTGGCCTGGCGGCAAGCGGTCGTACTCCTTATGTGGTGGGCGGCCTTGTGTACGCCAAGGCAACTGGGTGCAAGACCATTGCAATTGCCTGCAACCAAGGGTCGAAGATCGGGGAGAGCGCAGATCTTGCCATTGAGCCCGTGCCCGGTCCCGAGGTGCTGACCGGCTCAACGAGGCTCAAGGCGGGAACGGTTCAAAAGCTCATTCTCAACATGATTTCGACCGGTGCCATGGTCAAGATTGGCAAGGTATACCAAAACCTGATGGTCGATGTGCAGCAGACGAACGAGAAGTTGGTGGTGCGCGGCCAGAACATCGTGATGGAGGCGACCGGCTGCACGCGCGAGCGCGCTGTTCAGGCGCTTGCAGATGCCGGCGGCCACGTAAAAACCGCTATTGTCTCGGTACTGCTGGACTGCGATGCCGAGCAGGCTGCGGTAGCTCTTGAGCGGGCGCGAGGTCATGTCCGTACTGCGGTGAGTGGCCATGAGAAGAGCAATGCCGATGCCCAATAGGTGCGCGGCGTGAGCTGATATGACATTCAGACGAGATACCCAATACAAGGAGGAGTTATGACGAACAAAGAGCTGGCTCAAAAGCTGCTGGACCTTTTGGGCGGTAAAGACAACGTGCTCGCAAACGCGGCGTGCATGACGCGCCTGCGCGTGACCGTCAAAGACACGGGCAACGTTGACACGGAGGGCATTATGACACTCGACGGCGTGATGGGTCTGGTCGAGGACGACACGATGCAGATCGTGCTGGGTCCGGGCAAGGTGAATAAGGTGCTCGAGGAGTTCTCCAAGCTCACCGGCCTTGCGAAAGGCGTTGCCGATGAGAGCGTGGTTGACGCTGCGGCCACAAACAAGGCCGCGCAGAAGGCCAAGTACGAGTCTAAGCCGGTTCAGGCCTTCCTCAAGAAGATTTCCAATGTCTTCGTCGCCCTGCTTCCCGGCATCATTGCGGCTGGCCTCATCAACGGTATCTGCAACGTCATTAACGTCTCGACGGCAGGCGCGCTTGCAGGCGAGTGGTGGTACCAAGGCATTCGTTCCATGGGCTGGGCCCTGTTTGCCTATCTGCCCATTTTGGTGGGCTATAACGCGGCACGTGAGTTTGGTGGCTCCGCTGCGCTGGGCGGCATCGCCGGCATGATGTGTATCGCCAACAGTGCCATGCCCCTGCTTGCGCCTGGCGCGGCTGATCCTGCCACTGCCATTCTGCTGCCGCTCACCAATGCGCAGTACAACCCCGCAGCGGGCGGCATGATCGCGGCTCTCATCGCTGGCGCATTTTTTGCCTGGATGGAGCGTCAGATTCGCAAGGTTATGCCCAACGCACTCGACACGTTCTTGTCCCCGCTGCTGGTGCTCATCATCGGCGCCTTTGCTCTGATGCTCGTCATCCAGCCGGTTGGCGCATGGCTGACGAATGCCATCTTTAGCGTTTTGACCTTTATCTTCGAGAAGCTGGGCGTCCTGGGCGGCTATATCCTGTCGGCAGGCTTCTTGCCGCTGGTGTCCGTCGGCCTGCATCAGGCGCTCACGCCGATCCACGCTATGCTCAACGATCCCGACGGCGCTACCAAGGGTATCAATTACCTGCTTCCCATCCTTATGATGGCTGGCGGCGGCCAGGTCGGTGCCGGTTTGGCGCTGTACTTTAAGACCAAGAACGCCAAGCTCAAGAAGTACGTCGCAGAGTCCATTCCCGTTGGAATCCTGGGTGTGGGCGAGCCTCTGATGTATGCTGTTACGCTGCCGCTCGTTCGTCCGTTTGTGACGGCCTGCCTGGGTGCCGGATTTGGCGGCGCGCTCGCGGCGCTGCTTCACATCGGCACGGTTTCTCAGGGCGTTTCCGGTCTGTTTGGCCTGCTGATCGTTGTTCCTGGCCAGCAGCTCGGCTACGTTGCCGCTATGCTGCTTGCCTATGCCGCCGGCTTTGTCCTGACGTGGTTCTTTGGCGTCGACGAGCAGAAGATCAACGAGTTCTTTGGCGAGTAGTTTGATATCGCGAGCCGTGTTGCTCGGGGCTCGCGGCGCGCGGCAGATTTCTTGATGATATGGTTGTGCCGGCGGGGCTAGCTGCTCAGCCGGCCTTTTTTAAAGGAGCGTTGAAGCGTGAAAACGGGTATTTCAATTTATCTTTCCAGCCCTTTGCAGGATATTGAGCGGACGATTGAGCGTGGCGCCGCGGCGGGTGCGCGCTACGCGTTCACCTCGCTGCATATTCCCGAGGATGGGGGAGCGGCGTATGCCGATAAGGTCCGTCATGTGCTGTCGCTGCTTTCCGCTCGCGGCATTGCGCTCATTGCCGATGTGGGGCCTCGCACGTGCGATTTGCTCGGGCTTGAGCGCATCGAGGACCTGCGCGATCTGGGGTTGGAATACCTTCGTTTGGACTATGGCTTTAGCGCCCAGCGGGTCGCGGAGCTGTCCGGTGTATTTCGCATCGTGGTCAATGCATCGACAGTGAGTTCTGATGAAATCGCATCGTGGCGTGAGGCCGGTGCCGATGTGACTCGTTTTGCCGCCTGCCACAATTTTTACCCCAAGCCTTATACCGGTTTAGCTCTTGAAGATGTTGCTCGGACGAATCTTCGTCTTGCGGCGCTTGGATTCGAAATCATGGCTTTTGTGCCGGGTGATGCTAACGTTCGCGGGCCGGTATTCGAGGGACTGCCGACGGTCGAGGCACAGCGCGGTCGCGCGTCAAAGGTTGCCCTCAATATGCTTGAGCTTGCCCATGGCGCTGATTGCGACATTGTGTTGGTCGGCGACCCCGATCTTTCCGATGCGGGCTGGGCGCAGTTTGCTCAAGTTTCCGCCGGATACGTGGACCTGCAATGCGAGCTTGAGCCCGGTTATGCCTATGTGCGCGGGCAGATTCATCACGACCGGCCCGACTCGAGCGTCCTCATCTTTAGGTCTCAGGAATCACGTACGACGCATAAGCCGGATTCCGTGCCGACGGATGCCGGAGCCGGCCTGCCGCGAAAGGCGGGGTCGATCGCTGTGAGCAATAGCGGATATGGGCGCTACGAAGGCGAGCTTGAGATTGCGCGGGTCGATCTTCCCGGTGACGAGCGCATGAACGTTGCGGGCCATATCACGCCCGAGGCAATGGAGCTGCTGCCGTTCATCAAACGCGGATTCGGGGTACGGTTCGTTTAGCGTGTGACCCGTGGGCTACAATTGGCCCATCATACGAAGGCGCCTCGTGTGGCGTGTGCCTGCGTTGGCCGATCTATATTCGGAGGATTCCCATGACCGTACTGTTTGTTGAATATCCCAAGTGCTCGACCTGTAAGAAGGCCAAGGCATGGCTGGACGAACATGGGGTAGAGTATATCGATCGCGATATCGTTTTGGACAATCCCACGGCTGATGAGCTTGCGACCTGGATTGCTCGTTCGGGGCTGCCGGTGCGGCGCTTCTTTAATTCGTCGGGCATGAAATATCGAGAGCTGGGCCTGAAGGCGCGTCTGGACGCGGGCATGACGGATCGGGAGTGCTACGAGCTGCTGGCGACCGACGGCATGCTGGTCAAGCGTCCGCTGCTGGTGGGCGACGACTTTGCGATTCCCGGCTTTAGGGAATCGGCTTGGGCCGAGGCGTTGCTATAGCGGCTGCGGAAAGTGCGACCCGGAATTCGCTTCCAGAATGGGATGCACTTTCCCAAAGTGGCCGGTTGCGGAAAGCACGTCCCATTCTGAGCTTCGATTGCGGGACACGGTTTCCGGTTGAGGGCTCGACGGGAAAGTAGGGACCAGTTTGAGCTTGAAATCTGGGACGCACTTTCCGCCGGCGGGCCTGCCCCAGTCAGTCCGCCAGCTGTGCCCATTCGTGCGGATCGTAGACCTTTACGTGTTTGTTGGGCTTGCCGCTCCAGTACTCCTCGTCCATAAAGGGCAGATATGCCTGAACGCCAGGGCAGATAAAGGGAATCCGCTGCTGTTGCAGTCGCTCGCGCTGGCGCTGCTCCAGGTGCGCCTCGGATATGACGGTCGGCATACCGGACAGCTCGACGAGGCTTGCCTGGATTCGCTTAAGGTCGGGGAGTCCCGCGTGCCATGACATCCGCATGATCAAAAAGGATGCACGGCGGTATTTTGCCTGCACCACAGTAATGGCGGGGCGCAGTGTGGGATGGATTTTGTCCCGTTCGGGCCAAAGGTCGGCAGTGATCTCAAGGCCCAGGGTCTCCCATAGGTAATCAAGCTCTTCGTCCATGGCGCCTCGATATCTACGCGATCATTGATACTTCGATTGTGTTGCCTGGTGCTATCGTTTTCGCGGTAGAATCTGCCAACGGTTGACGGCTACCGCTCGCGGCGTTTTGCCCTTCGTGTACAGCGGTCGGCTTCACAGGTCCTTCACGGGTTGGACTAAATTAGGCCAATTTGACTGAATTTCAAAAAAGTCAAAATTGGGGCTTGCGTCACGGCGAGACTTCCCGTATATTTCTTTCTTGCGCAAAGGCACAGCCGAGCGCAGCGATGCAGTCATTGGGATGTCGTCTAATGGCAGGACAGCGGATTCTGGTTCCGTCAATGGGGGTTCGACTCCCTCCATCCCAGCCATTGCATTTGCTACATATGGCCCGTTCGTCTAGCGGTTTAGGACGCCGCCCTCTCAAGGCGGAGATCACCAGTTCGAATCTGGTACGGGCTACCAAAATTGAACGCCCGGGCCTCGTAAGAGACCCGGGTTTTGTGTATTGACCGTATATACGGCGCCTGCCGTGTTTCGCTCAGATCGAGGAGTAGCCATGGATCTGCCCATCAGCTTGCAAGACATCACGTATGCCGAGAACTATCTGGCGCAGGGCGACCTGGCTACGGCGACGCCGCTGCTGGAGCGTCTGGTGGAGCTCGCCGAGGAGTATATCGACGCTGAGTGCAAGACGGAGGAGAAGCGCCAATACTTTAGCTTCGATAGCAAGTTTGAGCGCTTGGCCTATCGCCGCGTGGAGAAGGATCCGCGCGAGCTCGTGCAGGTCGAGGTGCCGTTTGACCGCCTGTACTCTGATATGGCGTTTGCCTACATTCGCCAGCAGGATTATGTGAGCGCTCGTAATGCCCTGATGCAGGCTGTGCGTTGGGACCCCATGAACTGCAACTATCGCTTGGATTTGGCCGAGCTGTTCCGCGCACTCGAGGACAAGCAGGAATGGGCATCGCTCTCGTTCTCGGTGCTGGAGCGTGCAAGCGATGGCAAGTGCGCCGCCCGCGCTTACGCCAATCTGGGTCAGTACTTCTTGGAGCCCGAGACCGAGAACGTTTCGGCTGCCGTGGGCTGCGCGCGTCTGGCGCTGCGCCTGGCGCCCAACGATGCGCATACGACGCGCCTGCTCAACAAGATCCATACCACCTATCCGGATGCCGCCGATGAGAGCGACGAGCACGTGATGGGTGAACTGGCCCTGCAAGGCGTTCCGACCTCGCCTTCGGCCGAGATTGCCATCTGCCTGATTATGTGCGCGACCGATGCTGCAAGCGACGGCGACAAGCAGGAGGCGACGCGCCTGACGGTACGTGCTCGCGACTTGGTGGGCGAGGAGGCCTGCGCGGCGATTATCAAACTGGTGCGTGAGAGCGATGCCGAGCTCAATGCCGAGCGCAAGGCAAAGCGCGAGGCTGCGGGCTCAAACGCCGATGGCGCCAAGGAGGCCGGCGATGCCCAGTAAGCGCGAGCGCAAACTCATTTCCAAGAATCGCTCGGCACATCACGAGTACTTTATCGATGAGACGTTTGAGTGCGGTATTGAGCTGAGCGGCACCGAGGTCAAGTCGATTCGCGAGCGCGCCTGCCAGATCACCGATACCTTCGCGCTGATCCGCGGCGGGGAGTGCTGGCTCGTCGGCCTGCATATCCACCCTTATAGCCATGGTGGCGTGTGGAATCGCGATCCCGACCGTCGGCGTCGTCTGCTGCTGCACCGCAAGGAGATCGACTTTCTTGACGGCAAACTTCGCAACCGTGGTTATGCGCTGGTTCCGTTGGAACTCTACTTTAATACCGACGGCCGCGTAAAGCTGCTGCTGGGTCTGGGTCGCGGCAAGAAGCTCTACGACAAGCGCGAGGACATGGCCAAGCGTGATGTCCAACGCGAGATCGACCGCGCCCTTAAGGAACGCAACCGCTAGGCACTCTGCATAAGTTGCGGTGGAATACGGACTGTTTTCCTGTTTGAGGGGCTATTCAGTCCCTATTTCACCGCAACTGCGGGCGTCTCATCTTTCTTACTGTTCTGACACATATGTCTCAAAGGCGACGTCCGTTATGGGTGCCGCCTTTTTTGTGGGTACATACATTCATGAGGTTCCAACTCGAGCTAGGGGAGTGATCGTTATGGACAAAACTGCGTTCTTTACCATGCCGAGCGGTCTGTACGTGGTGAGCGCTGCGGCAGACGGGTTGCGCGCCGGCTGCGTCATCAACACTGCGGTGCAGGTGACGTCCATGCCGCCGCGTATTTCGGTTGCCGTGAACAAGGACAATGTCACCTCGGGCGTCATCGCATCGGCCAAAGCGTTCGCGCTGACCGTGATCGATCAGACCGCCGACATGCTCTACATCGGTAACTTTGGGTTCCGCACCAGCAGCGATTATGACAAGTTTGCCAAATACGAGACCCGCGAGACGGCTCTGGGCATGCCCTATGTGCCCGAGCACGCGGCGGCCCTGTTTAACTGCCGACTGATTGATACCGTGGATGTGGGCACGCACCTGCTCTTTATTGGCGAGGTGGAGGATGCCGAGCGCTTGAGCAGCGAGGCCTCGCTGACCTATGACTACTATCACAAGGTCTTGAAGGGCAAGACACCGCCCAAAGCCTCGTCGTATCAAGGCTAGAAATGTTCTAAAAATACTTGCATTATATTATTAAGAACCTATACTAATAAGCGAAGTACATCACCAGTCGCGTTCGAGAGGAGAACATCATGGCTGAGGAGAAGAAGACGTATAAGTTTGTGTGCACCGTTTGCGGTTACGAGGTTGAGGTCGACACGCCCGAGCTGCCCGAGGATTACGTGTGCCCGGTGTGCGGCGTCGGCCCCGATGAGTTTGAGCTCGTCGAGGAGTAACTCGTAGACACACGGCGATTAGCCATACAGAGCTCTGTCCAAGGGTCCCGGCTGGATATTCCGGCTGGGACCCTTTTGATTTATCTGACGGTTTAAAACGGTCTTACGTGTTACAGATTGAGACGTTATATCTGGACAGCCACGCCATCCCAATTACATCCCCGTTAGCAGCACGATATCGAGAATCGTCACGATGGCACCGATCCCTACGAGCAGCGCGTTGAGCGGGCGCGGGTTGGCGTATTTGCCCATGACGCGGCGCGAACTGGTGAGTCGTATGAGCACAAAGACCGTAATCGGCAACTGAAGCGACAACAATGCCTGACTCCAGATGAGACCTTCAAAAGGATTTGGGACGACCAGGCACGCCGTCACTGCGCCGACGAAACAGGCCGCCACCCCGATCGAGGAATGTCGGTCGTGGATGTCGTATTCCTCGTCGAACATGCCCGCGGTGATGGTGCCTGCCGCCATGCCCACCGTCACACTACTCGATATGCCCGCAAACAGCAGTGCCACCGCAAAGATGGTCGAGCTTGCCGGGCCCAGAATGGGGGAGAGCGTGTCCGCTGCGACGGCGAGGTCGTCTACGACAATGCCATGCGCAAAGAAGGTCGTTGCGGCCAGGATGACCATGGCCGAGTTGATCGCCCAGCCCACGCCCATCGAAAAGAGCGTGTCGAAGAGTTCGTAGCGCAGACGTTCCTCGATAATCTGCTCGCCTTGGCCTTCGAAGTGCATGGATTGGATGACCTCGGAGTGCAGGAAGAGGTTGTGAGGCATAACGACCGCGCCTAGGACACTTACGATAATCGCGGCCGAGCCGGTGGGCATACTGGGTGTGATCCAGCTTGCGGCGGCCTGCGGCCAGTCGACCTTGACCAGCGTGAGCTCAGCCAAAAACGAGAGTCCTACCACGCCTACGAAGGCGATGATCCATCGCTCGGCGCGCTTGTAGGAGCTCGTCATGAGCATCGCCATCGATACTGCCGCCACGATGACGCAGCCCGCGCGCACGGGCAGCCCAAAGAGCATTTGAAGGGCAATCGCGCCACCCAGGACTTCGGCCATGGTGGTGGCGATGGTCGCGAGATAGGCACTGGCGAGCACCGTGCGCCCAACGAAGCGGGGGAGAAAGCGGGTCGTGGCCTCGGCAAGGCAGGCGCCCGTGGCGATGCCCAGGTGCGCCGCGTTGTGCTGCAAGACGATCAGCATAATCGTGGACAGCGTGACGATCCACAGCAGCGCGTAGCCAAACTGCGAGCCTGCGGCCATATTGGAGGCCCAGTTGCCCGGGTCGATAAAGCCGACGGTCACGAGCAGCCCGGGGCCGATATGCCGCGCAATGTCTAGGCCTCCGTGACCGCCGGTGCGTCGGGAGCCAAAATGATGTTTGAGATGGTTGAGCATGGTGAGCTCCTGCGTGCCGTTTGCTTGACGCCGTAAAGGATACCCGTTTTATGCTAAAAAGTTAACCAAGACTAACAAAATAATTGTATTTGAATAGGATGGTGAAAGGGGATTACCGAAATGTCTTGATCTGTAACAACTAAGGATGGAAATTGGGTCTAGGTGTTACAGATCAAGACAGGAAGAAATGGTCCTATGGAAAATCTCGATCTGTAACAGTTAGCTGCAAAAACCGGCCCTTCGTGTTACAGATCGAGACAAACCAAAACTGTCCTGCAGAAAATCTCAACCTGTAACATCTAAGCGCCAAAATCGGCTCCTCCTGTTACAGATTGAGATATTTGAAGCGGTGAGCTTACAGGCCGAACTTGGGGCCCTTGTTGTCGTCCTTGAGGTCGGCGGTGTCCACTCGTAGGGCGTGCGTTACGCGATTGTTTCGAAACGGGCGGGAAACACAACGGGTCGGCGATGCTCCTAGTATGCCTATTCAACTGACTGTCTAAATATCTAGGGGAGGATCGCGATGCAGGCAGATTCCGCTCAGCAGCAGGGCCTTTATCGCCCCGAATTCGATCACGATGCATGTGGCATTGGCGCGCTTGCCGATATCAACGGCGAGCGCCATCACCAGATTCTGGACGATGCGCTGTCCATTCTGGTCAACTTGGAGCACCGCGGCGGCACGGGACTCGAGAAGAATACCGGCGACGGCGCCGGCATCCTGTTCCAGGTTCCGCATCATTTTTTTCGCAAAGAGGCTCAAAAGTGCGGCCAGATTCTGCCGGCAGAGGGCGACTATGGCGTGGCCATGCTGTTCTTCCCGCAGGACGACAAGGGCGTAGAGGATGCCCGCCGCGTGTTTGAGGAGGGCTGCGCCGAGGCCGGCGTGCCGCTGCTTTTTTGGCGCGAGGTGCCGGTCGACCCGCACGATTTGGGCGAGACGGCCCGCGCCTGCATGCCCACCATCTTGCAGGCCTTCCTGGGCCGTCCGGACGACACGCCCGCCGGCGATGCCTTCGAGCGTCGTCTGTACGTGTGCCGCCGCACCATCGAGAAGAAGGCCGACGTCGAGTTTGCCCTGCGCGACAAGATCTTCTATGTGTGCTCCATGAGCTCGCGCACCATCGTGTACAAGGGTATGCTGGTCGCCACGCAGATGCGCCGCTTCTTCATCGATCTCAACGACGCCGCCGTCAAGACGGCCGTGGCGCTCGTCCACTCGCGCTACTCCACCAACACCACGCCCAGCTGGGAACGCGCGCACCCCAACCGTTTTATCATCCATAACGGCGAGATCAACACCCTCAAGGGCAACGTCAACTGGATCCGCGCCCGCGAGCCCAACCTGTACAGTCCCGTGCTGCAGCACGATCTTGAGCGCGTGATGCCCATCATCAACCGCGAGGGTTCCGACTCCGCGATTCTGGACAACGTGCTTGAGTTTTTGGTCATGAACGGTCGCCCGCTTACGCGTGCCGCGTCCATGCTGCTGCCTGAGCCGTGGGACCACAACGACAGCCTGAGTGAGGAGCGCCGCGCCTACGACGCTTACCAGTCCATGCTCATGGAGCCGTGGGATGGCCCGGCGGCCATCGCCTTTACCGACGGTCGCACGCTGGGTGCCGCCCTCGACCGTAACGGCCTGCGTCCCGCCCGCTACTATGTGACGCGCGACGGTCGCTTTATGCTGGCAAGCGAGGTGGGCACCATCGAGGTGAGCCCCGAGAACAACCTGACGAGCGGCTGCCTGGGACCGGGCCAGATGCTCGAGGTCGATTTTGTCCGCGGCCGCGTCATCTACAACGACGAGCTGCGCGCCCGTTACGCCAAGGAAAAGCCCTATCGCGACTGGATCGCCGAGGAGACGCTGACCGTCGACGCGCTCGACAAGCCCGTCGCGCCCACGCCCGCCGAGGATACCGAGGTGCCCGCCGCCGTGCGCATGGCCAAGCTCGGGTATCACTGGGATGATGTTGACGAAGTCGTGCGTCCCATGGCCCAGCAGGGCAAGGCGCCGCTCGCCTCGATGGGTATCGATGCGCCGCTGGCCTGCCTGTCCAAGAAGACGCGCTCGTTCTTCGACTACTTCTATCAGCTGTTCGCCCAGGTCACGAACCCGCCGATCGATGCCCTGCGCGAGCATATGGTCACCTCGACCACGCTCTACCTGGGCAACCACGGCAACCTGCTCGAGGATTCCCGCACGGCCTGCCAGCTGGTGCGCTTGGAGCGTCCGCTGCTGAGCGAGGAGGAGTTCGAGCGTATCTGCGCCATCGACCGCGTGGGCTTTAAGACCCGCCGTTTCCGTGCCGTGTACCGCCGCGACGCCGGCGAGGGCGCGCTGCAGGCTGCGCTCAAGCAGCTTGCAGAGGATGTTGAGGCTGCGGTCCGCGACGGCGTGAACATCGTGGTGTTGAGCGATCGCGCCGCTGCGGGTGAGGTGCCCGTGCCGTCGCTGCTCGCCGTGGGCTGCGTGCACAACCACCTGATCCGCGCCGGCGTGCGTACCTTTGCCGACATCGTGGTGGAGTGCGGCGACGCCGTGTCTCCGCACGACTTTGCGGCACTGGTGGGCTACTCCGCGAGCGGCATCTATCCGTACAACGCACATGCGTGCATCCGCGATCTGGCGGCACGCGGCGACCTGGACGTGACGGCCGAGCAGGGCATCGCCAACTACAACAAGGCTGCGACCGCCGGCATCGTTTCCATCATGTCCAAGATGGGCATCTCCACGGTGCAGAGCTACCATTCGGCGCAGATCTTCGAGGCCGTGGGCTTCACTCCGGAGTTCGTCAACGCGTACTTCGCCGGCACGGTGAGCCGTGTGGGCGGTATGGGTGTCGAGGACGTCGAGCGCGAGCAGAATGAGCGCTACGACGCCGCGCTCGCTATCCTTAAGAGCCCGGCTCCCGATCAGCTGCCCACGCTGGGTCTGACCAAGTGGCGCCCGCTCGGCGGCGAGGATCACCTTATCGACCCGCAGACCGTCTACCTGCTGCAGACCGCCTGCCGCGAGGACAGCTACGACACCTTTAAGGAGTACAGCGCCCGCCTGCACCGCACCGGTCGTGCCGTGCGCCTGCGTGACCTGCTGGACTTTAATGCCAACGGTCGCACGCCGGTTTCGCTCGACGAGGTGGAGCCCGCGCTCAACATCGTCCGCCGCTTTAACACCGGCGCCATGTCGTACGGTTCCATCAGCAAAGAGGCACACGAGTGCATGGCCATCGCCATGAACCGCTTGCACGGCCGTTCCAACTCCGGCGAGGGCGGCGAGGATCCGCGCCGCGAGACCCCGCTGGCTAACGGTGACTCCAAGAACTCCGCCATCAAGCAGGTGGCAAGCGCGCGCTTTGGCGTGACGAGCCGCTACCTGTGCAGCGCCTTCGAGATTCAGATCAAGATGGCCCAGGGCGCCAAGCCTGGCGAGGGTGGCCACCTGCCCGGCAAGAAGGTCTACCCCTGGATTGCCGAGGTCCGTCAGTCCACGCCCGGCATCGGCCTGATCTCGCCTCCGCCGCACCACGACATCTACTCCATCGAGGACCTGGCGGAGCTTATCTTCGATCTTAAGAACGCCAACCCCGGCGCACGCGTGTCGGTCAAGCTGGTCAGCGAGGCCGGCGTCGGCACCATCGCCACCGGTGTGGCCAAGGGTGCCGCCGACAAGATCTTGATCAGCGGCCACAACGGCGGCTCCGGTGCTGCGGCGCGCGATTCGATCTGGCACGCCGGTCTGCCGCTGGAGCTTGGCCTTGCCGAGGCTCAACAGACGTTGCTGCAAAACGGCCTGCGCTCGCGCGTGGTGCTCGAGGCCGACGGCAAGCTCATGGACGGTACCGATGTCGCCGTTGCCTGCCTGTTGGGTGCCGAGGAGTTTGGCTTTGCGACCATGCCGCTCATCTCCATGGGCTGCCTCATGCAGCGCGACTGCCAGCAGGATACCTGCCCGGCCGGCATCGCCACGCAAAACTGCCGCCTGCGTCGCGGCTTCCGCGGCAAGCCAGAGCACGTCGAGCATTTTATGCTCTTTGTTGCCGAGCAGCTGCGTGAGGTCATGGCGAGCCTGGGCTTCCGCACCGTCGACGAGATGGTCGGCCATCCCGAGTGCTTGCGCCAGATTGAGGTCCCGGGCAACCGCAAGGCCAACCTGCTCGATCTGTCGCCCGTGCTGGCGAGCACGACCTGCGAGTTCGGTGCCCACATCCCGGGTGCCGACGGTCGTCACTTCCTGCCGCAGATGGCTGCGGACAGTGAGCTCGACAAGACGCTCGACTCCACGTTGTTTGTGCCCTATACGGCCGATGCCCGTGCGCACCTGCGTCCGATTCGCTTCCGCGCCGATATCGCCAACGTCAACCGCTGCGTGGGCACCATCTTGGGCAACGCGGTGACCAAGGCGCATCCCGAGGGCCTTCCCGCCGGCTCCATCACCATCGATTGCGATGGTTCGGCCGGTCAGAGCTTTGGCGCCTTTCTGCCGCGCGGCATTACGCTCAACGTGTGCGGCGACGCCAACGACTACTTTGGCAAGGGCCTTTCGGGCGGCGAGGTGTCGGTGCGCCCCAACCCGCATGCGACCTACAAGTTCGACGAGAACATCATCGTGGGCAACGTTGCGTTCTTTGGCGCTACGAGTGGCCGCGGCTTCATTAACGGCCTGGCCGGCCAGCGCTTTGGCGTACGCAACTCCGGTGCCACGGTGGTGGTCGAGGGCTGCGGCAACCATGGCTGCGAGTACATGACGGGAGGTCTGGCGCTCATCCTGGGCGAGGTCGGGCAGAACTTCGCCGCCGGCATGACGGGCGGCGTGGCTTACGTCTTTGACCAGTACGGCACGCTCGATGCCCGTGTGAACCACGAGAGCGTTGAGCTCAAGGCCCCGACGGCCGGCGAGCTGGCGCAGATTCGTGCGCTCATCCAGGAGCACGTGGACGCGACGCAGAGCCCTCGCGGCATTAAGCTGCTCTACAGCTTTGAGACGATGAGCAAGCACTTTGTGAAGGTCATTCCGACCGAGTACGAGCGCGTGCTGGCGATTGTCGCCGCCGCCGAGGCCGTCGGCAAGACGCATGAGCAGGCCGAGGAGCTGGCGTTTGACATCGTGACCGGTCGCGCCGACGCCGCCGATGTCGCTCGCTTTGATGCGGCGGGTGGTGTCGCTGGCGCTGTGCCCGCCGCCAGCTCTGTTGCTTCGACCAAGAAGGAGGCGTAAGTGCCATGGGTAAGCCCGGTGCTTTTCTTGATATCGATCGCGTGACCCACGGGCTGCGCCCCGTGGAGGAGCGCAGCCGCGATTTCGATCCGCTGTACGTGGAGCTCGACGACGATGCGCGCCGTGCCCAGGCGAGCCGCTGCATGATGTGCGGTGTGGCGTTTTGTCAGATGGGTGCGAGCTTTGGCAAGGCGCGTCCGAGTGGCTGCCCGCTGCACAATCTGATTCCCGAGTGGAACGAGCTAGTGTATCGCGGCCGCTGGGACGAGGCTGCCGAGCGTCTGTCACTCACCTCGCCCATGCCCGAGTTCACGAGTCGCGTGTGCCCGGCGCTGTGCGAGGCCGCGTGCAACCTGGGCTCGGTCGACGGCCAGCCCACGACGATTCACGATAACGAGCGCGCGATCAGCGACCATGAGTGGGCCAACGGCGGTCCGCGCCGCTTTGAGCCGGCGGGGGAGGGCGTGCCCACGGTTGCCGTGGTGGGCTCCGGTCCTGCTGGTCTGGTGGCAGCATGGGAGCTTGCGCGTCGCGGTGCCCGCGTGACGGTGTTTGAGCGTGACGACCGCCCGGGCGGCCTGCTCATGTACGGCATTCCCAACATGAAGCTCGAGAAGTCCGTGGTCGAGCGTCGCGTGACACTTATGCGCGAGCTGGGCATTGTGTTTGAGCTGGGTGCTGACGTTACGAACCCTGCGGTGGCGGCCAAGCTCAATGGCTTTGACGCCGTCGTGGTGGCTGCCGGTGCTCGCGCCCCGCGTGGACTGGCTGCTGAGAATATTGACGCACCCGGCGTGGTGTATGCCGTGGACTACCTGACGGCCTCGACCGTCTCGGTGCTCGATGGCGGCGAGCCTGTCGTCGATGCACGCGGCCTGGACGTCGTGGTCATTGGCGGCGGCGATACCGGTAACGACTGCGTGGGCACCGCGGTACGTCAGGGTGCGCGCAGCGTGCGCCAGTTTGAGTTCTTGCCGGCGGCGCCTGATGCGCGCGCGGCGAGCAACCCCTGGCCGCAGTGGCCCAACGTGAAGAAGACCGATTACGGCCAGCAGGAGGCCATCGCTGCCATGGGCGGCGAGATGCGCGCTTGGGGTGTGGATACGCTCGAGGTGCTGCTGGACAATAAGGGCGCGGCCGCGGGCCTGCGCGTGGCCGATCTGGATTGGTCGGCTGGCAAGCCCGAGCGTATCGCGGGCTCCGAGCACGAGGTGCCGGCCCAGCTGGTGCTCATCGCCTGCGGCTTTACGGGCCCGGAGCACGGTGTGTTCGACGCCGTTGGCGTGCCCGTTGCCACTGCTGGTCGTCCGCTGCCTGTGATGGCCGCCGAGGGCTCGCATCTTGCGGCGCGTGTCGACGGCGTCGCCGCGGATGCCGCGCCGGTGTATGTTGCCGGTGACGCTCGTAACGGCAGCTCGCTCGTGGTGAACGCTATGGTCGACGCCCTGGCCTGCGCTGCCGAAGTCGCCGAGGCGCTGGAGCTGTAAGGCGGCTGTCCACAGCTGAATCGTCAAGGTCTGTCCCCAACGGCCGGCCCAAAAGGAACGTCCCCAAGTGCCGGCAGCTGGGGACGTTCCTTATGTGCCGGCACCCAGGGACACCCCTTGCGGGTTTGCGACCGATTTGTTCGTTTGCCGACGTACGGGTGTTCATTTGTCGACTTCTTGGGCTGTGGTCACCTGTTGTTTCTGTGGTGGCTACGGGCATCTGGCTCAAAAGAGCGGGTTGGAGGTCTATGTTTACCTGCGGTTTTGTTGCGGTGCGCATTTTCGATCAAGCATCCCGTCAAGTGTTTGGTCAGCAGTTGGTTTGCAGCCGGAGGCCTATTTTGTCCGTGTTGACAGTGGCTGCCCACCCTCCTCGTAAGCTCAAATTGAGGTTCATCAGTTTGAGGAGGATGCCGTGACTGACCACGTTTTAGACCGAGCGCATCTGGCTGAAGCCGTCGGCAACGATATTGCCGACATGGCCCATTTTTGGATGCTGCGGAAGTTTCAGTTTTTGGAGCCGGCGCGCGAGCAGTTTGAGATCATTGTCGACCCGTGGCTCAGCTATCGCACCGAGCCTTCGCAAAACGAAATCATGGCCTACAACATGGCATTTACCGATTGGCTGCTCTTCGAGCGCCCCTATCGCCATGGCAAGACGCTGCTCGAGCTGTATGTTGACGAGCCGCCGGCATCGCTTTCGCCTGCCTCGCTCAAGCGGCTCAAGCAGGTACGCGACACGCAGTATTTCTCGCGCTTTGGCATTTTGGACAAGGATCCTGCGAACGGCATGGTTGCGCTGAAGGATACGCGCACCGACCGTCGCTTTGATGTCTACGACCCGCATATCGTGCAAAAGGAGCATTGGAGCGACGGCGCGATTGCGGTGCGTCTCGCTTGCGTCGACGATGTCTGGCTGACGGCGGGACAGCTCTATCTGTATGACATCGCGCGCCTGAGTGACACGGCGGTCGATGGACCGGGTGCGGTGCATCCCGAGGATCTGCAGGACGGCTTTGACACCTCGTGCGTCAGCTTCTTTTTGCGCCTGGTCCGCGACATCATGGGCGCCCAGGGGCGCTACGTAAAGTCCCTCAACATCTACGAACAAGAATGGGAGTAGGGGATGTGACTGGTGCCGCCCTACAGCCCTGACTTTGTCTCAATCTGTAACGTTTGGCGGCTGTTTGGGCCCGTAACTGTTACAGATTGAGACGGAAGGTTGGCGGCTGCCGAAAGATCTTTTTCTGTAACAACTAGAGGCTCAAAGACTGTCTTCCTGTTACAGATCAAGACATTTGTCAGCGGAGGCAACGGTGACGATGGCCCATTTGTCTGACGTGGTGGTGATGAAAGTGTCTAATACCGTTCTCAAACACAAACATGCGACTCGCAACACGTTGGCGCGGAATAGGATGCTCGCGCGGCTCACGGAGACGGCCAAGCAAGGTGCGCTGCTCGCAACGCATGACAATACCGAGCTCATGTGGCTGCGACGCCATGTTGGAACCGACGATATCGCGGAGCCCGAGCCGTACCTGTTCTGTTTTCAGCATGATTGGGATGCGTTGACGCCGTCGGAGCGGGCTCGGGGGACCATCAAGGGGTTTGCGGAGTTTCATCCCGATTGGGCGTTTTGGGGATATGACGCCGCGCTGATATGGGATCTGGAGGTGCCGAATGATCTGCTCGGGCCGCGTTTCCTTGTTAAGACTTGCTGTTCGGTGACGTTGAGCGGCGGGTGCAGGTTGTTGCGTCCGCAGATTGCGGGCGCGCTCGAGCGTGTTGATGGCGTGCGGGTGACGTCGTTTTGGCGCACGGTGGAGGATTGCTTGCTGCGTGCGCCGTTCTCCTACGGGTTGGCAATTGCCGATTCTGCACTGCGGGTGAAAGACGTATCACGTGGGGATTTGTGCGAGCGCCTCCGCGCCGATTGCGAGGGCAGGCGAGGGTATCGCAGGGCACAGGCGATTGCGTCGTATGCGGACGGGCTGTCCGAAAACGGCGGCGAGTCTCGGTTCCGAGCATTCTTTATTGCGTACGGCTTTCCGGTTCCGGAGCTGCAGGTGGAGTTTCGCGACCCGCTCGATCCGAGCCAGGTGTTTCGCGTCGACTATTTTTGGCGGCTCGAGGACGGGATGTGTGTCATCGGCGAGCTCGATGGAAAGGGGAAGTACACCCTGCAGAACGGCGAGGGCCGGGAGTCGGTCGACCCATTCGTGGCAGAGCGTCAGTGGGAATCTCATCTGACAATGCTCGGGCATAAGGTGCTTCGGTTTACGTTTAACGAACTCAAAGACCCGGGGAAGCTTGTCGAGAAAATGAGGCTGGCGCTATTCCTCGGCAGGCTGAATTGGCTGAGGAGTGGAGACGTCAGTGGTATGGGCGCTGAGAGGTTTTGTCTCGATCTGTAACGTTTAGAGGTTGTTTGAGCTCGTAATTGTTACAGATCGAGACAAACCGGTGAAACGTCGACCGAATGTCTTGATTTGTAACAGCAAGGGGCCCAATAACCCTGTACCTGTTACAGATCGAGACATTTCCTTGGTGTCGCTGGGGTGGGACTGCAACGTATTCCGTCCCCCACATCCCCTCTTCCCTCCGTTAACCGATGCGTCTGCAGCAATCCAGCGGGACTAGGTGATAATGGACAAATGTTCAAGTTAATTGTGAGGGAGGAGCTCGATATGGCGTCTGCCGATCGTTCCACGTTGTTTATCAATGCGACCGTCCTGGATGGTTCGGAACATATGGAGCCGCAGCCCGATATGGCCGTGGCCGTTGAGCGCGGTGTCATCACGTGGATGGGGCCGAGTGCTGTGGCGCAGGCGCCTGCAGGTGCCGAGGTCATCGATCTGGCAGGGGCGTATCTCATGCCAGGCCTCATCAATATGCATGTGCATCTGTGCGGTTCGGGCAAGCCGGTTTCGGCGGGCGATGCGGGCGCGCTGATGAAGAAGCTCGATAATCCCGTGGGGCGCGCCATCGTCCGCCACATCCTCAAAGGCAGCGCCCAACAACAACTGGCAAGTGGCGTGACCACGGTGCGCGGCGCGGGCGATCCGCTGTTTGCCGATCTGGCCGTGCGCGATGCTATCGATGCCGGCAAGTATCAAGGTCCTCGCCTGGTGGCGCCGGGAACGGGCGTCACGGTGCCGGGCGGCCATGGTGCGGGCTTGTTCGCCCAGGTGGCCAACAGTCCCGCCGAGGCAGCCGAACAGGTGCGCGACCTGTATGCGCGTGGTGCCGACGTCATTAAGCTGTTCGTGACGGGCGGCGTGTTCGACGCTACCGAGGTGGGCGAGCCGGGCGTGCTGCGCATGCCGGTCGAGGTTGCCGCGGCGGCGTGCAAGGCTGCGCACGAGGTGAGCCTGCCGGTTATGGCCCATGTCGAGAGTACCGAGGGCGTGAAGGCCGCGCTTGAGGCCGGCGTTGACACGATTGAGCACGGCGCTCCGTTGACGCCCGAGATTCTGGAGCTGTACCGTGGCGCCGCGGGCACGCAACTCGAGGGGCGTGCGCCCAGTGTTACCTGCACTATCAGCCCGGCGCTGCCGTTTGTATTGCTCGACCCGAAAAAGACCCATTCGACCGATACGCAAAAGAAGAACGGCGACATCGTGTGCTCGGGCATCATCGAGAGTGCTCGTGCCGCACTGGAAGCTGGCGTTAAGGTGGGCCTTGGCACGGACTCGAGCTGCCCGTTCGTGACGCAGTACGACATGTGGCGTGAGGTGGCCTATTTTGCCAAGTATGTCGGCGTGAGCAACGCCTTCGCGCTGCATACGGCCACGCAGGTCAATGCCGAGCTGCTGGGGCTGGGCGGCGAGACCGGCACAATCGAGTGCGGTAAGGCCGCCGATATCCTGGTGACGCGCAAGAACCCGCTCGATGACCTGCGCGCCCTGCGAGAGCCGATGCACGTGATGTGTCGTGGCAATCTGATGCGCAAGCTCAAGGTGAAGCGCATTCCCGAGGTGGACGCCGAGCTCGACGCGATTATGGCCATGCCGTCCGAGGCGCTGGCCGAGGAGCTTGCCCGCGACGGCGTGGCGTAAGCGCGCGATATGGCGATGCGACAAAGGGACAATCCTTTTGTCATAATCAGAAAAAGCCGAGGTCCCAGTGCGAGGCCTCGGCTTTTATTTGTCCCATGGTATGGCGGCTATGAGCGCGTTTCCATCTTGGCGTGGCACTTGGGGCAGGTGACGCGGATCTTGCCTTTGCCCTTGGGGACGGAGAGCATCTGGCCGCAGTTGGGGCACTTGAGATATGCCGTGGTCTTGCGACCCTTCCACATCTTCTTGGCCGTGCGCTTGGCACGCTCAAAGTCTTCCTTACTGGTGCCGGCCGCGCGTGAGGTGCTGGCCGCTGCAGCGCCACCGCCCAAGCTGGCGACAAACTTGCCCAAGCCGGGAACATTGGCGGTCGCGGCGACAAAGGCCTCGTTCTCCTTGCGACGTGCGTCGATATTTTTGGACAGGCCGCGCAGCACGCCAAGCACGATCACGGCGATGGCGATCCAGCTGAGCCACTGGATGCGGGCCATCGATCCGATCATTGCGATGACGATGCCGACAAAACCCATCACGATGGTGAGCTCGTCGGCGCCATTGCGACCCTTCATAAAGTCATTCATGCAAATTGCCTTTCGTTCGATATACTGCACGCCTTTATACCCGATTTAGAGCAAGGGGGACAGGTTAATCTGCACTAGTGTGGTGCAAACATGCCTGTCCCCGGAACACCAAGATGGTGCAAAGAAGTCTGTCCCCAATGCCCCAATTACTTGGAGAGCTTGTCGACGACGCGTTCGATCTCGGCGAGCTTGGCGGCTTTGAGGTCTTCGTCGCCCGATTCGATCGCCGAAGTCACACAGCCCTCGATATGCGCCTTGAGCACGTCGGCGTTGATGCGCGCAATGAGCGCCTGCGTTGCCATGAGCTGCGTGGAAATATCGACGCAGTAGCGGTCCTCCTCGACCATCCGCAAGATGCCGTCGATCTGGCCGCGTGCCGTCTTGAGCATGCGGGTCACCGATTTGTGGTCTGCCATCATGGCGGGTCCTCGTTTCTGGTCGATCTTCCGGATGTCCCCGTCAGTTGCGGTGAAATACGGACTGTTTAAAGGCCTAGGGCGGCTCAACAGTCCGTATTTCACCGCAACTTCTGAGGATTGAGTAGGCGGCGTCTGCTACGCGGCGGTCACCGAAAGGGCGTGGAACTTCTCGCCGGCGCCCTCGACGGCGGCGGCGAGCTGCTCGGCGGTCACGGTGTCGGCGCACTCCACCTGGACAGTCTGGGTCTCGTGATCGGCGTCGGCATCGGTCACGCCGACCACGTTGAGCAGCGCGGTCTCGACGGTGGCATCGCAATGGCCGCACATAAGGCCGGAAGTCTTGATTGTGTAACGCATGGGTATTCCTCTCTGTTGTGTCGGCTTTCCCAGGCACCCGACCTTGACCTTCAAGCCGTCGCTCGCGTACCAAAGTACGCGTCGCTCCTCTTTCAGGTCAATCTCGGGCACCTGGAAAACCCGTTCTAAATGGACTTAATGGTGAGCTTATTTTGCCACTTTTGGCTTAAAGGATTTTAAGCGCAGAGCGTTGCTTACGACGCACACGCTCGACAGGCTCATGGCGGCGGCGCCAAACATGGGCGAGAGCTGCCAGCCGGTGAGGGGGAAGAACACGCCCGCCGCCAGCGGAATGCCGATGCCGTTGTAGAACAGTGCCCAGAACAGGTCCTGCTTGATGTTGCGGATCGTGGCGCGCGACAGCTCGATGGCTCGGGCGACGTCCATGAGGTCGCTGCGCATGAGTACCACATCTGCCCCTTCTTTGGCGATGTCGGCGCCGGTACCGATGGCAAGGCCCACGTCGGCGCGCGCCAGGGCGGGGGAGTCGTTGATGCCGTCGCCCACCATGGCGACCTTGCCGCCCGCGTCCTGCAGTTCGCGCACATGGCGTTCCTTGTCGGCGGGGAGGACGTCGGCGATGACTTGCTCGCTGCTCAGTCCCACGCGGCGGGCGATTGCTTCGGCAGTGACGCGGTTGTCGCCGGTGAGCATGCGCACGTCGATGCCAAGCGAGCGCAATGCGGCGATGGCCCCGGCGCTCGTCTCCTTGACCTCATCAGCCACGGCAATGGTGCCGGCAAGCTCGCCGTTCTTGGCAAAGAACAGCGGCGTCTTGCCCTCGGCGGCAAATTGCTCGGCAAGACCCGCGGGTACGGTAACGCCCAGCTCGTCCATCAGGCGTACGTTGCCGGCTGCAATGGCGTTTTGCCCCTCGTGCGCCGTAACGCCACGACCGGGCGCGGCAGTAAAGTCCTCGACCATGCGCGCGACGATCCCGCGTGTCTCGCACTCGGCCATAATCGCCTCGGCCAGCGGGTGCTCGCTCGAGCGCTCCAGCGCGGCGGCCAGCTTGAGCAGCGCTTTTTCGCTCATGGCGGGCGAGCCGTCGGCGCGCGTGGCTACCACGATATCGGTCATGGCAGGCTTGCCGCGAGTGACCGTTCCCGTCTTATCGAGCACCACGGTGCCCACGCTGCGCAGATTCTCCAGCGCCTCGGCGCTCTTAAACAGAATGCCCATTTCGGCGCCCTTGCCGGTGCCGACCATAATGGCGACGGGCGTGGCCAGGCCCAGCGCGCACGGGCAGCTGATCACCAGCACGGCGACGGCGGAGGTGAGCGCTTCGTTCACGCTTCCGGTCAGTGCCATCCACACCACGAAGGTCACGGCCGAGATCATGAACACCACGGGCACGAACACGCCGGCAACCTTGTCGGCCATGCGGGCGATGGGCGCCTTGGTGGCGTTGGCGTCCTCGACGAGCTGGATAATCTTGGCGAGCGACGTGTCGGCGCCCACGCGTGTGGCACGGAAGGTAAACGAGCCGGTGCGGTTGACAGTGGCGGCGTTGACGGTGTCGCCGGCGGTCTTTTCCTCGGGGATGGACTCGCCGGTGAGCGCGCTCTCGTCCACGGCCGAGCTGCCCTCGAGCACCACGCCGTCAACGGGGATGGACTCGCCGGGGCGCACACGCAGCACCTGGCCGGGCAGAATGGCATCGACGTCGACGGTGGCCTCGCTGCCGTCCTCTGCCACGACGGTCGCGGTCTTGGGTGCTAAGTCGATGAGCGCCTCGATAGCGCCGCCGGTCTTGGACTTGCTGCGCGTCTCGAGGTATTTGCCCACGGTGACGAGCGACAGGATGGTGCCAGCGCTCTCAAAATACAGGTTGTCCATGCTCGTCATCATGGCCTCGTGCACCTGACCTGCGGCTAGCTGGTCGGCCATGATGAACATGGCGTAGAGCGACCAGGCGATGGAGGCGGTGGCGCCCACGGCAATAAGGGCGTCCATGGTGGGCGCGCCGTGCGCGAGCGATTTAAACCCGTTGATAAAGTACGCGTCGTTGACGTAGACGATGGGGATGAGCAGGACGAGCTCGGTGAGCGCGAGTGTCATGCTGTGGGTATGGTCGGTGAAAATACCGGGCAGCGGCCAGCCGAGCATGTGCCCCATGCCTATGTAGAACAGTGGGATGAGGAATACGATCGAGATGATGAGGCGGGTGCGCATGGCGGAGGCGGCGGCCTCCAGCTTTTTGGTGGGCGACTCCATATGGGCGGCGCCGGACCTGGCTTGCGTACTGCCGTTTTGGGAGGCGTCGATGCCCGTGCTGACGGGCGAGGCCGAGTAGCCCGCGCGGTCGACAGCGGTGCAGATGTCGTCGGGGGAGACCTGCGCAGGGTCGTAGTCCACCAGCATAGAGCCGGCGAGCAGATTGACCGCGACACTTTGGACGCCGTCGAGTTTGCTGACGGCACGGTCCACGTGCGCTTGGCACGCGGCGCACGTCATGCCGCCCACGTCAAACTTATCTTGAGCCATGGCTTCTCCTTTCTGTGGTTCGGTGTTGGAATTGTTAACCTGCTGATACTATACACCCATACCCCCTGGGGGTGTACAGTACAGAAAGAAATGTATGACATTTCGTTACAGATGAGGATAGTTGGTTGGCCGATGGACCGTCCCAACCAATCATCTCAATCTGTAACGTCTGGACCGGTTTTTGAACCATAGCTGTTACAGATTTAGACAAACATTTCAGCCGAAAACTAACGTCTCGATCTGTAACAACTAGACCCCGTTTTACCGAGCATTTGTTACAGATCAAGACAAACAGTTGGCAGGAAACTCAATGTCTCGTTCTGTAACATCTAGCAGCAAATATGACCTCTAACTGTTACAGATTGAGACAATTGCCGGGGAGGGGTCCCGTCACGGCAAGACGCCCGCTCTCTAGATACAGAATCCGGGGATCACACAGGTTCGTTTGTTTGGCTTGTCCGCAGGCGTTGCGTACGTAAAGACGTCGCCGTCGTGTCCAACGCGATTCAAATAGAGCGTGCCTTCGGTCTCCGATGAGTCGGGGCTCACCGTGCGCTCCCACCAGCAGGTGTCCTTGCCCTTCCACTGGCGGACCATCGTCTCGTTCGTGGAATACGGGCTCACCTTGAGCTCGCGGAACAGCTGGTACTCCTTGCCTTCGCCGTTGTAGATGTCTGCCAGGTACTGAAAGCCCTCGGCAAACGACTCGGGCGGCTGCACTCCGCACAGCTCGACCATGGCGGGCAGCCAAAGGGTCGCGGGCAGCTCGCTCAGACACGATGCGCTCCTGGCGGCGCCAACGTTATTCGAGATCTTTTTGACAGATTTGATGAGTGCGCGCAACTCGTTGGGCAGCAGCTTAAGGCCGTCGCCGTCGAGCCATTCCCGCAGCTCGCAATCTGCCCAGCCGGCGCTCGGCGGTTCAGCCGCAGCGTTGCGCTCGGCAATACCCGCGTCGAACATAAACGTCAGCCCGGCCTTGCCCGTACCGTCTAGAAGCTCGTCGTGGCGGATGCCCACGAGCTGCGCGCCGACGTGCAGCCCATTGGTGAGCTTCACGCGCTTAGTGCATGGATAGGGGATATGCCCGTTGTCATCGAGCAGGTGATAGCGCTTGGCAATCTCGCGTGCCTCGCTACGGGTCTCGGCGGCCTTAATCTTGAGCGAAATCTCCTGCAGCTGATCCCAGGTGTAGTCGTCAAGCGAACCGCGGATGCCATCCAGGTAGTCGGGGATGCCAAAGCCATGGGTCGCCGCCCCAATGACGCTGAGCCCCGCAACGGCTGCAACGACGCCACCGATAATAAACCGGCGGCGGGTCATGGCATCGTGCCGGGCCTGTTCCAGGATCTCTCGCGCGCGCTCGCCGGCGACGTCGACCTTAAGGTGCGTACCGGAGTCGATGTCGATTGCGGCGTCACTGCCCGCGCCCTCGCGGCCCTCGGATTCGGCGTCGGTGAGGTATGTCGAGAGCACCTCGAGCATCTGCTGCTCGGTAGGGCGATCGCACTGCTCGACTGAGAGACCCTTCATGATGATTTGGACAAGCGCTTCATCGCCCTCGCAGCGCGGCTCGAGCGGTGCCGGCTTGGTCTTGGTCTTTACGAGATAGAACGAGCCGGTTGCAGCGGCGTCCGTCGACTCAAAGTCAAACGGTTTGCGACCGCTGTAGAGCTGGTACAAAATGCTCGAAAGCGCATAGACGTCGATTGCCGGCGAACGGCGAAGGGCCGCGATGCCTTCGATATCCTGCGTGAGCATCTCGGGCGCGGCGTATGCGGGCGTGGCAAAGCGCCAGATGTCGGCGCGCCGGGTGATCGTGTCGTTGCCGAGAGCCATGGTCGCGGAGCCCATGTCGATGAGGCAGGGGTCAAAGGAACAATCGGCAATCTGCTGCTCGAGCGTTCGGCTGGTGGTGCGGAACATGATATTGGCAGGCGACAGGTCGCGATGAATGACCGGATTCACGAGGTCTTGGGTCATCAAGAGCGCACGAAGCACGGCGTTTCCGACGGCGGCGACCATCTGGGTGGTCAGCCCGCCCGAGGCGTCGTGCGGAAGCAGGGGCAGCGCCTGCTTGAGCGAGGTGCCCTCGACCCACTCCATGAGGATGAGCGGGTCATCCTCACACGAGCCATAGCCATAGACGCGCGGAAATCCACGCAGGTGCGAGACAGTGCACAGATGACGGTACTCCTCGAACAGCGCGGCGGTGTTGGCCAGGTGTGCAGCCGCTTGCTCGGCGGAGCGGTCGGGGGCTTGGCCGGAAAGGATAGCGTTGTCCTTGAGTAGCTTGACGGCAAAGACCTCGCCGCTCGTGTTGGTCGCGCGCAGCACGTGCCCGATGTTGCCGTTGTTGCGGTGGGCCGTCTGGAGAATAAGCGTCATAAACCGACGTTTGGCGTCGTCCTCGGCGCTGGGGTCGACCGCCACGGCGGTATCGAACGTATCGAGACGGATGAGTTTGTCGCCATAGGCGCTATCGGTAGTATCCATGGCGTTCCTTTGTCTGGCATGGGTTGCCGCACGTATACGTGAGCAGTGCGGATATCGGTAAAGTACCATGATAGCCGCACTGCCCACGTATACCGCTGAGCATTGTCGTTTACGACGCAGAAGGTAGAAGACGAAAGACGGACGGCGACCGTCTTCCGATCGCCGTCCGCGCTAGTCCACAATGACAAGGAATGTCGTGTAGAGACCCAGATGGAGCCTGTCGCTGTTTTCGATTTCCACTGGGGGATAGATCTTGCCGGGCTCGCGTTGGTCGCGCGGCGGCTCAATCACAATATCGCCGTCGCCTGCACCCGATTCGAGTACCGTGCCGTTGGTTGATCCAAGGCCCTGGGCGTACCAGTGCTCACCCTCAAGCCAAATGCGAAGATGCTCGCGCGATGCGTCGGCACCCACATCGGTGATGCTGGGCGAGGTTTTGGGCAAAGAACCAATTACGGTGCCGCGCGGATCGCGTGTGAGGGGATGGATTTGCATGTCGGCGCAGTTGTCGGCATGGGTTCTGAGCAGACCGAGGTTGGGGGCGACGGTGCGCGGCTGCTCCAGGCTGCTCATAAAGCCACGTCCGACGGTAGTTTCGGTGGTGCCAAAGTGCCCGCCCGTCTTGCTGTCGCAAAAGCGCTCGACGGTGGCCACGCCCTGAACGGGATCGGCGAGCGCCCCCGTTGCCACAAAGAGCATAAGGTAAAGCGTGCTTTTCTCGCGCACGGCATTGCCGTCAAAGTTGTCGATGCGATTGAGGGCATTTGCATATAGGCGGCTGTCCAGTTTGTAGCTGGTGAGAGCCGACATCATTTCGTTGGCGGCTGGACCGCGATAGTGCTCGGCGATTGCCCGATAGGCGGACTCGCCGCCGCCGAGCTTGCTGCAGATTGCCGAGGAAAGGTTGAGCGTGGTGACAGTAAAGTCGCTGTAGATGGAGGGCGCGCACTGGTCAGGCTTGCGATGGACGATGTAACGGGTGAGATACGAGCGGTTGGAAGAGCATTTCTCGAGCAGGGTACTGCCGAGATAAGAGTTTCCATTGATAAGCATTCGGGCGATCTCGAGATGTTTAAGACCGCCGAACGAGCGAATATCGTTATAGAGGACCGAGCAAGGCGTCTCTGCTACCACGGATACCTCCTTTGATTGTTTCCTAGCCAATATGGCGATAGGAATTAATGGCCCCCGGTGGGCGACGTATTAAATGGCCGCGCAATATATAGCGTAACCAAAGCAACATTATAGGCCACATGTTCGAAATTGCAGGAAGACTGAGAGATTTGGTTTGGACTGGACGGAAATCCCCCTCTGTCTTGATCTATAACAATTAGGGCCGATTTTACTCGGTAACTGTTACAGATTGAGACGTTTGTGAACCGTGTCGACCGTTTGTCTCGATCTGTAACACGTAGAGGAAGATTTGCCCTGTAGATGTTACAGACCGAGACAATCAGCCGGGCCCACCTCGTCCGCCTCGTCATCTGTGGTTTACGTGGGGGCATACGGAGTGCGGGTATACTAACCGGCGGCGAATCTGCTCCATCGCTTAGAGCTGCTGCGTCTGGACGGCGCGTGATAGGGCTGCCAAAGCGATCGTCAGCGTGCTGAGCAACGTCCTCTCTGTGCGCACCTGTTTTTGTATGTATTAGCGCACTACCAAGCACGCCCGCGCGGCCGCATGCCGCGCCCATTGCGCGTGCAGATAAGGAACAACAACATATGCGTAATTCTGTATCTGACGTCACCGACGCCGAGATTCTGGACGAGACCCGCGAGGCCATGACCCAGGCTGCCTTCGATGCCGCCGATGAGGCCAACGCTGCCCAGGCCGTCGAGTCCGCCACCGAGAGCCTGCCCGCCTTTGACGAGCTGGGGCTTTCCGACGAGATACTTCGTGCTATTGAGAACCTGGGCTACACGGCGCCGACGCCCGTGCAGGCCGGCTCGATCCCCGTGGTGCTCGAGGGCCGCGACCTGCTTGCCGCCGCTCAGACCGGCACCGGCAAGACGGCCGCCTTCTTGCTGCCGACTATGAACAACCTGGAGCACATCGCTCCGCCTAAGCCCGTGCGCGAGCGTGGCGGTCGCAATCGCCGTCGCGGCGCCAAGAAGCCCGAGGGCAACGGTCGCGGCCCGGTGATGCTCGTCATCACCCCCACGCGCGAGCTTGCCCAGCAGATCGACGAGGTCGCGAGCAAGATCGCCGACGTCACCGGCCATGTCGTCGTGACCGTCGTGGGCGGCGTGAGCTACAAGCCGCAGACCGCGGCACTCAAGTACGGCTGCGACATCCTGGTCGCAACGCCGGGCCGTCTGGTCGATCTGATTGAGCAGGGCGCCTGCCACCTGAACGAGGTCAAGGTGCTGGTGCTCGACGAGGCCGACCGCATGCTCGACATGGGCTTTTTGCCCGCCGTCCGCCGCATCGTGCGCGAGACGCCGGCCGAGCGTCAGACGCTGCTGTTCTCGGCGACCCTCGACGAGGAGGCCGTGGGCGAGATCACCGACCTGGTGAGCGACCCGGCACGCGTGGAGATCGCGCCCGCTACGTCGACCGCCGATACCGTCGACCAGTTTGTGTTCCCGGTGTCCATCGAGGCCAAGAACAACCTGTTGCCCGAGTTCCTCAAAAAGGAGGGCCCGGAGCGCACTATCGTCTTTATGCGCACCAAGCACCGCGCCGACAGCTGCTGCCGCCGTCTTGAGCGTAAGGGCATCAAGGCCGCCGCGATTCACGGCAACCGCAGCCAGGCCCAGCGCGAGCGCGCACTCTCGGCCTTCCGCGACGGTACCGTCGACGTGTTGGTGGCAACCGACGTGCTCGCCCGCGGCATCGACATTAGCGACGTGCGCTACGTCGTGAACTTTGACGTGCCGGCCGAGCCGACCGACTATATCCACCGCATTGGCCGTACGGGCCGCGCCGGCGAGCTGGGCTGGGCCATTACGTTTGTGACCGAGCAGGACGTTGATGAGTTCTACGAGATCGAGAAGCTCATGGACAAGACGGCCGATATTTACGAAGCCGGCGACCTGCACGTGGGTCCCAACCCGCCCGCCGTTGACCCCGAGCGCGATCCTGCCGCCTTTAAGGTGAAGAAGAAGACCAAGCGCGGCAAGTCCAAGAGCAAGAAGAAGCTTGAGCAGGCGCGCCGCGACGGCAAGCGCAACGGCGACGATTACGGCGACGTGGCTGGTCGTTCCAACCGCGGTCGCGACGAGCGCCGTGGCGACGGCGAGCGTCCGAGCCGTCCCAAGCGCGGTGGCAAGACCCGCGTGCGCGAGGGCGTTCAGGCTCGCGTGGACGAGGCTGTGGAGAGCGTGGCCCGCGAGGTGGCTGCCGAGGAGCGCGGCGGTGCTGGTGCCGCTGAGCAGCCTGCGCGCGGTAACCGTGCCGAGCGCCGTGCCAAGCAGTTCCAGGGCGAGGCGCATCGCCGCCGTCGCGAGGATGAGGATCGCGGTGGCCGTCGTCGTGTCGAGCGCGAGGACGAGGGCCGCGGTTCGCGCGGTGGCAAGCGCGGTTCGGGCGACCGCCATCGTTCCGGTCGTGATGACGAGCGCGGTGGCCGTGATGAGCGTCGCGGCGGCGAGAGTCGCGGTGAGCGAGGTGCCCGTGGCGGTGAGTCCCGTGGCGGCAAGCGCTTTGAAGAGCGCGGTAGCCGCGGCGGCGAGCGTCGCGAGGGTGCTCGCGGCAATGGCGGCCGTGGCGGCGCTGGTCGTTCTAACGAGTCGCGCGATCGTCGTGACCCGCGTGCCAGCCGCGATCGTCGCGATGATTGGCGCAACTACGACGATACCCGCGAGGAGCGTCGTGGCGGCTATCGTGGCGGGCGTGGCGGCAACCAGGCCGGCTCCCGCGGCGGCCGTGCCGGCGGTCGCGATAACCGTGGCAGCTATGGCAACAGCCGTGGCGGCAAGCGCGGCGGCAGCTCCCGTCGCCCCGGTGACGGCGGCGGCAAGCGCAAGTAACATACGCATCGCCCGCTAGGGCGAGGTGAACCAAGGGTCCCGAGCAACTACGCTCGGGGCCCTTTTTGTTTGTCGTATCCGATCGCTAGTTCAAATGTGATTTCCTCGGGAACGCATCTAGAGGATGCCGAGGACCTATTTCCTGCCATGCAGCAATGGGTCCCATGGGGTGCGCCGTGCATTTTTTGGAGTATTCAGCAGCTCTAGTTGGCTGCATACGATTCGGTATTGCCAACGGTGGCCTTCAGATATCCCTTATGAGCGTTTTGAGTTAAATTTCGCCGTTTTCCGGAGCAGGGGCGCGTCATTCTCGCCATGTCGGGACTTAGAATGATACGGCGCCCTACAGTTTTGCCCACCCGCGGCGGTGCTGGCGTGGTCACGTTGCAGAATACTCCGTTTTTTGCACGGGCCGGGATGGGGTACCTCGGGAGAACACAGCGGTATCCCGTAAATATATACAATCTGTACCGTAATTTATACAAAACGAAGAGGCAGACAGCGTAGGGTGGGTGCATTGGGGTGCTTGGTGCATCAAAACGGGGACCCCACGTGCCGTATACTCTGGCTGGATGTGAAAGCGGCTTGACGCGTTGCCAGGCGTAGGGGAGGGTGCCTCGATGAGCGTATTCGAAATTGTGTTTAGTC
The DNA here is from genome assembly GCA_900544235.1 of uncultured Collinsella sp. GTDB lineage: Bacteria > Actinomycetota > Coriobacteriia > Coriobacteriales > Coriobacteriaceae > Collinsella. The sequence goes on from UQUL01000008.1 coordinate 46,580, forward strand.
CGACGGGTGGAACGCAGAAGGTGTCAGGCCTTGTGGCCGGAGCACTGGGCAAGAATACCGTTACCGTCGATCTGACCGATAGCGGGTTGGATTTCAACGTTGTCTCGATGACTGAGGACGACGTGGCCGTAATCTCTGTGCCGGCGTATGCCGGTAGAATCCCGGCTGTGGTGGCTGACCGGTTGGGCATGGTGCGCGGCAACGGGGCTCGGGCTGTTTTGGTTTGCGTATACGGAAACCGCGCGTTTGAGGACACGCTCGTAGAGCTGGAGGACGTTGCGAAGCATGCGGGATTCCGGGTGATCGCGGCAGTTGCGGCCATTGCAGAACATTCCATTGCGCGACAGTTTGCTGCCGGTCGTCCGGATGCGCAGGATGCGGCGCAGCTCGCAGAGTTTGCGCAGCAAATTCAGCAAAAGCTGTTGGCCGAGGATACATCCGAGCCCTCTATTCCCGGCAATCGTCCTTATAAACAAGCCGGAGGTCACCGCATGGCACCCGAGGCAACAGGGGATTGTGTCTCCTGCGGTGCATGCGCCGCGGCGTGCCCCGTTTGTGCTATCGACAAGGGTGACCCCAAACGAGCAGCTGGCGAGGCGTGCATCTCCTGCATGTGCTGCATCGCCGTATGTCCGCGAGGTGCTCGCAAGCTTGATTCCAACAAACTATCCGCTGTTTCCCAGATGCTGAGCAAGGTTTGCGTCGTGCGGAAGGAATGCGAGCTCTTCATCTAGCGCATACGAAATTGGCGCAATGGGGCCAGGTTAATCTGCACCGACCTGGTGCAAACAAACCTGTCCCCAATGCACCAGAGTGAGGAGTGTCCCCGAGTGCCGGCAGAAAAGGAACGTCCCTAAGTGCCGCTTAAATACCGTTTATCGAAGAAAAAATACCGTTCGCCGGTCATAATGACTATTCTGGCTTTGCTGTTGCCTACAATAACCCCCGTAAAAGAAATGCGGAAGGTTACCGAGTCCCCTCGGACGTGGGCCTAACCAAAGTCTTTGAACGGGTGTGTCTCAATGGGCGCATTCGATTGATTTTGGTTGGGCTATATTTATGAAGGGACATGTCACCATGGGTTTCTTTTCTCGCCTTATGGGTGGCTCGGATAAGCAGACGACTGCGGCTTCCGAGTTCGAAATCCTCGCTCCCGTTTCCGGCGAGCTTGTTCATCTAGAAAATACCAATGACCCCGCTTTTAGCAGCCGTGCAGTGGGCGATGGCGTTGCCGTGGTTCCCCAAGAGGGAACGGTGTGCGCTCCTGTTTCCGGCACCGTCGCGGCGCTGTTTCCGACTGAGCACGCGCTGGGCATCATGTCCGACGACAGCTCTGCTCAGGTGATGCTGCATATCGGAATCGACACTGTTAAACTTGAGGGCAAGGGCTTCCATGCGCTTGTTGCCCAGGGTGACCATGTCGACGCGGGCCAGCCCCTCGTCGAGGTCGATTTCGACGTGGTTCGCGCTGCCGGCTTTGATCCCACGGTCTTCGTTATCGTGTGCGAGCGTTCGGGGAACTCGACTCTTCGCGAGCATGCTTCCGGCCCTGTTGCTGTTAAAGAGCCTGTTATCTGGCTTTCCGAGTAAATTCTTGTGGTGGGTACCGTGGTTATCAAGCGAGTTTTTAACAACAACGTCGCAATGGTCACTTCGGACGATGGCTCCGAGCTCATCGTCATCGGTCGAGGCCTCTGCTTTGGCCGTCATGCCGGCGATGCCATCGACGAGGCATCAGTCGAAAAGACCTACGCGTTGCAGGAGGGAACTTCTCAGGATTCGCGTACGATTGACCGCTTGGCACATCTTTTGGAGTCCATCCCCACCGTCAACCTCGTGATTTCCGAGGACATCGTTCAGATGCTTCGTCGAGAGCTCAATGTCGATATCAATGACAAGATTCTCATTGCTCTCGCAGACCACATCAGCCTTGCTTTGGAGCGCGAGCGCAAGGGCGTCTCCTGTGAGAATCCGTTGCTGCTCGAGATCCAGCAGTTCTATCGCAAGGAGTATGCACTTGCGGGCCGTGCGCTGCAGATTATCAAGGAGTATATGGGCATCCAGATGAGCGAGGAGGAGCAGGGTTTCATTACGCTGCATATCGTCAACGCCGCCATGCCGCAACGCTCCGATCGTCTGATCGTTTCGGTCCAGCTTGTTCGCGACGTGCTCGCGATTGTTTCCGAGCGCTATGCTACGACCCTCGACGACACCTCGTTGCCCTATGAGCGTTTCGTCCGCCACCTGCAGTTTTTCGCACAGCGGGCGCTTGACCCCACGGCCGGGCAAATCAATGGCGACGCGCTGTTCCGAATCGATGAAACGGCGTATCCGTGCGCATTCTCGTGCGCGGACGCCATAGCCGCCCACTTGTCGTCTACCTATAACGTTGTCGTTACCGATGCCGAGAAGAGTTATCTCGCGTATCACATTGTTAACCTGCTTGGAGAACCTGGTCTCTAGGCATAACGTGCCCACACATCGATTGATATAAGGCAGGGCTTACGGTCTTGTCCAGGGCACATCTGTCTCAATTTGCGGAAAAGGAAGGGGAGTACCGCTATGGCCGCAAAAAAGAAAGTTAACCTCAAAGCGCCGTTGGAGGTGTTCGCGAAGTCGATCGTCCAGCCGATGATGTATCTCTCGGTTGCCGGCATCCTGCTCATCGTGGGCATCATTCTGACCAACAAGACCATTTGTGCTTTGGTCCCCGTACTGGGCTCCGGTCCGTTCCAGCTTGTGGGCGCCGTTGTCTACCAGTCGCTGATGTTTATCATCAACAACCTCTCGATTCTGTTCTGTGTGGGCATCGCCGGCGCCATGGCAAAGAAGAACAAGGGCCATGCTTCGCTGATCGCCCTGATGTCGTTCTTCCTGTTCCTGCAGGCTAACAACATCGTGCTCAACGCCACCGGCTCTCTTGCCGATGCGAGCGGCATGCTCGGCCTTACCGGAACCGGCCAGGCCACCGTTATGGGCATTCAGGTGCTCGATACCGGCGTGTTTGGCGGCATCATCCTTGGTTGCATCACCGGTGCCGTGTTCAACAAGTATTCGAACAAGCAGTTCCCCATTGCCCTTTCGATGTTCTCGGGCGTTCGCTTTCCGTTCCTGATCATGATCATCATCTCCTGGATCATGGGCGCTGGCTTCTGCATCGTTTGGCCTCCTGTCCAGGGTGCCATCTCCTCCGTTGCCGGCATCATTAAGGAGTCGGGCAACATCGGTCTGTTTATCTACGGTATGCTCAACAAGCTGCTCGTTCCCACTGGCCTGCACCACCTCATCTACACCCCGTTCCAGTTCTCCGATGTGGGTGGCACCCTGACGCTGGGTGATCAGGTTATCGCCGGCGCCTATCCCATCCGTGTCGCCGAGATGGCAATGACGGGCCAGCCCTTCTCCGATAGCACCTACTTCAACAGCTATACCTGCAACAACCTGTGGCCCTACATCGGCATCGGTCTCGCCTTTATCGTCACCGCTTACAAGGGGAACAAGGACAAGACCAAAGCCGTTATCATCCCGCTGATCATCACCGCCGTGCTCTCCTGCGTGACCGAGCCCATGGACTTCCTCTTTGTCTTTGCCGCTCCCGTGCTCTTTGTCGTTCACTCGGTTCTTTCCGGCATCTTCCTGGTCCTGCTCAAGGTCCTCTCCGTGCCCGCTTCGACTGCAGGCGGCATCATCAACATCGTGGTCTCCAACCTGGTCCTCGGTGTCGACAAGACCAACTGGCCGGTTATGCTGGTGCTTGGAGTCGTCAACGCCGCCCTGTACTTCTTCCTCTTCACCTTCCTTATTAAGAAGCTCAACCTCCACACGCCTGGTCGCGAGGAGGAGTCCGAGCTCGCCGAGTCCGTTGCCGAGGGCGAGGCCGCCGCGTCTGTCGCGGTGAAGCAGGGCGCTGTTGCCGCGGCTCCCGCAGAGGGCGTCGATGCGGGCATTGCCGACCTGGTTGCAGGTCTTGGTGGCAAGGACAACATCGAAGAGCTCGAGAACTGCTTTACGCGTCTCCGCGTGAACGTTAAGAACCCGGACCTCATCGATGAGAACCTCATCAACCACGTGCCCAACAGCGGCATCAACCGCAACGGCAACAATATCCAGATCATCTTTGGCATGAAGGTCGCCGAGATGCGCGACAAGGTCGAAAACGCAATTGAGAAGGAGCAGTAAACAATGATCATTACTCTGTGTGGTGGCGGATCCACCTTTACCCCCGGCATCGTCAAGTCCATCGCCCTGCGCAAGGACGAGCTCGACGTTGACGAGATTCGTCTGTACGACATCAACGAGGAGCGCCAGCGCAAGATCGGCGTGCTCGTTGACTGGATTTTGCACGAGGACCTTGGCCTGGACATCAAGCTTACGGTGACCACCGACAAAAAGACGGCTTTTACCGACGCGAGCTTCGTGTTTGCCCAGATGCGCGTGGGCGGCTACGCCATGCGCGAGCAGGACGAGAAGATTCCGCTGCGTCACGGCTGCGTGGGTCAGGAGACTTGCGGTTGCGGCGGCCTTGCCTACGGCATGCGCACCATCTTCCCCATGGTCGAGCTGATCGATGACGTCGAGAAGTACGCCAAGAAGGACTACTGGATTCTCAACTACTCCAACCCTGCCGCCATCGTCTCCGAGGGCTGCCGCGTGCTGCGTCCCAATGCTCGCATCATCAACATCTGCGACATGCCGATCGCGATCATCGACGTGGTTTGCGCCGCGCTCGATATCGACAAGAAGGATGTCGAGTACGATTACTTTGGCCTCAACCACTTTGGTTGGTTCACCTCGATTCGCCACAAGGGCGAGGAGGTGCTCCCGCAGCTGCGCGAGTACATCAAGGAGCATGAGATCCTGCTGCCCGATTCCTACCTCAAGGGCATGGGCTCGCTCATGGCAAAGAAGCCCGAGGAGGCCACCGACGAGCATCCCGAGCAGAACCGCCACACCAAGGGCAGCTGGTACTACGTCTGGAAGGGCGAGTACGAGATCATGGAGTGCTTCCCGGAGTACCTGCCCAACACGTATCTGAACTACTACCTGCAGCAGAAGGAGTTCGTCGAGCATTCCAACCCCGAGCGCACCCGTGCTAACGAGGTTGAGGAGACGCGCGAGAAGAATCTCTTCGACGGCATCGACCACTACGAGAAGACCGGCGAGATCGACGAGAGCACGTTCTATGCGGGCAGCCACGGCGACTGGATTGCCGACCTGGCTATCGCTCTGAAGAACGACACCAAGCAGCGCTTCCTGGTCATTTGCGAGAACAAGGGCGCTATCCCCAACATGCCCTACGACGCTATGGTCGAGCTGCCTGCCTACATTGGCAAGAACGGCCCCGAGGTCATCAGCCGCGACAACATTCCTCTGTTCCAGCAGGGTCTCATGATGCAGCAGCTGAACTCCGAGAAGCTCGTGGTCGAGGCTACGATCGAGGGTTCGTACGAGAAGGCGCTCAAGGCCTTTACGCTCAACAAGACCGTGCCGTCGATGAAGGTCGCCAAGGAGGTTCTCGACGACATGATCGAGGCCAACAAGGGTTACTGGCCCGAGCTTAAGTAAAAGCAACAGGGTCGCTGGCCGCATACCATGAGCAATGCCCCGTCCACGTGATTGCGTGGGCGGGGCATTGTCGTTTGGTAACGCGTTTTATCAAATATGGCATTTATCTGCGGTAATGTTCTATTTCACCGCTGAGGGTGACATTTCATGCCGCCTGCCGAACTGCGTGGAGACCTAACAACTTTTTAGGTCAGTGTTGTGCGTGTAGCAATTTCGCCCGGCCTCGCCTCCGGGCTGCCATGTGAGAGGGGATCTTATGGCTCGACTGCATGTAATGGAACGCAGCCACGCTCAGGCCGTCATGGACGACCTGCACGATGCGCTCGGACGTCGTCTGGCGGTGAGCTCGCTCGCCCCGTGTCCCGTGGAGTTTACGGCAGCGCTCGTCAACCTGTGCTCCACCCAGAGCTGCGGCAAGTGCACGCCCTGCCGCGTGGGCCTGAGCGCGCTGAGCGACCTGCTCGCTGATGTGCTCGAAGGGCGCGCCGATGAGTCCACGCTCAACCTGATTGAGCGCACCGCCCGCACCATCTACCTTTCGAGCGACTGCGCCATCGGCTACGAAGCTGGCGCCATGGCACTCACGGCTATTCGCGGCTTCCGCGACGATTTTGAGCATCACATCCGCGAGCACTCCTGTGGCTTTGACCGCGAGGCCCGCGTCCCGTGCGTCTCGGGCTGCCCGGCGCACGTCGACATTCCCGGTTACATTTCGCTGGTCGAGGCCGGCCGCTATGCCGATGCCGTCAAGGTCATCCGCAAGAACAACCCGCTGCCGCTCGTTTGCGGCCTGGTGTGCGAACATCCCTGCGAGATGCACTGTCGCCGCGGCATGGTCGATGATCCCATGAACATCCTTGCCCTTAAGCGTTTTGCCGTTGAGCACAGTGACCTCAACGACCACAAGCCGCATGTAGTGGACAACACCGGTAAGCGCGTCGCCGTGATCGGCGGCGGCCCGGCCGGCCTTTCCTGTGCCTACTACCTGGCCGTGATGGGTCATAAGGTGACCATCTTTGAGCAGCGCCACCACCTGGGCGGCATGCTGCGCTATGGCATTCCCAGCTACCGTCTGCCGCGCGAGCGCCTGCAGGCCGAGATCGACTGGATCTTGAGCGCCGGCATCGACGTTGAGCTCGATCACTCCGTCAACGGCGAGGAGCTTGCCCGCCTGCGCGACGAGTTCGATGCCGTCTACCTGGCCATTGGCGCTCACAGCGATAAGAAGCTCGGCCTTCCGGGCGAAGATGCGCCCGGCGTGGAGTCGGCCGTCAAGATGCTGCGTGCCATCGGCGACGACGAGCTGCCCGATCTGAGCGGCCAGCGCGTGTGCGTCATCGGCGGCGGCAATGTGGCCATGGACGTGGCGCGCTCCGCCGTGCGCTGCGGTGCCGAAAAGGTGAGCATCGTCTACCGCCGTCGCATCTGCGATATGACGGCCCAGGATGCCGAGATTGCCGGCGCCCAGGCCGAGGGCTGCGAGGTTCTGGAGCTCACGGCGCCGCTCGCCATCGAGGCGGGCGAAGATGGTCGCGTGAGCGGCCTGCGCGTGCAACCGCAGATTATCGGCGAGCCCCGCCGCGGTCGTCCGGCTCCGCGTGCCGCCGCCACGCCCGAGCGCGTCATCCCCTGCGAGCGCGTGTTTGTGGCCATTGGTCAGGACATCGATTCCAAACCGTTTGAGGAGATGGGCATTGCCTGCAAGTGGGGCTGCATCGTTACCGATTCGGACGGCGCCGTGCCCAACTTCGATGGCCTCTTTAGCGGCGGTGACTGCCAGACCGGTCCCGCCACCGTCATCCGTGCCATCAACGCCGGCCGCGTGGCTTCGGCAAACATCGACCGCTACCTGGGCTTTGACCACAAGATCAAGCTCGACGTGGAGCTGCCGACCGTGCAGTTTAAGGGCAAGCACGAGTGCGGCCGCTGCGAGCTGGGCGAGCGCGAGGCCGGCGAGCGCATTCACGATTGGAATCTGGTCGAGCAGGGCCTTACCGAGGAGGAGGCGCGCCAGGAGGCGAGCCGCTGCCTGCGCTGCGACCACTTTGGCTTTGGCGCGTTCCGCGGAGGGAGGAACCTAGAATGGTAGAGCTCAACAAAACCACCGTCGGCGACAACAGCGAAAACGGAGCGCACAACATGGTCAAGCTCACTATCGATAATTGCGAGGTCGTGGTTCCCGAGCATACCACGATCCTGGATGCGGCCAAGTCCGTCGGCATCCAGATTCCCACCCTGTGCTACCTGCGCGATCTAAACGAGATTGGTGGCTGCCGCGTGTGCGTGGTCGAGGTTGAGGGCTGCGACCAGCTGGTTGCCGCCTGCAACAACTACGTGCTCGACGGCATGGTGGTCCACACCAACAGCCCCAAGGCCCGCGAGGCCCGTCGCACCAACGTGCAGCTGCTGCTGTCCCAGCACGATTCGCAGTGCACGAGCTGCGTGCGCAGCGGCAACTGCAACCTGCAGACCATCGCCAACGACCTGGGCATTTTCTATCTGCCGTATCAAAGGCATTTGGCGGGCGAGGGCTGGGATTTCGATTTCCCCATCATCCGCGAAAACGACAAGTGCATTAAATGCATGCGCTGCATCAAGGTGTGCGAGAGCGTGCAGGGCCTAGGGATTTGGGACCTGACCAACCGCGCCACGCACACCGCCGTGGGTACCCGCGGGCGCGTGCCGATCGGCAAGACCGATTGCGTCGCGTGCGGCCAGTGCATTACGCATTGCCCGACGGGTGCACTGCGCGAGCGCGACGATACCGAGACCGTGTTTGACGCGCCTGCTAATCCCGACAAGATCGTGCTGGTGCAGATCGCGCCGGCCGTACGTAGTGCTTGGGGTGAAGAGCTCGGCATTCCGCGCGAGGAGGCCACCGTCGAGCTTCTGGCGTGCGCGCTGCGTCGCGTAGGCTTTGAATACGTGTTCGATACCGATTTCTCGGCCGACCTCACCATCATGGAGGAGGGCTCCGAGCTGCTCGAGCGCCTGGGCGCCGCTGCCAAGGGTGAGGGCGACAGCCGCGGCTGGCCCATGTTTACGAGCTGCTGCCCGGGCTGGGTGCGCTTTGTGAAGGCCCGCTATCCGGAGTTTGTCGACAGCCTGTCCACGTCAAAGTCGCCGCAGCAGATGTTCGGCGCTATTGCCAAGACGTATTACGCCAAGGTGCTGGGCGTGGAGCCCGAGCGTCTGTTTGTGGTGTCCGTGATGCCGTGCACGGCCAAGAAGGCCGAGTGTGCGCTGCCGAGCATGGTGGGCGAGGGCGGCGCGCCCGACGTAGACGTTGCGCTGACGGTGCGCGAGATGGTACGCATGATCCGCGCGAGCCACGTGAGCGTGGACACGCTGGTCGAGGAGCCGCTTGATACGCCGCTGGGCTTTGGCACGGGCGCGGGCGTGATTTTTGGCGCCACGGGCGGCGTGATGGAGGCCGCCGTGCGCTCGGCATATTACCTGGTGACGGGCAAGAACCCCGATGCGGACTTCTTTACCGACGTGCGCGGACTCGACGGCTGGAAGGAAGCCGTGGCCGATATCGATGGCACCAAGGTGCGCGTCGCCGTGGCGCACGGGCTGGGCAACGCCGCCCGCCTGCTCGATGCGATTCGCGACGGCCGTGCGAGCTATGACTTCGTTGAGGTTATGGCGTGCCCGGGCGGCTGCGTCGGTGGCGGCGGTCAGCCCATCCACGACGGCTGCGAGCTGGCAGCCGAGCGCGGCCAGGTGCTGTGGGGCCTGGATGCGAAGGCGGACATTCGCTTCTCGCACGAGAATCCCGATGTTCAGGCGTGCTACAGCGAGTTCTTGGGTGCGCCGCTTTCGCCGCTGGCCGAGGAGTTGCTGCATACCGACCATCACGCATGGATGATGCCTAACGAGGGGAAGTGCTAACGATGCGCGCGTTCGATGTCGAAATGACGCGCCGAGGATTTGCCTCGGCGCTTGCCGCGGGCGCGTTGTCGCTTGCGCTGGCTGGCTGCGGTGGCGGGTCTGCCGGTGCCGGGTCCGCCGCGGGCTCGGCTGCCGGGTCTGCCACTGACGGTGCCGCCGCGGAGCCGGTTGAGGTGCACGTCGCCTCGCTCAAGGGTCCGACGTCGATCGGTCTGGTGCAGTTTATGGACCAGGCAGCGAGTGGCGAGACGGACAACGAGTTCGACTTTGCGATCAGCGCCGCAGCCGATGAGATCGTGCCCAAGGTCATTCAGGGAGATGTCGACATTGCCCTGGTGCCGGCCAACGTGGCGAGCGTGCTCTACAACAAGACCGAGGGCGCGGTGCAGGTCATCGACATCAACACACTGGGCGTGCTGAACGTTGTGACGGGCGACGCGAGTGTGGCCTCGTTTGGCGACCTGGCGGGTCGCACCGTCTACATGACGGGCAAGGGCGCCACGCCAGAGTACGTCATGAACTACCTACTGGAGCGCGCGGGCCTGACCGGCCAGGTGACGCTCGAGTTTAAGAGCGAGCCCACCGAGGTGCTGTCGGCCTTGCTTGCCGACCCGTCCGCTGTGGGCGTGCTGCCCGAGCCGTTCAAGACCGCTGCCATCGCCAAGAGCGAGGGCAAGCTGTCGGCACCGGTAAATCTGACTGATGTGTGGGATGAGCTGGCGGGTGACACGGGCTCGCGTCTGCTGACGGGCGTGACCGTGGTATGCCGTACCTTTGCCGAGGAGCATCCCGAGGCCGTGGCGGAATTCTTGCGCTGCCATGAGGCGAGCGTGAAAGCCGTCAATGCGGCGCCGGCAGACTGGGCGCAGGCCGTGGTCGATGCGGGTATCGTCGATAACGCCGCGATTGCCGAAAAGGCGATTCCCGGGTGCATGCTCGTGTGCCAGACGGGGAAGGATATGAAGGCGGCGCTCGGCGGGTACCTGCAGGAGCTGGCCGATGCGGACGCGAGCGCCGTGGGCGGCAAGCTCCCGGCTGACGATTTCTACTACATGGAGTAGCCCGTGCGTGCGTTTGCTCGACAAATGACAGAGCGTATGAAGGCGGTGGCGGCAGCAGGTGCCGTTGCCGCCTTTTGGCTTGCCGTGTGGGTCTTTGCGGCGGCGTTGGTGGCACAGCCGTTGATTTTGCCGGGGCCGGGCGCTGTCGTGGTGGCGTTGCTGCGGCTGGTGTGTGATGCCAGCACGTGGGCGATTCTGGTGGGCTCGGGCGTGCGGATACTGGGCGGGCTGGCGCTTGCCGCGGTGTGTGGTGGCGTGTTGGCGGGAGTCTCGGTGCGGTCGCGGACGTTTGCCCGCCTGGTGGCGCCGGCGCTTTCGTTTGTTAAGGCGACGCCGGTTGCCTGCGTAGTGGTCCTGCTGCTCATTTGGCTGGGGTCGGCGCGCGTGAGCATTGCGGCGGTCTTTTTGATGGCGCTGCCGGGCGTATATTTCTCACTGGTCGAGGGCTTGGCGCAAGCGGATAAACCACTGGAGCAGATGTTCCGCCTGCATGGCGTGCGGGGCTGGCGACTGTTTTGTGCCCACACCTGGCGCGAAGTTCTGCCGTTTGTGCTTTCGTGCGCCCGCGCCGTGATTGGCATGAGCTGGAAGGCCGGCGTGGCAGCGGAGCTCATCGGCATGGCGGTGGGCACCGTGGGCGAGCGCATCTATCAGGCGAAGTTGCTCATCGAGACGGCTGACCTGCTGGCGTGGACCGTGCTAGTCGTTGCCGCCTCGTGGGCATGCGAGCGCGTGCTGGTGTGGTTGCTGCGGGCTTCGGGGCCCGTGGGATGGCGTGCTGCCGTGCGGGCGCATGGGCGCGGCGCTTGCGGGCGTGTGGGCGGCTCTGCTGGTGATGGCGCTGCAGCGGAGCTTGCGCTCGCCGTGGGCGATCGGGCGCCCTGGGCGCCGGCGCTCGACGGACTGGTATTTCGCGTGCCTGCTGGTGGGCGTACCTGCGTGATGGGCGCCTCGGGTGTGGGCAAGTCGACGTTGCTTGCGTTGGCGGCGGGGGAGTGCGTGCCGTGCTCCATGGTGTTTCAGGATGTGCGCCTGGTAGAGGGCGCCTCGGCTTTGGATAACGTGCTGGTGTGCGCCGACGCGCGCGTGGACGCCTCGAGCGCCGCAGCCCTGCTGCGCCTGCTGGTGCCGGGGGTCGATGTGCGTGCTTGCGTGGCCGAGCTTTCGGGCGGGCAGCGCCGTCGCGTCGAGATCGCTCGAGCTCTGTTGTGCCCGGGCGGCGCGGTGATTCTGGACGAGCCCTTTACCGGTCTAGATACCGCTGCGCGCGACGCATGCGCCGAGGTCGTGCTCGACTTGCTCGACGGCCGCATGCTGTTGCTTGCCACACACGATGCCGCTGACGCTCAGGCCCTCAATATCTCGGACATCATTACGCTCTAAATACTTACTCAGCAACAAAAATGATCCGTTTTTCTCCGTTCCCATGGGGTCTGGTATGGTATTCTATCTGCGGGGTAATACTTAGGAATACCAAGTAATACCAACGCCGTAGAAACAAACTCTGGATGCGGGCCAATCGGGTTGCCTTCACAGCCCGTCGCCCAGCCGCGCGGCCCGCATCTATCCGCACCACCGTCGTTTCAAAAAGGAAGCGCCATGGCAGAACACATGACCCCGGTTGTCGCGAAGGTCTTGCCCGAGGAAAAGGCGGCCTTCGCGGCGGCAACCCAGCTCGTAGGCACCACGCCGTCCAACGCCATCCGCATGTTTATCGCCGCGTTCAATCGCTGCGGCACCTTTCCGTTCGACATTTCGCCCAGCGGGGCCTTTGGCACTGCGCCCGATTCTCATCAATAAGTGATCCGTTTTCCTCCGTCCCCATGGGATCAGCTCTCTGCCGAGTTGTGGTAGAACTAGGGAATGGTTTTGAGGAGGTTGGCATGCTCAATGCGATGGCGTGGGCGCTTGCCTGTTTTGGCGTTGTTGCTGCCGATATAGCCCTGAGCGTGGTCCTGTTTTCAGTTCTCGATGCCGTATCGGTGCTGACGGGCTATCCGATCGACAATCTCGATATCCAATGGTTCCAGGCCGCCGCTCAGACGGCGTCGTTTTTGATGGCGCTGCTGTGGTGGCGTTATCTGTGGCCGCGCTCGTTTATGGCGCGCTGGCAGGGCGAGCATCCACTCGGCGGGGGAGCGCGTGGGGCGTGGAAACGCATCGCCTGCGTTATCGTGATTGGCCTGTCCTTGCAGGTGGTCATTAGCTACCTATGCGATGGCGTGCTGTCGCTGTTGCCCGAGGCAGCGGCTGATTACAGCGAACTTGTCGAGGAGACAGGCATGGGCGACACGAGCTATCTGGCCGTCCTGACCACGGTGCTCGGCGCGCCGTTTTGCGAAGAGCTCCTGGTGCGCGGCATCATCTTTGAGTTTTCGCTCCGAGCGTTTAATCCGCAGTGCCGCCCACTTTGGAAGCGCCGGCGTCGTGCGAGCGCGCAGGACGGAGCCATGGTGCCCTGGGCGGCCCCAGGCACGTGGGGTATCGCCGCGGCGATTGTGCTGCAGGCGGCAATCTTCGGTTTTATGCACATGAATTGGGTGCAGGGTTGCTATGCGGGCGCTGCCGGTCTCATTTTTGGCTGGGTGCTCGTGACGACCGGAAAGCTTCGCTATACGATCCTGCTGCACTTTGCCTTTAATGCTGGGTCGTATCTCATGGACCTGCTGTGGTTTGTGAGCACGCCGCTCGACGTGGCAGTCACGGTTGCCATCGCCGGTTTCGTACTGGTAGAGGCGATGCGGTCGCTCAAGCTGACGTGCCAGCTGGCTCGCTCCCGTCAGTAAATGTGATTCCCCTAAGGAAAACACGGCTAGGCGTGTCTGAGCGTGTTCCCCCTAGGGAAATCACGACTGGAGACAGCCCAAGCGTGTTTCCCCTAGGGAAAACACGCTTGGGCGATGAGGAGACGCCGGCTGGCCAAGAGACGCCGGCTGGCCCTCGCCACGCTAGTTGCGACGCCCGCCGCCGTTGGCGCCCTGACGTCCCTGGGCCGCGCGGTTACGGCCGGCGGTGTTCTGCGCACGCGACATGCCACCGTGGCCCTTGCTGCCCTTGGGTCCCTTGCCGGCGGCGCCACCGTGCGGCTTGCCGCCCTTCTTGCCGGTGCCATGCCCACCGCCAGCAGATGTCTCGCCCGGGCGTGGCGGCACGGGGCGAATCAGACAATGCTTTGTATAGCCGATCAGGTCACGACGCCCGGCCTTTTCCAGCGCCTCGCGCACCAGCTTGTAGTTCTCGGGCTTGCGATACTGGATGAGCGCGCGTTGCATGGCCTTCTCATGCGGGTCGCGCGCCACATAGATCGGCTGCATGGTACGCGGATCTACGCCGGTGTAGTACATGCAGGTCGACATGGTGGACGGCGTGGGGTAGAAGTCCTGCACCTGCTCGGGCATGTAGCCCATGTCGCGCACGGCTTCGGCAAGGTCCACGGCTTCCTTCATGGTCGAGCCGGGGTGGCTCGAGATCAGATACGGCACCACGTACTGCTTGAGTCCGTATTCGCGGTTCAAACGTTCAAATTTACGGCAGAACGCATCGTAGACGGCTCGGCTCGGCTTGCCCATCACGGAGAGCACCGCGTCGCTCACATGCTCGGGTGCCACGCGTAGCTGGCCCGAGACATGGTGCTCTAGCAGCTCGCGCAAAAACTCGTCCGAGGCATCGGCCATGGTGTAGTCAAAGCGGATGCCGCTGCGCACGAAGACCTTTTTGACGCCCGGCAGTTGACGCAGGTCGCGCAGCAGCTGTGTGTAGCCGCTCTCGTCGACCACCATGTTCTTGCACACGCTCGGCCACAGGCAGCGCTTGTTCTTGCATACGCCGCGCTTGAGCTGCTTGTCGCAGGCAGGACGGCTAAAGTTGGCCGTCGGCCCTCCTACGTCGTTGATGTAGCCCTTAAACTCGGGGTCGCGCGTGAGCAGCTCGGCCTCGCGCATGATCGAGTCGTGGCTGCGCATCTGCAGCACGCGGCCCTGGTGGAAGGTGAGGGCGCAAAACGAGCACTCGCCAAAGCACCCGCGGTTGGAGCTAATGGAAAACTTGATCTCGGCAAAGGCCGGCACGCCGCCCGCCGCATCGTAGCTGTCTCTTATACACATCTCCGAGC